>WJIN01000158.1 GCA_014730295.1 Promethearchaeota archaeon | reverse complement strand
GCTTTTCGAATTTTATGGAAGTAGTACCCGAGCTTATAGCCTTTCTTACAATTAGTAAAGAGCATGAAATTTTTCTCTGCAGAACCTACGACGATGATGGTATAGCCATTCGTTCCTCTGATAACTATCTCCCTTAAATCGCCTTGGTCCAAACTCTCGCTGATTTTCTCTCCTAAAGACAACAAAGTCGCTGGGCTGGCGCTGTAAATGTCTGCGACCACATCGGCTGTCTCGGAACTTGCGACTCGCAGACCAGTCTTGGATACGATTGCGGTTCCCTCCAAATCCGTGGAACTTTCCAACCATTCCAAGCTTTTCATCAACTCATTAAGGATCTCGTCATTTACCCCTTCCAGCTCAGACCATACTTCGCTCATTTTTAACTACAACCTCCAATAATTTCTGACAACGACTACTATAATTATAATATTATTGCAAAATTTAAATGTTTTTTAACTGAAAACTTCGCAGTTCTTTCATTATGACACGGTCATTTTTTTCTATGTTTTTTTGACCTCCCTCCGTACCCACAATCACGGCTCCTTTCGTTCCAAAGGTGTTTTTAATCTTGGTAAAAGGGGATTCCAACTCGCGCCCGACTATCTTCCGAGCTCCTGCTATGCTTTGAGCCAATCCCGTGCATACAATTCCATGAGAATGATTTGGATTCGTGATGGTTCCCACTTTTGTTTTGTACTTATGTAGTGTAGGTGGTTTTTCAAGGATATCTATGAGTTTGGCAGACCCGAGTATTCTTAAAGTGGTTGGAGGCAAATCTAATCGACTCAGAAGCATTTTGTTTCGTGTTTTTCTCATTAAAACTCGCTCATTAAACCACAAAAATGCTCTAAATTCCGTTTTGTTTCCAGATACCGATGTCCTTATCTTTTTTCCCTCTTCTTCTTTATAGGGGTAAATTTTGCCTATGCTGGTTGCCATTCCAATGGTGATATGCAACTGGGTCCCAAAATTCGTATCTGGCTTAAATAAGGAAGATTTAGTAACTCTCACGTCTGCAATCCTACAAAAATCAAAAGCTTTTATATTATCTGTGGCATAACATCCACGATAAATATTTTTGACGTCAACATCCTTCATATTTAAACCGACACGATTTCCAGTTCGTGCCGATTGTACATTTTGATGAAAGATCTGAATATTTTTGACTCGTCCTTTCACATTAATAGGAAGGATGGAGAGTTCATCTCCGACTTTTACAGTTCCCGCAACAATAGTCCCAGTGAGAACAGATCCAATACCTTTAACCATAAAATGATGGTCTATAGGCACGATGATATCGTCCAGATTTAAACGTTGTATTTCCGATCTGCTTATACTCTCATATATTCCTTGCTTCAAGGCTTCAAATTCCGTTTTTTCCTTTGCAGAAACTGCATATATAGGAATATTTCGACCAAAATTGGTGGATTCAAAGAATCTCCTAGTCTTTTCTATTGCAATATCAAGTTCCCCACTATATAAATCGGTCTTATTCAATATCACAATGATATCCTCAATTCCTAAGGATTCAATCATCACTAAATGCTCGCCTGTCTGGATTTGAGGTCCTTTATTGATATCTATGACGACCAATGCCAGATCAATAATTTCTATGGATGAAGCACTGATCTTTAATAAATCGGCATGTCCGGGTGCATCTACGAGGGTGACTAGATATTCCTCTAAGACAAAACTCGTGAAACCTAAATCGATCGTGATCCCTCTCTGTTTACTCTGGGGATGGGCGTCAATACCCGCAGTGGAGATTATTTCCGAAAGGACTTCAGCGACCGCTGTTTTTCCACTATCAATATGTCCAAATAAACCCAAATTTATTGGGATCTTTTCCGAAACATCCATGATTGATAATTAGTAAAAATCCAACTTCAACTTAAATCTAATGCCAATAAACAATTATCATTTAAATCTTTCTTGGAAAATTTGCTCTGGTATTGAAAATAGGAAATCTGAATAGAAATAAATATTGGCTTACTATAGATTTAATAGGATTTTAATTTGTAATATAATTATAATTCTAAATAATAAATTTTGCAAAAGGTATCGAAGATGGCTAAATTCTGTCCCTATTGCGGTAATCCCGTAAAACCCAACGACAAATATTGTATAATCTGTGGAAAACCTCTACTTGCAGATATTTCGAAAAAAGCTGAACAAGAAGCAGAAAGAAAAATGCAAGAAGACATTGAAGAGGCAAAGAAAGATTCGAAATCGAAAAAGGAAAAGAAGAAGGAAGAAGGCGAGGATGAAAAAGATCAAGAGATAAATCTAGAGGAAGAAGAAGAGGAACTAGAAGAAGGTAAGAAAGAAAAGAAGAAAAAAGACAAGAAGGAAAAGGAAGAGGAAGAAGTTAAGGAAGTTAAGCCGCTACCCGAAGAAGTAAAACACCAAATAGAGCTATATGCAGACTATTCCGATCTCCAGTTTAATAAGGAAACCCTTAAAAAAAAACTTGAAGGGGTGTCCAATATGATGAAAGACGAAAAATACGATTATGACTTTAACTATAAACAAAAAGTTAATATTAAGCTTAAAGCGGTTAAGACGTTAATTAATGAGTTAAAAGAGAAAGAAAAACAAATCGAGTCTAAAATGGATGATATCTTCATTATTCAAAAGCTCAATAATGAACTGGATGCAAAAGTCTATCAGTTGAAAAACCTGACTCGACAATACAGACTCAAAAAAGTAGATAAAAACACTTTTGAAAAACTTAAAAAGAAATACAAATCTACGAAGGAAGATATTGAACAGCAACTATCTGATTTACGGGATGGGATGAACCAGTGGATTCAAGAGTTGAAAATGGAAGAAAACGATTTAGTGGGGTTATTGAAACTAAATAAAGGGCGATATTCCTCAAAAGAGATTGAAGAAGATGAGTATAAGAAAACACGGGAAGATTTAGAGTTCAAATTAAAGAAAGTGAGGGCTAAAATCGATACCTTGGAGAAATTAACAAAGTAAATGTGAATTCTAAATATTTATTTATTTTTGTTAATTTGAGAAAATAATTACTGGAAGATAATTAATATGAGAAAAAAATTAATCGGGATCATCATCCTCCTAATTGCCTTATCATTTTTGGCTTATGGCATCATTTTGGGCCAATTAAATCTCATTGAGCAGCTCTATAATCAAATGGCAAGCATTTAATTAGAACATGAAAGAAAAAGAATTAGAAAAAATAATTCTATAAAACCTTCTCTTCTATATTATTACTTTTTCTTGTTGAAATAGAATTTATTTGCTAAAATTAATGCGATAATAGCACACGTTCCAATAATTAATGCGGGAATCGTCCATATAAGCATACTTGGTACATAGGGTAAGATCCAATCATTCCACGGATCATTATTCTCGGCGGGAGTATAGCTTGTCAACACATCAGTTCGATTGTTATCATTTGGATACCAATATTTAATAGCTCCTATATTGGGAGCGTACCATACATAGAAATCGATTGTACCATCTGGAGTGATTTCTTGCTCGTGGACTCTTATCGTGTCATTAAAAGTCCCTGCTGGAACCGTTACCGACTCTACTGCTTCCACCGTATAATTACCCTCAAAATTAATGCTCTGACTTCCGCCACCCGATAGTGTCAGGACAGAGGATGTTTCTCCATAATTTGACGTTCCAACTTGGACAGGTTCAGTTACATAAATCAATCCTTCGTCTGCAATTACTTGAGCATTTTCATCTTTAAATCCCCACCATACCAGTGAATTTCCACTCTTACTTAACCACATTTGGTTAATCCATGTATAGGAAGTTTCACCTAGCTGTTGATGAGCCTCACCCCATAAAACCGTGAATGTGCCGAAGATACCATGTAAAAATCCGCCCCCCTCTTCAATATATCTTTTTGTATCCCATGTTCCAGTATCATCAGTACTATTATAATATAATTCTGTTCCCACATTCAGAGGAAAATATTCCATATCTGTCGGTTTAAATTGTGGGGCAATAAAAAAACTCAATGTTGGGGTTAAACCCATTAGAGCAACAGAACAAATAATTCCAATTTTTAAAAATTTTTTCATAATTTTGTAATATAAATGGTTTATTTAACCTCTTCCAAAATTTTACATTTTTGTGATAAGAGGACAAAATATACTCTGAAAACATATTAGAGAAAATAATTAGCCACGTAACTATTCAGATAGAGAAATTTTTAAAGAAATGAATGTTTGATTATTTTTGTCTCAAATTTACAAAAAAGTAAATTAGTATCTCTCTCTGCCGCCAGGGCGCGCGTCGTCTAAAAACCCTTTCTTCGTAAATTGTTTTTCTTCTTTTTGCCTAACTTTCTTAGCTTCTTTATAATGTTTCTTGCATAAATATATCTTATGCAAACGGTTCTCTTTATAGGTTAAATTTGCTTGTTCAACATAATCTTTCCATTTATTCTCAGACAGGCTCCGCACGGCTTGTTTTCTACAATCAACCACAGAACACGCTTTTGCCTTACCCCCAGAAGTCTGTAATTCTTGCTTTTCTCGAAGTTCCTTAGGTAGTTTCATATCTATCAACTAATCTGCTAAAAAATTTATAAAATCAAAGATTATGTTAAACAATTAAAGATAATCTTAAAATTTTTGCCCCTTCTATGGTTCCAGAAAATTTTACCTTCAACGATACATTGATTAAAGAAAGACTAATTCCGTGTTATGATCCTCAGAGGATTCGATTATCTGATAAGATGTTTGTAAATTCTGCAGTACTATTTTCTATCATCCCGTATGACAACAGACCGTACGATCTTATCATTATCCATAGAACGAACAGAGGGAGGAAACATAGAGGCGAGATGTCTTTTCCGGGGGGCAAATTTGACCCCTCCGTGGACCAAACATTATTAGATACGGCAATCCGAGAAGCAATGGAGGAGATTGGCGTTTCTCGAGATGATATTGAAATCCTGGGCTGTCTAAACGATTTTCCCACAATGACAAAGTATATTATCTCACCGTTCGTCGCGAAAATCAATCCTGAGGCAAAATTAATACGCCAAGAGAGGGAAGTACAAGAAATATTGAAAGTCCCGATTGATTTTTTCATAAATAAGATTAATTTTCAAGAACAAGCGTTCAAGATAGAGGATAAAAAGTTTCCGGTCTTTTATTTTACATATGAAAACCAACAATCTAATAAGAGCTATCTCATCTGGGGCGCGACCGCGTTCATGATTGTATCATTCATTGAGAGAATTTACGGCTATGAAATGTCAGAACTCGGAATCAAGAGATTTAAGCTAAATGAGATTGTATCCTTGAAAGATTTTATAAGATACAGAGACAAAATCACTTCTCAATTAAATAATGATATCTAATACAGATAAACTCAAAATGTTAATTCCATACCGAGATGAATAAAAGTTATATAATCTAAAACGTAACACAGAAATAATCTTCAGATAAACCATGAGAAAAAATACCTTGAACGATTTTATCTTTGATGAAGAAATAATTTCTAAGGGGCTTTTAGATTATGATTCAGATTCACGATTATGTTTAGAAGATGAGAGGTTCACGAAAGGAGCTGTGGTGTTTCTTCTAATCGCAAATCATAATAAACCGTATGATCTTGTGCTTATTCGACGTACCCATAGAGATGGAGATAAGCACTCGGGGGAGATGAGTTTTCCAGGTGGAAAATTTGAAGAGAAAAAAGATAAAACATTTATAGATACTGCTCTGCGGGAAACCGAAGAGGAATTGGGAATAGCCCGAAATAATATTAATGTTCTGGGCTCTTTTGATGATCATATCACTCCTAAATTCTTTATTATTTCCCCGATTGTTGGTTATATTTCTCCAGATCAAAAAATGGTAAAACAAGAAAGCGAAGTTAAGGAAATTGTAAAAATCCCCATCTCTTTTTTTGCAAATAAAAAAAATTACAGAGAACGCACTTATATGCTTCATGGTAATAAAATCGCAGTTGGAAAATATGTATATCGTAATTCTGGAGGTAAAAAATATGTAATCTTTGGAGCAACAACACATATTATCGTACATTTTCTCACTCAAATTTATGGGATGCAATTAATGCGCCCTGGTTATAGACGATTGAACTGCAGCGACTTTCGAGAACGAATGAGAAGAAATTATAAATAATATAAATACCTTAGCAAGAGAATCAATAAATCGATATAAATAAAACCTCTTGACCAATAGTATAAAAACATAAAACTCAATAAAAAAGCAATATTTTTTTAAATAGAACCTAATTTAAACCCCATGGCCCGGGGCGGTCGAAGTGGTCTTTGACGCTGGACTTCAATTAATCTATAAATAAGAAGAAATCCAGTTATCCCGCGGAGGGATAGGGGTTCGATATGATCGTAGTCTGCTACATTCAAGAAAATCCCCCCCTGGGCCGCCATATTCATATAAAATTCTTATTCTTTAACAAAATCACTTTTATTAAAAATTATAAATAATTGAAAATGGAAATTTAATTATGAAAAAACTTTCATCTGAACAAATTTCAAAAGCTCTTAAACTTCTGAATAAAATAGAAACTCATCGATATTATTGGAAAGCTTCTGGATATATTAATGAGGATTTGGATAAGCCAATCATAGCGGTAGCGAATTCTATGCAAGATGCGGGAGTAGGGCATATGCATCTTAAAGAGTTAGCCACTCATGTGAAAGAAGGTATCTATTCCGCGGGAGGTACTCCAATCGAATTCAATGTAATAGGACCATGTGCTGGTTACGCAAAAACAAAAGCTACTGATGATATTACAATGCTGTACGATTTACCCCAAAGAGAAGCAATTGCTGATTCCATTGAGATTCAGATGATGAATTATCAAGCAGATGGATTAGTGTGTATCGGTACTTGTGACAAAATCGTGCCAGGGATGTGGTTAGGTGCCGCGAGACTAAATTTGCCAACAATTTTCTTATTAGGTGGTCCGGCTATACCTGGTCGATGGAGAGGAGAAGAAACAGTTTTTCCTACAAACATTATTATTAAAGGGTTAAATATGGTACTTTCTGGTGAATTATCTGAAGAGGAATTCTTAAATGAATCTGAAAAAATGGAATCAAACTGGATACAGAGTTGTGGAGCGTGTCCAGAATTAACAACGGCAAATACAACTATGATTTCCACAGAGGCAATGGGACTCTGCATACCAGGGGTTTCAACAACTCCGGGAAATAATATGGAAAAAATCCGACAGGCTCGAAAAACAGGACATCTTATCATGAAATTAGTTAATTCTAAACTTAAATTAAAAAAATTAGTCACTAAAGAATCGATCGAAAATGCCGTTAGAACGATAATGGCTGTTTCAGGTTCAACTAATGGCATACTACAAGATGAAATCGAGGGAAGAGTTTGGGTCTTTCCCGATAATGTAGATACGGATGTAATCTCTCCTGGGAAATATCTTGATAATTTAGAAGAGACCATAAACCACACCTGTGAATCTCTGATT
>WJIN01000464.1 GCA_014730295.1 Promethearchaeota archaeon | reverse complement strand
TGAAGCGGATGCTGGGGCCGTTGCCGGCCGCGTTCCCGTCATAGAGACCGCCTGACATCTCGATATTGGACGCTCCGCCCGGTTTTTCGGTTATCCCTGTCGGTCGGGTGCTGTCAACCCCGGGCTCAACAACGCCCGCTTCATCGAGTACCGCATTGCTCGTCAGCGTCAACGTTCCATTGAGTATCCAGGTGATGTCGGACGGGAGGTAGATAGTGTTTAATATAAAAAAGTCCCCGTTTAACTGAATGGTGTCTCCCGCATTTAAGCTGTCCAGGGCCGCCTGAATAATGCCGGAATCGTTGGATGTCCCCGAGGGGACTATGTCAACGGGAAACACCGAGGCGGTGAACAGTATACCAAAAATTGCTGTACAACAAAATACTTTTTGGGCTTGTTTCCTATGCAATGGTCACCTCTTTTTTTGACATTTCCCCGCACATGAAAAGGTGAGGCTCTTAGGACTCATTATACCATATGCTGTCAAGCATCAGACCTTTCTGCCGGGGATGGATGAGGGGGTGAGGCGAAACACTGACTGATTATTGCGAACAGGCATCTCATTCGATACCGATCCCGATTGTTTTATAGGATAGCCGGAAAATCACCCAGCGTAACAATTGAGGGAAAATAAAAAATCAAGGGAACCCCCTCAACCTATTTATCATAAAAAATTATGGTTCATATACTTGGGCGTTGAGGGATTTGAACCCCCGACATCTACCTTGTAAGGGTAGCGCTCTCCCAACTGAGCTAAACGCCCGAACACCTGTAATATAATCAAATAATGTACACTAGTCCACTGCATCCCTGCCCCACGGACGGGGCCCGAGCGTCCTGTCCTGGGAGGCGCATGGATGCGCCGAGCAGGGAGCTAAACGCCCTGTACTGTCTAAGTATACCGTAAAAAAAAGAAACCGATTATACAATAGCGCCACAGCACTGTCAACGAAATGTACCCGGTTAAAATCCCAAAACCTATGATACAATCGATGATCCCGGACAGCCGGTCCTCGTCGTTGTCTTCTCGTTGAAAAAGTAATGAACAAAAAACATCTCATTTCCTATTCCTTTGCCTCCATCGGTCTGAACGCGCTTACCATCTTTGTCATGACCAAGTTTCTCCATTTCTATGACGACAAGATACACACCCCCATCGTCCCGATGTTCTGGGCAATGGCTGCGCTCTTTGCCGGACGGTGTGTGGACGCGCTGACCGACCCCCTTGCGGGATACCTGAGCGACCGGACGCGGAGCAGGTGGGGACGGAGAAAGCCCTTTCTGGCGCTTTCCATGCCGGTCATGCTCCTCTCGTTCGTGCTGATATGGTTTCCCCCGTTCGGACGGAGCGGCGGGTTCTGGCCCAATTTTATTTACCTTTTTGTTGTAGTCAATCTGTTCTTTACCTCCTTTACCCTCTTTGCCATTCCGTATGACGCGCACATCGCGGAGCTCTCGAAAACAAAAGGAGAGCGGCTTACCGCATCCCGGTACAAATCCGTGTTTGCGGTCATCGGGATCGTACTCGCCTCAATCTTCCTCGGCAGCGGGGAGCTCCGCACGACGAGCATCGCTGTCGCCGGGATCGCCGGATTCAGCTTTCTGGTGTCCATAGCCGGCATCAGGGAACGGCATACGCACGCGAGAGAGCCGCTCAGGCTCATCCCCGCATTTCGTACAACATTCTCCGATACCGGCTTTCTCAAACTTTGCCTCCTCATACTCTGTATCGAGTCGGCGGGCAATATATTTATAAAGGACATCGAGTATTTCACCGATCACATCCTCATCAGGGCCCAGCCGACGGCTGACCGCACGCTGAGCATATCCGGTCTGTACCTCTCGTTCATCGTCGCAATGGTTGCCGGCCTGCCGTTCTGGCAGTATCTCGCGGCCCGCTCGACCAAACTCAGGGCGCTCAAACACTGTCTCTGTTACCTGATCGTCCTCTTTCCCCTGTACTACCTTGTCGGGTACATCCCGGGTCTGTCCCCGGTCATGACCGCCTGGGTATACTATGCGCTCGTCGGTTTTGGATACGGAGCGGTGAACCTCCTTATCATCGCCATACTCGCTGATGTGACCGACCATGACACCCGTACCGGCGGTCTCCGGCGCGAGGCCATGTATTTCGGGGTCTATGCATTTATCCGCAAGATGGGTTTTGCGGCGGGGGTATTCATATTTTCGACCGCTATAGGCGTTTTTGAGTATTTCGACAGGCTGACCCTCGGTTTCAGGCTCATCGGACCGCTCATTGCAGTCATCGCCCTTTTCGGTTACTTTTTTCTAAAAACAATTTCAATCGATGAAGGATAAAAAGTTTTTCACCTGACCACACCGGTGTGATCAGATGAAAATTTTTTTTGTTGATTGTAATTTTTCAATCCCTATTGTATACTTTTTCGTTGAATTCTTCGGGAAAAAACAACTTTCGGGATTTAAAAAGCTGCAACTATGGCATTCCGCGCTGATACGATCTGGTTTGACGGCACACTCGTCCCCTGGGACGATGCAAAGATACATGTACTCTCCCATGTGGTGCATTACGGCTCCGGCGCGTTCGAAGGGATGCGGCTCTACAGGGTGGGGGAGAGGAGTGCGGTCTTTCGCCTCGACGATCACACAAAGCGCCTCTTTGACACGTGCAAGATCTACCGCTGCGACCTCCCGTACTCTGCCGAGGAGATCAACAAGGCCATTATCGAGACCGTGCACGCCAACAAACTCAAGGAGGGGTACATCCGCCCGCTCGTCTTTCGCGGATTCGGCGCTCTCGGGGTCAATCCCTTTACCTGTCCGGTACAGGTGATCATCGCGTGCTGGGACTGGGGCAAGTATCTCGGGGATGAAGCGCTCGAAAACGGGGTATCGGTCTGTATTTCATCATGGGCGCGGCCCGCGCCCAATACCTTTCCCTCGCTCGCAAAGGCATGCGG
>WJIN01000497.1 GCA_014730295.1 Promethearchaeota archaeon | reverse complement strand
CTTCCTCCCCCTCATCTACCAAAGGTGTAAATGTAAAAATTGAAGAATCAAATAAATATTTTATAGTTCCTACCTGACCCTGATTTTGCTTCAAAATATAAAGATTGGCTATATCATCCATAGCATCTAAGTCTTCCTGAAATTCTCTATCCCCCGAAAACCACCTACTAGCATAGTATTTTGGCCTAAAGGTAGCTAAGACTACACGGCTTCTTTCCGCGTAAGCCGCCGCGTTTTTTATATTCTTAAGTGTTGGCCTAAATTTTTCTGTATCATAAGGATCTTTAGGCCTATGCCCTTCATTTTCCCTATTAGCCTGGACCACAGCTACAAAGTGAATACCTAATTTTTTAACCAAACTATGTAGCCTATTCATCCCATCCTCAATTTCCTGAGGAGTATTTCCATGATCCCTAAACATAGAATATAGGTCCGCAAAAAAAATAAGCCAGTCTGTTTTAAACTTTTTCTTAGCTTCTTTAACAATCTTCTCAATATCAGAAATCTTTTGATTAGGATCTTCAATAAAATAAAAGTTTTTAAACCGTTCAAAAAGTTTTTTCTTAACTTTTACCCTTTCAATCACATAATCAGGAAGCTCATTAGTAAACGTAGGGTATAAATCTTGCATAGGTATCTTTGTAATAGAAGAAATTATTCTGTCCATAGTCATAATTTTACCCATTTCCAAAGAGTCATAAACACAGGGAACACTCCTATTCAGGCAATGCCTAACTAAATGTGAAACAAAACTAGATTTACCCCCCCCGGTAGGCCCAAACATTGTAGTAATAGTCCCCGGCGCGGGACCGCCGTTTATCCTTTCATCTAGAAAAAAATCCCCATAAGTATATGTACCATAAACACGATTTTCTAAATCGGCTACATAATCAGAAAATAATTGTTCTGAATCAATCAATATATTAGAATTCTTTTTTTCTAAAAAATTTATACCATCGGTCAATTTATTCGAAAGTTTCTTAAACTCATCCAAATCAAGTTTATTTTTAGAAGAAACCATCTTAGTAATGTTAGACAATAAATCCGTACGTATATTTGATTTTACATAATCTTCCTTTAGTTTTTGAATATAATACTCTAGCTTATCTTCTTGATATTCCGTATCTAAAATATTAGTTACAATACCTTCGGTTAATATTCCCTCCGTGTCTTCAGCTAGAATATGGGATAAATCTGGAGTTACGCTCTCTTGATTTAACCTACAAAGAACATCATAAAAAGTTTTACTAATATCTAAAAGAAGCAAGTCTTTTTCAATCAACCCTAACTTACTAGGATTGTCAAATAAAAAAGCAAGAATCTTTTTTTCATTTTCAGCAACAGCGTACATCTAGCCCCAAAGTTCCTCTATATTAAATTTATATTTTTTAGCTACCTTATCATTAAACTCCATAGGTAAAGAAATGTTCCTATCAACTAAATCACAAATACTTTTTCCAAAAACACTTTCATCAATACTATCTATCGAAAAATTAGAAGTAAAGCAAGTAGCTTTCTGATAACCTTCCAGTCTTTGTCTTAAAAAATTATCTAAAAAAGGTATTTGATAACCGGATCTATAAACTGTAACTTTTTTAGAATCAAAAGAATCATCCAACACTAAAAAATCACACCTTAAATATTTATTAATTTCATCCTGATTATCATTAAAAGAAACTAAAAGCTTCAACAAAGTATCCATAAGAACAAACTGGCAATCAAAATCTTTCAAAATCAATTCTTTAGCAATCCAGGAAGCTACAGTAGTTTTTTGGGTTCCATTTAAATTGGACCACAAATATAAATGAATTTTCTTAAACTTATTCCCAAAATTATCAACATATTTTTTAAGCTTATCAATATTTTGATTTTCCCCTAAATAATCCTTAATTTCATAATCAACTATAGATACCGGAAAAGACGTTCGCTTTACTCTGCAAAAAAGCTTTTTCTTAAGCATGCTCTTAGAATCTTCTTTCGATAAAATAATATACTCTTGTATTCTTTTTTTCAAAGCCTTACGCATTAAAAATATTTCCTTTACTAGAACAAAGTATTTTCAATCGGCCATATTTTTTGAAAGGCCTCTGTTTTATAAATTTTCTTAAAATATGGGTCTTCAAGCCCACCCCCTGAGTCATGTATCCAGATTGAGTCAACCCTATCTTTACATACAATTCTGCCGGCCCTCATATTGCCTAGCGATGTTTTAGTTTTAAAATCAATCCTCTTATACCTCGGCAAAATATCTTCATTGTAATAAGAAAAAGGCTGTTTCATCTAATTAAACCTCCCCGCAAAAATAGCATACCTTTCAGAAACAACCCCAAAAGTATTTACAGTATTGTAACAACATTTAGCAAGACCTAAATCCCTTTGACTACAAAAAGCACCACGATAAACACAATCGGGAACCAATACAAATCCTAAAGTATTTAAAAAAGCATCAGTCTCCCCTAATAAATAGTTTTTTAAACCAATCATTTCTTTTCTAGTAGCTTCCTGGGAATTAAAACAAAGCCGCTGTCTTGCCATATTTATTAAAGCCAAAGGATTTAAAACAATTTCAAGCCCTATTAATTCATCAGGATCTCTTTCCTTTTTTACAATATCAGGCCGGGAAGTCTGCATAAAATATCTAGGGTGGTTTTTAGTATGTCTAACTAAATGACTAGCAACATCCTTCTTTATATTACAAAATCGAATCTTTATTAAAATTGTTTCAATAACAGAATGCTCTTTTATCAAATAATTGAACCATTCTTTTTTAGACATAGATTTTTTAATATAATCTTTTCTACTTGCAAACAAAGCCGATTCCCGAACATCCCTCTCAATGTCATTATTCAAAACTCTTACAAATTCAATCATGTTTCTTAGCCTCCAAATCTAAATATAATTTATCCCCTATTATCCGGACCCACCAGGCCTTAATATCTTCCTTTGATACAGGCTCCCCGGTAATAGGATCTTTTTGAGAATCTAATCTATTATGAAAATACCGATACAAGCAAACAACATTATCTATATCATATTTTAAATGAGGATAAACACTTTTTTCAAAAACATGGGCTATATCTATTATTTTAAAAACACCCTTTAAGTTATTTGCTACTTTACTTTTTTCCTCTAAATTCAACACTTGCCAAAGGCGGCAGGAGTACTTATCCCGATCCCTTACTTTGTCCCTTAGAAAAGCCCACCTTTCATCAATCGTAAAATCCCTTAATCTAACATAAGAATCAACATATTTTCGATATTGCTTCCTTAACTCAGTATCATTTAACGGATTTTTTCTTTCATAAGCCGTATTGTAACACCGACCCTTTCTCTCATAATAATTTTTAAACTCATCCCAGGTGATCATGATGTATCTTACCGCAATTAAAAGAATTATTCAAGACTTAGTTTAAATCCTCATTGTTATTTTCAATCTGTTGATACAGTTTATTAATCTTTTCTAAATAGCCTCTGGGAAGATTACTAACAAAATCGTCCACATCCGAATCTAACTCTTTTTTTCTTGAAAGATCATTAACAAAGGGGGACGGAGCGCCGGGAACTGACTTAAAAAGGCCAATAATATCCGCTGAAGCAATCCCTATTTGATTAGCAATAGTGTTAAAAAACATAATCAACTCACCTAATTCAATATCCTCCGACTCAATCTTTAATTCAATCTTTTTTTGAATCAAATCAAGTAACTTTTCACGATTTTTAATATTACCTAATCTTTCCGTAAAAAATCCGAGGACATTGTTTTTTAAAGTAATCATGGGATCATAAGATTTAGCGACTTCCACTTCTTTTTTTAAAGAAGGATCATCCACTAAAGTTATCAAAGCATCAACTTCATTTTTAAATTCACTCACGATCGTTTCCTTCAAAATCACAAATAATCTGTTTAATTTGATCCCTAACTTTCTCATTTAAACGACTAATTTTCAATCCAAAACTGATAGCAGAAAACTTATGCCCCAGTGTCTTCTTTATATCTTCCCAGGACAGCCCCTTTGTTTCCCGATAATAATAACACAGAACTAAAAGCAAACTATCTTTAAGACTTTTTAAAGTAGGAAACTTAACAGATCGATTTTCAAATAAAGAAACTACCTTAATAAAATCGTTTAATCCTAAAATCCGATATAAAGCCGGTAGGTCCTCCCCAAAATCTTCGGACAAAACAACCGAAGCAATTTCCAAAATAAAACCACGTTCATCCTTAGTCCGATTCTTAAGAATCTCATTTAACTGAACTTCTAAGTATGAGCTACTTTTTCCATAATCCATTTTTTAATAATCCTTTTTTAAATTTTTTTAAATATCATAAATAAATTCTTTTCAAACTCAGCATAAATTAATTTCCACCTAGATTTAAAATAATCATTAAAACGATAAATAAT
>WJIN01000157.1 GCA_014730295.1 Promethearchaeota archaeon | reverse complement strand
AATTGACATAACCCTCATCATCAATCTCCCATGCTTTCACATAGGTTGTTGGGATTAAAAGAGTGATGAGAATACTGGTTAGGATTAATATACTAAGTTTTATCTTTTTATGTTTCATTTTAGGATGTCTTTTGAGACTTTAGGGCGACCATAATTAATGAATATATTAGATATCCTCTTATATTAAGATTAATATCAATCAAGTAATAAGACTTATGAATGTGATTATTTAAAGAACGAAAAATCTAAAGAATATTTAGGCGTCAGAATTGGAAAAATCTAAAATAAAACTGAGTAGATAAATCTACATCCTTGTTTTTAAATTTTTATTTATAATCTCTGATTTCATCAATTTCGCAATAAATATACTAATCAGCCTAGTTTTGGATCATCCATCCACTAACTCAAAACCAGATAAATTAAGCAACTTTATGAATTCTTTTATGGTCCTTTCTTTCCCACCAATAGTAGTTAATGAATTAAAATTCACCATTAGCGGATTAATAAACGCATAATTTCCGTCACACATCTTGATCTATATTCTATAGCTGATAGTATGATTAATTTGCATATCTATATATTAAAATATTGGCTCTCTAAGAATTTATAGAACTTTTCCAAATTAAATCTAATCTATATTACAAAGAAAAAAACTCCAAATATAATGAAATGATTGGATAGTAATTGCACCAAATTTACTCCAAAGGTATACACTTACACACTATATAGTCTTGGTTATAATCTGAGAGAATCTTATTGATAATTTTGACGAAATCGTCAGGAATAAATGCCAGACATTGGGTAAAAATCTCTAATTTATCATCAACTGTCAGCTCAATGTCGAACTGCGTACTTCTAAAATATTCCATAAACTCTCTTCTATTAATTTTTTTCATTATCATCTCTCTTGGTTACATATGGTTATTTATTGTTATCAGTAGAGAAAAAGTTTCTAACACTTAAGAATTTCAAAGGAGTGAAGGATTAGTGAAAAGTTATATAACTATTGGGAAGAGGGGATAAAGTATCTCATAAGTTATGTGGAAATTAATTCGCTATGATTTGAAAGAAAATGAGTTTACTGGTTATTCTAATCTGCTTGAGAGTAAGTTATAAACGAAACCATAGAAGTAAATATTTTTAATTCCTTAATTATATGAAATAATTATCTCATAATAGATTAAGACATTGATTCTATCCTACTAATTAAATTCAGGTTTTTAAATTGAAAACTCAAAAAGGATTTACGAAGAATTTATAAAATTCAATAAATCTAATTTCGGAAGTAGTAAAGATGATTATGAGCTATTCAAAGAAGCGAAAAAATTTGCTTTTTCAAATAAGAATGAATATATTCAAGCAAAAAAGTATGGTATAACTGGTATTCATGAATATAAAGAATGGAAAAGCACAAATTTTGGAGATTATAAACAATTTGTAAAAGCAAGAAAAGGAAATTTCAAATCGAAAAAGAGTTCTTAGACGCTTAAAAATACAATATCGATACTTTTGAGGAATAGCAAAATTTTATTAATAAAGGGTTTAAAGAGTTAGAGAAAAAAATTCATGAGGTCGAAAATAATGTTAACCGTGCTTTTGATACACGAAATTATAAAGAATTTATACGATTAATGTATCTTTGCATCGAGAAAGTCGTGAAAATACTTTATTTAAGAGTAATAGGAGAGCCAGCTCCAGCAGAAAACGATTTGAAAACATCTAATATGATTGAAAAAATTCAAGCAACACTCGGAAAAGACTTTAGAATCATCGATGATTTTGATAAATGGAGGCTCACACTGAATGATATTGTCCATGAAAATTTAGATGTGGATACTAACACGGCTCAGGAAGCTCAGCTTTTTTACCTAGAGACAAAAGAGAAACTTATGAATGAATTTTATAATTTTAAATTCAACCCTAATAAAGATCTTATAGAGAAAGAATAAACTTTCATAAACTCTTTTCTATTGATTTTTTTCTTTTGCGGATTTTTAGTATCCATAATTATCCAAAATTTATAGATCAAATAAATTCTTACTCAAGGAAAGAGATTATCGAAATTATGTTAATATAATTTGGTTATTAAAATAATTCTTTAAAAACCAATTTTTTTTAGACAGAATCTTAAATATACTTAATTCATTTTTTTTATATTTTTGAGTTTGATTCATTATTAGAATAGATTATTTCTTTAGAAAAAACACATATTCAACATTATCCTTTTTTTTGAGATTCACAATCTTTCGTTTTAATATTCTTTCAATATTAAATCCCGAACTTTCAAAATGAGATAAATACTTGCTTCTCATATTTCCATAGTTTCCTATAATAAAAACTAGAAATTTATTTTTTTTTAGTACACGATACAATTCGGTAATCAATTTAATCATTTTATTCCAATAGTCGATGTGAGAGTTCTGATTATTCAATATACGATTTCCAATCGATTGGGTTTTAAGTTGTTGAATTTCCCTTTTATTGAATAGATATTTTATTTTAGTTATATCCTCTTCAATGTAGTCGATTAAATTTAAATATGGAGGAGATGTAATTATAGCATCAATAGAACTGTTTGGATAATTTTTAATCTGAGTTAAGTTGTCGTTAAATAAAATTTTGGACTCTCCTTCATTGAATTCTATTTTCTTTTTCAAAAAATTATATTTTTTTAAAATAAAGTTGAGTTTATCCAAGAAAATCTTATAAGCCGTTTCTTTTTTCATATTAAGTCTTTTTTCCATTGATAAGATTCTTGTATATATGAATAATCCAAGTAGATACTCGAAATCTTTTTTAAGAATTACCTTATATTTCTGATTTGCAAAATCTTCATTATTAAAGTATGTTAAATCATATTCTAATGTTCTTCTTGAAATAGCATCATTATATTTAAGTAGTTTTGTTTTGATTATACTATTAAGGCAAGCAATTGGGTTTATATCGATTCCAATTGAATCAAATCCTAATAAAGTAGCTTCTACTAAGGTAGTTCCACTTCCGCAAAATGGATCTAAAATTATCGATGTATCTTTAAGATTGCAATAATTAATTAACCCTCTTACCATTTGAGCGTGAAAACTCCCTCTGTAAAAATCTAATCCATGCGTTAAGTAATCAGAACCACGATTAAAATTGTTTGATTTAATCTGTGAAAAAAGATAATAATAACTTATTTTTCCATCTACGCGTTTTAAATATGCAGATTCTCTATAAAATCTTTTAGGATTTTCAATATAACGGATCTGTTCCAACTTAAGCAATTTTTTTTCAAATGCGGTCAATTCTCCTGGAATTATCTCAAAATTATACTTTAGTTTGTCATGAATCATAGAATAATTTCTAAAAAGAAATAGATAAACTTCTCATTATATTTTTATATAAGAAAAAGATCTAACTGAGGGATATTTTGATTTAAAGTGAAATTTACTAAATTTTTTACCACTCAATCCATCTATGAAAAAGAGGGTCAAAATTACTTACAGATCTAACTCAAAATCAAGTTTTTAATTATCTCTTTGAATTAAAAATTATTATTTAAACAAACCTATTAGCTAACCTAATCTCATCTATTCCTTTGCCAATAATATCAATAAAAAGACTATAGATTTTTTATATTCTGGGGATTCTTTATAAATTTTTAGAGATATCCATTCATAGGTCCTTCTACATGATCCCCTTCTGGAATTGGGAATTTCTTATTTTTATTCTCTTCAAGGTCATAATTTGATTCTTTAATATAGGGCATCTTAATAGCAACTAGGAACCCCCATTTATTTCGAGAACTTGACCTT
>WJIN01000019.1 GCA_014730295.1 Promethearchaeota archaeon | reverse complement strand
TTTTTGAATATATTGCATGATAATATGATTTAGTATATTAAAAAAAATATAAATAAAGAATATATGACTCAGAGAATTAATTTTAAATCAATTGGAAATAATGTAAAGATTTTTGATTATGCGAAAATTGTAAAACCAGAAGTAATAGAAATTGATGAAAATTCGGAAATAGATGATTTCACATTTATTTATGGAGGTAAAGGAATTAAAATCGGGAGATATGTACATATCTCCCGATTTGTCAGCGTAATTGGAGGTGGTGAACTGATTTTAGGCGATTATTGTGTTTTAGCAGATGGAGTAAGAATTTTAACTGGAACAGATTCGTATCATGGGGGTTTTAGGATGTCAACCGTATTGCCAATTGAACAAAGAAATCCAAATATTTCAAGAGTTGTAATAGAAAAAGACGCTTTCATTGGCACTAATTCTATCGTCCATCCAGGAGTAAATATTAAAGAAGGAGCCATTATTGGAAGTAATAGCTTAGTACTAAATGATATCGAAGCGTGGAGTATTAATGTTGGAACTCCCAGTAAAAAGATAGGAAATCGTCCAAAAATTCAATTACCTGATATTTGAATTATGTTTTTAGTTATTATAGTGTAATTAAAAGAATTAGTATGTAATTTTTTTTTGAATCAACTTTTTATTAATTTCAATTTTTTTAAGTACCTTAACTATAAGTTTACTAGCTTTTCCATCTCCGTAAGGATTAGTACAATTTTCGATAATTTTCTTAAAGTCTTCATCATGTAGTGCCTTTTCAATTGATTTTAGTATTTCATATCGATTATAATCAACATCAATTACATTATTACTCCTTTCACGTCCTTCTTGTCTATTACCTATATTTATTACAGGTATCTTAAAAGAAGGGGATTCAATAATTCCACTACTTGAATTACCTATCATTACGCTACAATATTTCATTAAACTCAAAAATTTTTTTCGCGTTAAATTTTTATAAACTCTAATAAATTTAAGTGATTCAATTTTTTTTATTTCTTTAATAATTTCTCTTCCACCAGCATCCGAATTTGGGAATATGATAATTGTAGGAAGTGCTAATTTTGTTATTGCAAATATTGTTTCTTGGATTTGATTTTTAGCTTTTTCTGGTTCTGTTGAAACAGAATGTTGAACTAGTAAAATATAAGGTTTACTTAGATCTAATTTAAATTCAGCAAATATTTTTTTTTTTGGAAATAATGCTGTATTTAATATTGCTTCTAGACCAGGGGCACCCACAATATATATTCTCCATTTATCCTCTCCCAAATTTACAATGCGTTCAGCACTTTTTCCTGTTGCTGGAAAATGGATATGAGCAAATTTTGTTAAAGAATGTCTCATTGATTCATCTAATCCAGCACGAGCACTGTCCCCTCCATGGATATGTCCTAAGACGAGATTCATTAACGCTGCAGATACACCCCCAGCAAATGCTTCAATTCTATCACCTAAGACTAAAACTATATCTGGATTTAATTTTTTAAGTCCATTACTAATTCTTTTTATTCCTTCCCCGACTGATCTTGCCATACCATATCCTGAATCATATGTTGGACACATTTTAATTTCTTCATCAATTTCGAAGCCATCTCTAACAATTTGACTTTTACTATATCCAAATTCTTTTGACAAATGCATTCCTGTCACAATCAATGAAAGTTCCAATTTATTGTCATTCTTAATCGCTTTCATTAATGGTCTTAATAGACCATATTCTGCTCTTGATCCAGAAATTATACAAATTTTTCTCATTACTTAATTTCAGCTTTCCAAATTATCAATTTTTTCTCATTCTTTTGTATATATGCTCCGCTATATGGTTTTGAAAGAGCCCTAATTTTATTATATATCTCATGAATTGACTCTTTTTTAATATTAATTCTATTTTGATGCATTGATCGTTTTTCAAAAATTGTTGCTTTTCGTTCATCTTGTGGAATTCTGGGTGCTTTACCTTGAATTAATTTAGGTAAATAAACTCTAATTAACCTTCTTCCAGCATCAATCATTTTATTGTAAACATCTTCAGCATAGTCATTTTCCAAGATTTTAAAAATTTCTTGACCTATAATATCACCATTATCTATTCCATCTGACACATAAAACATAGTTAATCCTGTTTCTTTGAATCCATTAATTATTGAATTTATAATAGGTGCAGGTCCTCTACCTTTAGGTAATAGAGTAGGGTGAAATCCTATAAAACCTTTTTTTGGTAAATTTAGGATTGATTTTTCTATGATTTGGCGCCAACCAACCATAAAGACAAAATCGGGCTCCAGATTTATAAAAAGTTGTCTCTCGTTATTAATTCTTTCTATTTCATAAACATCAATACCAGTTTTATACCATCTTTCATTGTTTATTCCATCATACATAACGGTTTCCGCTTCCTCACTTAAAGTAATTATCGCTTTAACTTTAATATTAAGATTTAAAACTTCTTTTAATAATTCCAATCCAAATATATTTGCTGATAACCAAATTAGATTCATATTTAAAACCACTCTTTATATCCAAAAATCTTTGATCATTATAAATGATTCTGCATATTCAAGAAAATATTCTAGACCTCTCTTTTTAGCTAATATTTTAATACCTTTCCTACTTCTTGGATGAGGATATTTTTTTGATTCTGATTCATATATTTCAAAAGCTTTAATTTTCTTTTCTAAGAAATCTTTAATATCAACATAATAATTCGGATGAAATGAGTGAATGTGCCACTCTGTTTCAGATAATGTTTCATAACAATAGAGTTTTACTCTTCTTGGAGGTCTTAAAGCAACTAAAGTTGATTCGAAAACTAATCTATGATCCAAATTCAAATCGTTAATATAATGTGTATAAACAATATTAGGATTTACTGTTTTAACTACATTCATTATCATTTTATTAAGTTTTCCGTGAGCAATTTTATTCAATTTAACTGTTGATAAATTTAGATTTATTCGACGTTTAATCCCAATAAGTTCATCTACACTTTCTTGTTCAATTACTTTATTTTTTATATAAGCGTTTGACCATTCGGGTTTGTACGCTTTTGTGACGATACAAACAAAAACCTCATCTCCATTTCTAATATGTTTGCATATAGTTCCTCCAACACCTAGGATCTCATCATCAGGGTGAGCACTTAAAACTAATACCTTCATGATTATAAGTTCTTAAATTTAAGATTTTTAAATGTTTTTAATTAAATATATCATCTATATCTTTTTAGTCTGAATTTAATTTTTTCGGAATAGCTAATACATGTCTATTATCAATATCAAATAAACTATATTTAGTATTGTAAAAATATTTCAAAAAAGCCTTTTTTTCTTTTTCATTATGTATCTCTAATAACCATTTTGAACATAAAGATTGGATTAAAGAAGTAGATCCCTCAAATACTTTATTAGCTACACCTTCTACATCTATTTTCACGAAGTCAGGCAGAACATTATTGTTTTTACAATAATCATCAAGTTTTATACTTCTAACTTTTATAATATCTGAAGGTGAAAATTCTTTGTGAAATTCTAATCTATTTTTTCTCTGGGAATCATCAATATAAAGATTTACAATATCATTCTTATTTGAAATTGCAACTTGTTCTATGTTTACTCTATTCTCAAATTTATTTAATTTTATATTTTTTATCTGTCTTTTAATATTTGTTGGAGAGGGTTCAAAAGAATAGACCCTTACTCCCTTTTTAGTAAGTGGAAGCAATGTATAAATACCAATATTA
>WJIN01000018.1 GCA_014730295.1 Promethearchaeota archaeon | reverse complement strand
CAGATGACCAATGGATAGAATTGTTATTATCTGAAGAGTGGAGTCATTTTACTGATGAAAGCGGCACTTTTAAAGATGCTACAGATTTAACTTCTCGACAAATGCTTATAATTATGCATCATAAAGTAATTTTAGAATACATAACTAATACTATACTAAGAAATAAAAGAGATGCAAATGCAATTAAAGCAAGGATAAATGGAAAATACAATGATATAATAGAATATCTTAACAATCTAAATTTCTATGTTGAAATTGATAAATATATTAATCAATACATAATTGAGAAATTGACATCATATTTACATAGGCCAAACAATATAAATCTTAAAAATTTCTTGAATATGTTCCCAGAGAGTAGGAAAAAAGACCATGGATCATCAGAAAATTGGTTTTCTTATATCTCAAATATTTTCGTCCCTGGATTTACTAACCCAACTATAATATAAAAATAGTTATAGATTGATCTAAAAATGGTACAAAAAACTAACAAAAAGATAATAGGATTACTTGAAAAACAAATTGGAAAAGAATTAAAACAATATAACGGAAAGGACAAAGGAGGACCTGGAGAGTGTTTTTATGTAGAAGAGAAAAATTCGATTAATGCAATAAGAATTCAAGGATTTAAAATTCGTGAATTTCCAAGTTCTGTCTTAAATCTAAAAGATCTCAAAAGACTTTCGATTATATACACAAATATTAACAAAATTCCAACTTCAATAAAGCAACTTTCAAAATTGGAGGGTTTACAACTCCAGAGAAATCAATTGATTGAAATTCCTATTTCTATTATGAATTTATCAAAATTGAAATCCTTAAATATTGAAAATAATTTCATAAAAAGACTACCAGAAAAGATTGTTAACATAAATTCACTCGAAGTTTTGGCTATACGTTTTAATAATATTCAGTCATTACCCGAATCTATTGGATTGCTTAAGAACTTGGAATATTTACTTGCATCACGAAATAATATTTTCAATATTCCTGAATCAATTGGGAATTTGAAAAAGCTGCATACACTAATGTTAGATCATAATCAGATCCGCAAAGTACCTGAAAGTATTGGGAATTTACAGAATCTTAAAATTTTAATTTTAAGTTATAATCAGATAAAAGAATTACCTAAATCTATTGCAAATCTATCAAAGCTTCAAACATTAGAATTATTTCATAATAATCTCTCATCCTTTCCAGAATTAAGTAAATTACCAGAGAACCTTCATACTATTGATCTTGCAGAAAATCCAATAGAGCAGCTTCCTGATGTATTGACTACATATCGAGCAGAATCTAATTTAAAAAAAATAATTATTGACAGTGAATATAACCATTTTTTTGATGAAAAGGCACAACAATATTGGGCAGATAGTGGTCGGTATCGAATATGAAACAATAATATCTTGATCGTTAGAAGTGCCGCCAAACAAACTTTGCATATTAATCGCGCCTTGATAAAGCAACAACGGAATACATCTTCGACTCTTCTTACGATAGCGAAACCTTTAGCGAACAATGAACCCTTCAGTTAGTGGATAAACTTATTTATCAGTCGAACGATATCCGGGATGCGATTCAGTTTCTCCACGATATTAAATGTTACAGTATGGAGATTATCACCAGTACCTACGGAGAGCCTATGGGAATTGAGAGAGATGTCCAAGAACGGATCTTAGAAGGATAAACTAAGGGGAGAAATTAATATCTCTCGAAATGCTCATTTTGAGTGTCTGGGTATCTTTGATGGGGGGAGAAAAGCACCACATTGATGCAAAATATGCCGAAAGGTAAAGTTTTCGTCTCGTTTGCGAGGAAATTCAATGAGCGGAAAAATTGAACCTGGCTCCACACTTGCGATTATAAAAAATCAGGAAGGTGTGCTGTATGAAGTTGGTGATATCATCGCCTATGAGATAGAAAGGATATTTGCGATTCACGAAATTATCGGAATAAAAGAAAAAAATGGAGAAATCGAGTATGAGACAAAAGGAGTGAATAATCAGCAGAAGGATGGGTATACGGTTCCCCATATAGATGTGCTGGGAAAACATACTGTTTTCACGAAACAAGAATTGAAATATCTTATTAAGTTAGCGAAAGAGGGAAAGATTTCATATATTGAAGGGTTGGGCCTAACAAAGCAAACAAGGGAAAAAATTGCATTATTACAAGATATCGCAAATTCATTTTATGATACAACTAGTAATGAGCATTTTAGAGATTTTAATGTGAACCAAAATTTTGCTGGATTTAATTCATTTTTAACAAATGATCCAAATTTACAAACTACCTTAGAAGAATTTAAAGCAACCGAAATGAGTGATAAAGCCCTATCCCAAAATCTAATAAAGATGATGAATTGGATTTCTTCACTCCAATTCGATGCTCAAACGGGAGTAAAGGGATATCGAGGGTTTACATCTGATAATCTAAAATCGATAAAGTCTGATTGCTTAAAGACATTTAGTCAATTTTCAAAGAAAACTATTATATCCGAGGATTTATTACCAATATACGATAAATATGCTCAAAAAGTTCTAGAATCACCCCGTTTTGATTTGAAAGGTAAAGTAGGGATATTAGAAATCATCTTGGGAATTGAAACACTTAAAAGCAAAACAGACATGAAAAATAAACTTGGAAGCTACATTTCAAAATTTGCAACTATACCATCGCATCTCGATAATTTCTGCGAAATTTTTTGGGGGAACTCTTACCAAGAACTCCAAATTGCCCATGCTCGCATTCATGAGCTCACTACAAACAACCTAAGAAATATACTAAAAAATTCAAGAGATTTCGATAATACTAAAATTGAAGATTATTACGATGAGATATGTAATTATCTAATTGCTATTAGTGATAATATAAATGTAGTCGAAAGAAATCTAGATAATAATGGAAATCCCCAAGAAATAGCAGATTATGAT
>WJIN01000489.1 GCA_014730295.1 Promethearchaeota archaeon | reverse complement strand
CAAACGGTAAATATGACTCTAATGCTTGATGAAGAATTAATACGGAACTCTCATACTTTTCCGCTAATGGATCGAACTTTTTCAGCTCTGCTTTCAAGTGATCACTTGCTTGTCCCCTCAGATTTGAAATGCCCGCAAACAGCACGTCATCAATTATAGAATGCTCCAACTGATATTTCGCTCCTAACACTTTAATACCAAAAATATCAAATAATCGATGCGGTGCCATCCCTCTTCGCTTGGGGGTATCATGTTCTCCCAACACGCAGAGTACTTTCATCTTGTTCTCGATCTTTCCCAAAGCATCTTTTAAGGTATACAGCGCCTTGATCGGTGGTTGGGGAGAGTCAAATAGATCTCCTGAATGAATCAATATATCTGCTCTTTCTTGTAGGGCAATATCGATCGCTTGATTGAAAACATCATAAATATCTTGCTCCCGAACATCGAGATTGTACTGTCGATATCCCAAGTGCGTATCCGAAATATGTGCGATTCTCATTTTGTATTTTTCCTCTTTTTTCTTTTCTTATTCCATCATGCTTTTGAGATCTTCTACTTCTTGTTTCAATTGTTCTGGTTTTTCTTTCTCTTCGGTCACCGCAGCATCGCGGGCTTCACTTAGCTTACCAACTATATCGATATCTCCGCCTCCCTCTTGCGTTCTGCGTTCACGAATCTTGACCATGATGGGAGCTCGCGTCACTTCTCCAACAACCACTGCCTCTCCTACATTCAATCCCGGTAAATCATCCAGTAATTCTTCACTGACACGTTCCGAACTAGTCTTAATTGCCTTTTGGTCTTCGGGGTTGGTCATTCGCATAATAATTTGACTATTACATTGGCTTAGCGCGTCTTGGTCGATTTTATAAGGACGCTGGGTAATTAGGACCAAAAATACGCCAAATTTACGTCCTTCAGCCGCAATCCGTTTGATAATATATTTAGAGAGAGTGCTTTCTCGAGACGGAATGAGTCGATGTGCCTCTTCGATGAAGATGAAGACAGGAAATTCGAGCTCCCCGCGCTCAGCAGTTTGATAGATATCTCGCATAATACGATAATTAATGTAATCGGATACACTGTCATCTAATCCGGATAGGTCCAGCACGGACAGATATTTCGGTTTCAAAAACTTTTCGTAATCTGTGGTGGCGCTGCCGAATACATTCATATATGAAAGCCGTTCTACATAATTTCTTGCTTTTCTTGCATTTACATCCCCTTGGTCTAAAACATCCAGCAGATCATCCAAACTATATCCCTCGCCGAGCTCATACAGAGCTTCCCGAAGGGCTCCGGAGATATTGGTCCATTTTTCGTGAATTCCACTTACTTTCTCAATCTCACTCTGGTTTAAATCGGAGAATTTGATCTGATATGGCTCGATTTTCTTACCGATCTTGGACTCATCATAACGCCCCGTGCTTTCGGGAGTGCGAAATACGTCAAACCTATCAATATTCCCTCCGCCTTTCTTATTGCCTAAAAATACATAATCGGCGTGAGGGTCTATAATCAAAATCGTCGCGCCCTTATCAAACAATTCTTCGGCTAATACACCTGCGGTATAACTCTTTCCCGCGCCCGTCTGAGCTAAGATGGCGAGATGTCTTCTAAAGCCTTTCAGTGTGATTCTCACGGGCACTTTTGGTCGTGTGATCAAATTGCCGATGGTTAATCCCTCACCCTTGGGATATGAATAGAATTGTTCCAACAGATCTTCAGGTGCTAAATACACCTCCTTCCCGGGTAGAATCGCACGCCTCGGTTGATAAATTTGCCCATTATGGAGGAAGCCCAATACTTTTGCCATCGCAAAGGTCCGATTGTCGACCAATCCGGCTTCTTGAATTTTTTCGGCATCGGTTAGCTTAATACCTTCCATGAGCGCTTTTGATCCAGAATAAATGAGTGAGATTTGGGCCACGATCTCAACTTCTTGCTCCCTTCCCGCCACATTTTCCGTTGACTTGATCAGCAAATATTCCAAACGAGAGATATCTTCATGAGTTGCAAACACGAACTCAGTGGGTTTTGCCTCTCCAATAATCATTCCTATTTTATGGGTACCTGACACGTCTATAACCTCTTGCTGTTGAATATGTTCCTATAATTTCTTCAAATTTATTTAGATATAAATCTTCAAACACGTTCCTCTTTAATTTTACTTCCGAATCCACATGAGATAACCAAATATTATAATTCTCCAAACCACAGTAGCCGGATGAGATAAGTTTTAAGATGATGTCCAAGTCGATATTGATCGGTTCCGGCCAGCCCACTTCCTTAAGTTTATAGGGAGAGTTGAAGTACCACGCGGGTATGTCGATACGCATTGGTGTATCAATCACTTGGGGAAGTAAGTGGAATGAAATAATCGCGGGCACCTCGGTTAATCGTTGTACCACCTCAGTCGCGCTGTCCATGAACTCATCATCTTCCGAAGAGACCGGAAAATTTGAGGTGATGTAGGAACGAGGGCTTCGCTCGATCTCACGTACCGCTCGATGCCATCTCTGGCTTCCACCGAGTATTAGTGGCTGAGTATATCCCGAACTATTACTGTTATTGCTACGATTAAGGACTAACAAGGAATCGGGTTTTCTGTGGACCAATTCATTAATCAAGGTGATGATTCTCTGATCACCGGTTTTTTCCGCTTCCTGCATGCCCAAACGCCGATCATTAAGTGTCACGCTTATCAACTTCTTTCTCAAACGCTCATCTGGCACTATATCCTTAATCATTTCCTTAATGAGAAATTCTCTGAAAAAGGACGTCTTGCTTTCTTTGCTGATCCCGATAAGAGGAATGGAGTGCTTCCGACAGAGACTCAAAAGCTCGATGATAGTATTAAAATATTCAATCATAAATCCCTTAGAATTGAGAAGATCCCACTCCAAAGGCACATGAGCTAACCTGCCATAGATCGAGCCGTCCAATAAGATATAATCCCGAAAGCCGTCCTTAATTGCATCAATCATGACCAGATGCTCTGTCCATTCCATCAGTCTACCCACAAAATTCCCGAAATTCCGTTCATTTGAATAATTAAAATCAGCAAATAGCTTCCGATATCGTTTTTCCTTATCAATGCCGAGCGCTCGTACCACATAGAAAATCCCGCCATTCCCAATCGGCGCTACACCCATACTTCCATCGACCGCGAGCACCTTCTCTGTGGGGATCTCATCTGTGAGTTTATGCGCATTCCAATATTGTTTGAAATAGGGCTCATAAAACTTATTGGTTTTTTTATCTTCGTAATCCGAGATGATTCTCTTCGATTTCTCGTCTAATTCCGTTTGATATTCTGTTAGAAATTCTGGCATTGGTTTTTCTCATGAACTTGTTTAGTTTTTATTTTTGTCAATTTAGAGATTTATATAATGTAAATATCAGATTTTTTATTTAAATATTATAACTAAAAGCTATTGGGAAGTTAATATTTGGTGCGAAGAACGTACACCTCCTATGGTTACTATAGAATCCCTCACATATAAAAATATCTTGCTTAACAAGGTTAACAAGTGGTAAGTATAAAATCTAATCTAAAATTTAATTACTCGAGTAAAAGATATGCATAGAGTGGAGTCAAAGTGTCCATGATGTTATAAATTCCGATTGGTTCTATTTGTTTTCCCACGCCT
>WJIN01000156.1 GCA_014730295.1 Promethearchaeota archaeon | reverse complement strand
TCTTTTACTACTTCCTATAAATACAGACTTCTTCAATCCTTGGAATTATATAAAGACAATATAAAAGGAATTACAGAAAAAGCACGGAACTATTTCCATCACTTAAAAGAGATTTCTTATAACCTGGAAAGAAAGCGTTTGGACTTAAAAGAAAAGAAGTTTAAACGACAGATCTCAAAGGAGGAATATCACTCCGAAATGGAGCTTATAACCACCCAGAAACAAGAAATCAGAGATAAACTACGTTATTTTTCCGGTTGTATTCTGTCGTTTGAATCTTCCTCTACTTAAAATTCTAGCTATAAATGCACATCTTAAAAATATTCTTTACGGATAATTATATAAAATATGAGTAACTAGTCGGAGAGACTCCTATCGAGGATCTACTTCCAAATTCGGAAGAGATATCCATCTCAAAAAATCATTTTTAAAGGAGATTGGTTGGAAAAGGAATAAAAATTACATAAAGAAGATAAAATTAAGCTCCTTCTGATCAAGATTTAAAGGTTAAAAATTATGAAATTTATGAGCTTTTGAATAGATTTCTGCTGGAGAGTTATTAAATTCAGTGAATCTGATTTGAATCCCATAGACTTTTTGATTTTTGGAATGATATCTAAACATTTATTCACAATACTTTTTGGAGTCATTCTCGCTTCATGGCCCAAATATGTGTTATTCCTCACTATTCTTATACGATTCAACGATTTCTTATGATCTTTGTAAAATTGAAAAAAATCATTATCCAAAAAAGCTAAGATTAGATACATTAAATTTAATGATAATCTTCGAGTGGTTTTTATTTCTCTATTATCATAAGCTCTAGTATAGTTTTTAATAAACCTATTGAATCCTTTATAGTTTTCTTCCGAAATAATCGACCAATCCATTTTTTTAGAAATTATGTTATACTCCTGAAACAACTTTCTCTCAATTAGCCGTTCGATATATGCTATAGTCAGATGTAAAACTAATGTATTTTCTCCGTTAATATCAGCAAGATTAATTCTATACTCATATATATCAAATGTCAGATTGAAAATATTAGTTTTATTGCCATTCTTAATTTTTGTAATAATCTCTTCTAATATCTCTAGTGATCTCAATAGAATTTTATCTTGGAATGCCTTAAGAAAAATTTTTATTTGACTGGAGGAAGTTCCTAGATGTTTTTTTATTTCTTCCTTTAGTTTAAGTAAAATTGAACGTGCATTATAGTAATCAAATCTAACAAGCCTGTTCAATGCTCTATTAATTAATCTGAGAATTTCAAGGAAAAAAGCATTTTCTTCATCAATATATAAGAGATTAATTTTTTCCTCTATTTCTTTAAATCTCCCATATTCCAAATAATCTAGTATCTGTGCTATTTCAGCTTTATTATAATACTCGTATGCGCTTTTATAGTACAAATTCGAATTCTTGATATTCCCAATTGTTTCATGTAATCTCGCCAATTTATGATTTACTTTTATTAGATGTGCCCAATTGCGTAGTTCCTCATAGAAACCGATTGATTTTTCATAATATGTTATAGCTTCTTCAGTCTTTCCTAATTTTAATACTGTATCTGCAATCCTTTCAAAGTTTGTTGCTTTTCCCTTTTTATCATTAAGCTCAGAATATAGGTCATCCAATTCTCTCCGATAATCTATAATTTGTTCGGAAATTTGTTGACGCTCTAGAAAACTGATGATATGTTCTAGACTTTTTTTTGCGTCTTCATAATTTGCTAATTTTCTATTATATTTAACTGACATCAGATTATTCTCAACATAGAGGTCATAGTTTCTATTTTTAAAAGCTAAACGTGAAATAAAGAAGTATGATTTGGGAACTTCAGTTATATTTCCGTATTTAATATCATTTTCCATAAGTTTCTTATAATACTCTAGTGCCTTATCATAATCCTTAATATTCCGATAATATATTTGTGCAATTAATATGTAAAGTTTTGATACTTCTTTTGGAAAGGATTTTGATTCAAATATCTTAAGAGCACATAGATAATTGCTAATTGCTAATTCATATTTTTTTAGTTTTCGGTTTAATTCACCTCTCGTATAATGAATCATTGGCTCATATTCTAAATTTATACGATCTAATAATTCCAAAGATTTTTCATATTGGTGCATAAATCCAGATAGGGAACCAATAATCAAATAAAAATAATTTAAATCTTTCCATTCTTCCTTCTTAAAGTTGGATTTTAAGGTATTTAATAAACTTTTTGGATCTCTATTTAACGGGGAATTCGTAACCATTTCTATGATTTTTTCACTACATAACTTCCATCCACCAATATTAAAGATTATCTGTAAAATTTTTTGAAAATCTAAATAAGTAATATCATTTGAGATAAAAGAGTAAGAAGAGTATAGTAAGATTTCTAGAATTGAGATATTGCCTAATTTTGGGAATGAATTGATAATATTCATATAATTAAAGAGATCTTGTGAATTCTTTATCGGAAAGGCTTCTCCAACTTCATCTTCTTGCAGTATCATTTTATTTATGATTTTTGACCATAACATATAATGAATTGGTGGTTCAGCAAATGATGATAAATATTCTATCAAAGAAATAAATTGTTTGAAAGACAATGTCTTGGTGGAATGCATTATAAGCTCATAATATATATGTACTACAGAAAATTCTCCATCTGGTAATATTTTCTCTGGAATGAAATTTGATTCAACTAGTTTGTTAATTATATCATTTTCTAAAATTCGTTTTGCAACGATATCCTCAATAATCATTTCTAACTCTAAATTATACTCGATCAATAGCTTAGTACAAGATTTTTTTTAGTTTTTTATTAACTATCAAAATAAGAATCAATTATAAATCCTTATTAAAAATATTTTTTCTATATCTTTACCTTTTTTTCAGATATAACTATGGAGATATCACTATTTAAAAATAATTCGCTCTATTAAGTTAAGTCAGATCTCAAATGAGGAGTATCATTTTGAAATTGAGTGTATAATCATCCAAAAACAAGAATTAGAGGAAAATTACGTTTTCTTTCCGATTATATTCTGTCGTTTGAAATTTCCCCTCCTTCTACTCATTAATGAGAGTTATGAAGACACATTTCAAACTAACGTTAGAGAACTTTTATGATATAATCCGTTAATTTCGCTATTTCATATGTATCAAATACCGCTTTTTTAAGATTCGAATCGATCTGAATGCTCTTCATTATAGTTACACATACTTTCTTCAGCTTTTTACAGGTTTTTTTGTCAACGGATTCAATTCCATGAGCAAATATGGAATTGTTTCTCTGTTCGGCAGTAGCGTGTATTCTAAAAACAAGATCTTTATTGATGTTTGGATCACCTAGAATATATCTCATGATGACTCCTGCTATTAATCCAATTCGTCGCGGTAAAATCTCTCTTTCTTTATATTCTCCTAAAATATTGGTTTTCTCATAAATATCTTTCCATAAAATATTATATTTCTTAAGAATGATCTCCTGAATAGCATCTTTCTTAGGAGTAGAGTCCTTTTTTATTAATTCGTTTTTATATTCTTCGGGAACATTATCATACTCAGGTTCTTGGGTATTAATATTAAATTGGGTAAATAGGATGTATTGATTAATCATTTCAATGGTTCTATAATACTTTAATGAGGCATTATTGTATATGCCTTTTTCGAACTCCCTATCAGCATTCTTTTTAATATCATATATTAAAAGCGGAGAGATTTTTTCTACTTCCCTTTTTCCCTTATTTATATATTCGATGATGATTTCCAAATAGTTTTCCCATTTTTCAAGCACGGAGATTACATCATCCTTAATTTTTGAGATATTTTGCTCTATTTGGTTTATAAGTTTTATAATTTTTCCAATCGAACTCAATGCTTCATGATAATTAATCATATCCCATTGATATAACATATCGGAGATTAATGCTAAAAGCTTGGCAAATAGAGGATTTGTAGATGTTCGACTGATTTTATAGAAGATTTCTCGTGCATGCGCAAAATTTAAAGTCTCTAAATATTTGAGACCCTCCAATATTTTATCATCTTGATAGATATCAAAGGGATTGGGAATACTCACTAAGACTTCTGAACCGGGTTCCGGGCGTCTTATCTCGGGATTATATTTCCGATTATTTACATAGAGGATATCCAAATTGAATATAGAGGCTGCGATTCCACATCCCACACTCATAATCTTTGTACCTCCGGTGGGATCTAAGGCGATTCTTTCAATGGGAATAGCCTTTTCCTCACTCAAGAATTGAATACCTCTCTTTACTTGATTATATGAATCCGCTGCGGATATTCGTTCCATTCGCCCCCTCCGATAATAGGAAGGCTTCAGTTGTGTTTCATCTATAATTTCATTCAAAATTACTTCAGATTCCTTCGTGTAAATGAAATATACAGATTCAGGTTCATTTGCGAGGATGTTAAGTACAATTGGTTCGGGTGAAAATCCAATGGTAAAAATCAATCCTTGATATTTTTGAAATTTTTTGGTTGATCTTGCTTCTAACTTGAATTTTTGCTTACTTAATTTCCAAATTTCTTGATCAAGTTTGGAATAATCCAATTCTTGCTTCATTAACGCTTTCAATTCAGTAAGTTTTTCCTTTATAGAATTCTCTAACAGTGATATGGTATTATTCTTAGAGTTTTTTGATTCGCCCATTCTTTAGCACCTTCTGGTTTTCTTTTTTTTCATAACGATCTAAATATACTAAATCAATTTAAAGATTTTCTTATTTAGGTAAAGTTCGGAAATTTTTAAAGTTTTAATCCAAAGTAATTTTGAATTTTAAAGTATTTAAAGTATAATTATCATTTCGAGCATCAAACATATTTTTTTCTCAAATTAAAATTTGTAAAATCTATTCCCCATATCTCCCACGTAAAGACTTAGTTTTCTAATCTAAAGCTTATCTTCCTTTAGCAAATTCCATAATTTTAAAGAAATATACTATCTGGATAAGGGAATTAAAAAGCACGAAAGAGTCCATATTCTTTCCGGAATCGGCTATTCGGAGGCAGCTTCGTATTTATTGCCCGTTTTAAAAGATCTCAGGAGAGCAAAAAAATCCGAGCATCTTTAAAAGAGTATGGAAAAAAAGGTGATGCTCGAAAACTAAATAAAATTATGATTTTGAATTACCCTTCCAATAGAAGAGTATCGGGTAAAGACCAATTTTCAAATGAAGAATTTGATTATTTTTTTGCATGGAAATATTTTTACGATAATTTAATAATCTTTTTTAATGAGTTCTTCCATTTATTTAATATTCTATATTAGATTTATAATATCCATTTAGGATTGTATTCACAAAATTTAAGGATTGCAGAAGGTAGATACCCAAGTAGGGTTTTGAAATATAGTATTCTGTAGTGTCCTACAGTATCTCCATTTGCTAAATTTCCAATCAATTCTGCTACTGGATCAAACGTATCTTTTACACCAGACATTTCTCCTTGTGCTCCACTAAATGCTTCGTATACATTATGTTCCCAACCTACAGATCCTGCTGTTGCTCCAGATTCATATGCTCTTGCTCCTTGATTTAGTGCTGCTG
>WJIN01000155.1 GCA_014730295.1 Promethearchaeota archaeon | reverse complement strand
TTTTTTTACAATCTCACTTCGGATAATTTTAAATACTTTTTTACCCGATATTATCTTATTATAATTCTGGTTTTGAAATTGAGTTTCATAATCATTTTGGATATTTTTTAATTTAGTTATAAATTTTTCCTTATCCAAAATACTATTTTCAAACCATTCTAATTTTTCATTATATTTAATGCTGAATTCATTATACCATTCTTTAAATAATAAATTTAAATTATCAATTTTTTGGAATTTAGTTAGAATATCATTTATATCTACTCTGCGAAGAGAAGGATATATTTTGTCATTTAATCTTTTCAATATATATTCTTTATTAATCTCCCCGAGAGTCTCAAATGTATTGTTTATCAATTCTATTATCCATTCATTATGGCTTTTCACATCTGAAATTATACTACTTGTATATAAGTAATCTAATATTAATATCGGTTGGATAAAAAAATTTTCAATTTCATATAGATTTAGGAGTATTGATCTTTTTTTGACTAATACTCTTAAATCTTGATTATTTATTCTTTTATAAAAATCATCATTTCCACGATCCTTATCCAAAATAAAAATATATCTAAAACTGCTATTATCAAGAAATTGAATAATTTTAGTGGAAGCATAATGAATTAAATTGTTTTTACCACCAATAGAAATAATTTTGAAATTCTTATCAAATAATTGTTTAATGAAAATATTAAAAACTTCTTCATCTTTTGGTCCTTCAACAAACATTATTCCATCATACAAAATGTAATCGTAGAAACTGAGATCAAGATCTTTAAATATAGTGATTGTGTCTTTTTGTGAGAGCAACTTGACTTTAGAAATAGCATTATCTTTTTTAATATAATAGACAGAGCTATTTTCAAAATCTCTTTTTAAATAATTAGGTGAATGAGTAGAAATAAAAAATTGGTTGTTAGTAGAGATTTTTATCAATTTATCTCTCAATTTTTTTTGTAATCCTGGGAAGATAAAAGATTCGGGTTCCTCTATCATTATTAAATATCCATCCTTATAGTATGATAGATATGTTAATATTAGAGCAATATTAATGATTCCTCTCCCAATATTATTCAATTTAAAGAAACTTGATAATCCTTTCTCTTTTAAATATGTTATAGCTTGATTATTCTCTACTCTCACAGAAAACTCGACGTTCTTAGGAAAAAATTCTTGGAGTTCTAAATTGAATCTTTCTAACCATTCTGTATCATTTGTTTTCTTCATCAAATGAAATCTAGAAAGATTACTACCATTTGGAGTTGGTTTAATACGATCTAAATCCACAATTTCTTTTTTAATATTATATTGTCTAATATCAGGGATATAATGAATAAAATTTCTCTCGAAAATGAACTCTTTAAAATCTTTTAAGAGTTCTGCTAACAATGGATGATAAGTATCAGAATTATCATTCTCTAATCTATCTATAATAATACCAAAATTAGCTAAGAGATTTGATCCATGATAACTATATTTAAATTTTTTAGAAGAACGTTTTACTGATAAATATTCACTCAAATTAGTTAGTTCTTCTAAAAATTTCTTCCCTATGAGATAAAAGAAACGTGGGTTGGAATCTTCAATTTTACAATCCATTAGAACAGATTTTGTATTCGTTTTATGATTTAGAACCGTAATTTTTTTAATAAATAAAGAAGAATTTTTCTTGCTGTATTCTAAGGAAAATTTGATTTTGCTAAAATATCCCTTTTCAATAATCCACTCTATTGTATCTTTATTCCAACTATTCGGATAATCATTAGATCTTTTAGTTACTAGTTCTAAATGCTTGGAAACATTCTTTTTATTAAGTAGATCATTTCTAAATCTTTCAGATAAATAAAACGTGAGATTAATCTTGGCAACAAGACTTTCATCTCTATCATATAATGCTTCTTTTTCAATTTCAACATCATTAGTGGATATATTTTTTAATAATTTGAGAATTCTAAATAAATTGGACTTTCCAGCATTATTTTTTCCAATTAAAACATTATAGTTTTTTAAATCCAAGAACTTAGCTTCCTTAAATCCAAAAAAATTATTAATCTTAATTTCGATTAACTTAAATTTCATTTTTATCCTATATATTATCGTATTTAAAATTAGTTTAATTCATTATCTATAAGATTTATATTAGTATATAAATTTAAAGCTAGAATTTTTAGCAATTGAAAATTTGATTTCTGATTTATAAAAAACAAAACTAGCTTCAAAATCTAATTCTTACAGTATTCAATTCTTTATAACCCAAGGTGCTAGAGAGTTAGCAGCATTTAGAATTTGTGAGATATTTCCCGTTCTCTTGATTGAAAACTAATTCAAAATTATAAAAACGAAAGAACTCACTTGTTGATTTTTAACTCGAAGATGATAATATATATTTCATGGAGATATAACTCAAATCAAAAGATAAATAAAATGTGGACATATTTATAAATCAAATAAGATATATATTTGATATTATCTGACAGAAATAATTGTAGAAATTGTATCTATCATGAGATATTACTGTAATATTTGCAAAAAGGATATTACGAAGGGGGAATTTTTATATTCTATTGAAAAATTTGATATTCCGTTATGTATGGAGCACCAAGATTTTTTAAGAAAAAAACAAGCAAAACTGGTTAAGGAATCTAAAGAAAAACTCCAAAAAGAGGGAGATGAAATTTCTAACCTAAGTGTTGAGGATTCAGAGGGATTAATTGACAATTCAGCAGAGGAATCCTTAAAGGACGATAAAGATTCAACAGGAAAGAGAATTGCACGCAAAATCGGCAGAGGATTAGTAATGGGTGTTAAAA
>WJIN01000154.1 GCA_014730295.1 Promethearchaeota archaeon | reverse complement strand
CTACTTTATAACTCGGGCACCCAAACATTTTTTTCGTGGAAATGTTTGACCATTGGAAGACTTCCTCTTCTAATTTTTCTCTGGTTTTTTTCATTCTTTCTTCAGAATAATACTTCATAACTATTTCACCTTTTTTTGCACTCAATTGGGAGATGATTTCATTCGATGATATTGTTCGTTGCATAAATGAAAATTTAATCAATCTACTATAATTTCTCTTCCAAAATTCCTGAAGAGTTGCTTCCTTCTCAAATTAACTCAAGGTGTTTTTGATATTATAACTTATAAACATAATATTCTCGATGATTTTATGAACTAATCTAATTCAAAATATTTTAACGCTTCATTAGCCACAATATCTCCCCACTCTTGAACAAAATGCCCCGCATCAGAAATCTTTAAAGGTTCTGGACAATTTTTGATATTATTTCTCAATCTTGTCATTATTGGAGGCCCCAATACGGGATCCTTCATTCCTATCGCCATAAAGGTCTTACCTGTCCATTTGTTTTTAAGAAAAGTTCTCGCTTTTCTCGAAATTTTTGCACCTTCATCATTCCTATTTAACGGAACGATATTAGGAAACCTTCTAACTCCCGCTTTAAATTTAGTAGTTGGAAATGGAGCAGAATACGCAACACACTCTTCTTCTGATAAAATAGGGGACGCACGGCAAATAAGTCTGCCAGCATCTAGATCAGGATTATTATTTACCCATTCTTTGAAATCCAGAAATCCTTTTGTCATTTCATAATCTCCCGTACCTAAGGTTGTATTCAAAACGATTAGATGAGTAAAACGTTCCTTCATTTCCATTGGTAGAGTTAATCCCAAAATCCCTCCCCAATCCTGACAAACTAATATAATATTGGTTAAATCAAGGTTAGTAATAAAAGATTTAAGGGTTTCACGATGGAAATTGAATGTATAAGTATTTTCATCAACTGGTTTATCAGATTTACCAAAACCAAAAAAATCAGGAGCAATTACTCTATGTTTGTATTTTAAAAATATCGGAATCATTTTTCTATAAAGATATGCCCAAGTTGGTTGCCCATGTAGACATAAAAAGGTATATTTTGCATCTTTCTTTCCTTCATCAATGTAATGAAGCCTCAACTTTTCAAACCCATTCAAATCTTCTTCATATTTTGCTTCATATGGAAAATTTGGCAAGTTTTCAAATCTATCCTCATGAGTTCTCAAAATTTCCATGTTATTTTCACACACTTTTTATTTTTATCTTACTTTTAGATGATCCCACTCTCTTATGAGAAGGACTAATTAATATCTTATTATGTAAGTAATGTTTAAATATATTTGTAATGAATTACATCTGCGATAAACAAATTGATCCCTTGAAATATGACACCATATCCATTACCCATCAAGAAAGCATCACCGTCTAATAATACTAAAAGAATTGCAGCCACAACATACCCAACATTCTAATTAGTGTTTATCGACAAAATCTTTTTAACCTTCTCCAAGAAAAATCCTTTTTGCGTAAAAATGTGTTTATCCAGTTGGTGGTAAATGAATCCCAGCATATTGGATTCAATAATTGCTTGCTACAAGTGAGTTAATTATTCAAGATTGTTAGATAAATAGACACTATCTAGATAAATAATAAAAAGAATACAATAGATTTGAGAGAATAATCAATTTTCCGGAAAAATTAATAAATTGTTTTAAAATTTCAATTAATATAATAATTGGTCTAAATTTATATTTACATTCGTTTTTTCTATCATAGAAATTAATTATAATGGTGAAAAAATGGAAAAATCAGACGAAATAAAATCAAATAGTTGGTATCATAGAGCAAAACTGGCAGCGGAGGAGAAGCTCCCACTTAACGAACGTATTTTTGGTATTTTAATAGTTGTATTCTGCACCATGGCAATATTATACTTCGTAGCGCATCAGCTATTGGCAACTGGGTTTTTTACTCCGAAATTCGGTATTACAGAGATGGTCTTTTTTTATGGTTTTTGGTTAATGTGGATTATTACAGCCACCTTGGAATCAATTTTGAATCAAAGATTTCTCTCTCGCATTTTTGATACCTTTGGTGGAATTATATTTGCAGTAATAGCGACTTTGTGGCTTTTAATCGTCTTCCCCTTTGACTTTGCTTATATCACAGACCTATTACCAGGCGCCATTAGATTTTTTGTTCAATGGATTTCGAACGTTGTAGCTCAAGTGATCATAACGATACTATTCGTTCTCCTTCTGGTTGCAACAATTTACTCTCCGATCGCTTACAAGTTTATTGAAGTGAAGCGTTTAAAAGGTAAAAAGATAACTGATTAAAGAATACAGTTATTAATATGGGCTTGATAATCTTGGAATCCTATTTAAATCGTACGGTAACTTAACTTGTCAAGAAAAGTTTAGCATGAAATATTCGAAAAACATTTAATAATTATGTTATTTAAATTAGCGCATTTAAACTTAGATTGAAATCTTTGGCTAATGATAAATATTTAGACTAAAAAAAGACAAACAATTATTTTTTCATAAATCAATTTGGAAATTTTCCTAAAAATATGCCCTATCCTAATTATTCTATAAAATAAGTTCATTTTGGTTAATCCATGATAAGTGTTAAACAAACATGAAATAGAAATAACTAAATATCCTTATACTCGAACTTTAAATATGCTGTGATAATATAAATATCAAAAGGATAAAAAAGAGCAAGTGATTTTTTATAAGCCTAAAAGATGAAGTAGTTATAATCATGGGTTATCCCGCAATTGGGAAATCCACCTTTGCCCAAAAATATACTGAACATGAGTATTATAGATTAAATCGCGACAAATTAGGATGCAAGTTAAAGGAACTCGTTCCAGAAATGGATAAGCTTTACAAAGAAGGAAAGGGACTATTCGTTTTGGATAATACCTACATGACAAGTGATTCTAGAGCTCCTGTGATTACATGGGCTAAAGAGCATAAAATACCCATTAAATGTGTTTGGATCACCTCAAGAACCCCAGAAGCAATTGAAGTAGCACAATATAATGCTGTAAAAAGGATGCTTGATAAATATGGAAAGATCTTGACTAATGAAGAGATTAAGGAGCAAAGAGACCCTAATATATTTCCTCCGGTTGTTTTATTTTCATTTCGAAAAAAATTTGAAAAACCCACCAAGAAAGAGGGATTCGATGCATCAGAGACTATCCAATTCCAGAGGATTATGGATAAAAAAATCTATAAAAATAAAGCTATCATTCTCGACTACGATGGAACTCTCAGAAAAACTAAGAGTGGTGGAAAATACCCAAAGGATCCCAACGATATTGAAATCCTACCTCATCGTAAAAGCATTCTTAAGAAATTTGTCAATGAAGGTTATATTCTACTTGGAGTTTCAAATCAATCTTTTGTTAGTAAGGGAACTCTCACTTACCAGCAAGCAGAAGCATGCTTCAATAGAACAAATGAACTATTAGGTTTTGATATTGACTATAAATTCTGTCCTCACAAGGCGTTTCCTCTCAATTGTTACTGTCGAAAGCCGATGCCAGGATTTGGAGTGGAATTTATTGAAAAGTATAAACTGGATCCTGATAAAACAATAATGGTCGGCGATCAGACTACAGATAAAACATTTGCGAGAAGATCTGGTATTAGATTTATACATGCGGATGACTTCTTCAAAATTGATTCTAATGTGGTTGATAATAGGGAAAATAATAATGCTGAAAGAACCAAAGTCACGAGTAGCAAAAAGACAAAGGAACTAAAACAATTCAAAATAAATTAATTGATTTACCTCTCAAGAATAATCAAGAGGAAGAATCTAGCATTGAAGATTTTAAATTAAATCTTGATAAAGGGCTTGACTAAGATATTTTCCAGCGAGAAGTTGGAAAGACTATTAAAGAAGATTTAGTTTGTTCAAGCATCCAATAGTGTATTTGATTTTCTTATATAGATAAATTATTTTTAAGGTTCTCAATATGAGTTATAATATCACTTTTGGAATATATGTTGAATTTTTTTAAGAATTTAAAATTATGAATATCGAATTCTTTTCTACATATTTTTAGGGTTTATATTATAGCTCTTTTAAGTATCGGATTCTTCTACAAATGATATTTTTTTTCCACAGTTTTCGCAGAATTTAGCTTTTGAACGATTTTGATTTCCACATTGAGGGCACTTGAATTTGGGATTTTTCTCCAATCGTCTTTTCTCGTCAAAATAGGCAAGTATTATAACTATATAGGGCATTGTAGCAACTATTATCATTGGAGTGACTACCGAAATCACAGTATTCACCGGATCGTGATAATTGAAATAATTAGCTATTAGAATGAGTATGACTGCTGTAATTTTTATTGTGGATACAATTACGAAGGTGATGATTTTTAGAAATTTTCTATAAAATCTTTTAAGATCTATGGGCTCCGAAGCATCAATGTGTTCAGCTTTAACCATTGGATTAAATTAAATGAATTCAATTGTGTATTTATATTTAATTACTTATAGATGAGAAAGTAAATAGATTAAAAAATGAGCTTGATTAATTCAATACAATTAGAACTTCATTATTTCCACATCTGGATATGAATTTTCTATGCCTTGCAACCAATCTTTATAGAATTGTTTGCTGACATTTACATTGAACAATACACAGATTAAATGGGGAAAATATTGCTTATATCTCATACATTTGTCGGCAATAGACATCAAATCTTTATGTGAAGTCGGTCCTTTGATCTCTATGGCTATATTTTTAACGACTATATCAGGTCTTGTGGATCCTCTGCTGACCTCTATTTCTGTGCTGGGGAACTTAGACTTTAAAAATTGAGCTAATGTATCTTGGTAATGGAATTCTTTATTATACTGGCGCAATGGTTCAAAATCTCTTATAGCATTCCAAACTTCTAATAGAGTACTATTTCCTTCCGCCTTGATCTTGTCTCTTATTACTCTCGCCTTCCATTCTGCCTTGATTTTTTCAATATCATCCATAATATCATTTATCGAAATATGATTTCTTTTTGCGAAAGCGATAACTGAATCTAATTTGAGTCTATTTTTCAATCTAAGCACTAGCTCCTTTTTCGTACATTCAAGTTCCTCATAATAGATTTCTCCTGTTTTTTCATCCTCTTTCTCAACCTCCTTCATTATGCTTAAGTTCTTCTCAAAGCAAAGTTTCTT
>WJIN01000153.1 GCA_014730295.1 Promethearchaeota archaeon | reverse complement strand
CTCACTGCAAAACACGGGTTCAGTGGGGAGATTTGTCCAATTCTTAACCTATAAGGCACAGAAAATGGGTAAAAGAGTAATAAGAATTGATGAATCCTATACCACACAAACTTGTGCGAAATGCGGGACACGAGTGAGGCGTGAGTTGTCCGAACGTGAAATTATGTGCGATTGTGGTCACCGGATGGACAGAGACCTAAATTCCGCTATTAATATAATGGTAAAGTTTCTGAACTCTGACGGGCTATCGCATCAACCCTCTTTGAAGGAGGAATCGTTTCTCTGCAAATGGAAAGGATTTTCTACGATACACAGCCCTAAGATATGCCCACCGGCTAATGCTTAGCGGACTCGTAGGAATCTCCGTCCTTTTAGGGCGGGAGGCTTCAATATCAAATCATATCAACAGAAAATAATTAACCAGCATTAGCTTGAGGACCTAATTAATCAAATACACATAATAGAGAATCCATCCTCTCTATTCAAAACTATCATAGAAATCAAAATATTTTAAGATCCTCATCAAAAATTAACCAAGTACATTTCCTATTATAGAACCTACGAGATTTGGATTTTGGAGTAAATTTTTGGCTTCAACATTATCGGTAAGACTTGATTATAACCTACTCCATCGCTCCTAGGATTTAACTGGTTCAATTAAATTTAATACTATTTATTTATTAATATATTTGAATTCTATTTAAAAAAATATTAAAATGTATTAAGAAATGAAGAAAGCATTAATCACCGGAATTACAGGTCAAGATGGTTCCTATCTAGCAGAATATTTACTTAGGAAAAATTATGAAGTACACGGAATAATCAGAAGAGCATCTACATTTAATACACAACGTCTAGATAAAATATATCAAGATCCTCATGAAATTAATCTAAGATTAAAACTTCACTATGGAGATCTCGTAGATGCGAGTTCAATCAGTAGGCTCATAGAAAAAGTCCAACCAGATGAAATCTATAATCTAGGTGCACAGAGTCACGTAAAAGTCTCCTTTGAACAACCAGAATATACCTCGAATGTTAATGCTATGGGAACATTGAGATTACTTGACACTATAAGAGATTCTCGGATAGATACAAAATATTATCAGGCATCATCCAGTGAGATTTACGGGAAAGTTCATGAAATACCTCAAAATGAAAATACCCCCTTTTATCCGAGAAGTCCCTATGCTATATCAAAATTATATGCCTATTGGATAACAATTAATTATCGAGAAGCATATGGATTATTTGCATGTAATGGTATTTTATTTAATCATGAATCTCCTCGAAGGGGAAAAAGATTTGTAACTAGAAAGATATCTCGTGCTGTTGCAAAAATTAAGGATGGTCTTCAAGAGAAATTATATTTAGGAAATCTAGATGCTCAAAGAGATTGGGGATACGCTCCTGAATATGTTGAAGCGATGTGGATGATGCTTAATCATGATAAACCATTAGACCTTGTGATCGCTACAGGAGAAACTCATACAGTTAGGGAATTTGCTGAACTTGCTTTTAGAAGAGGAGGATTCGATATATACTGGGATGGAAAAGGTGTTAATGAAAAAGGAATAGATCAAAATACTGGAGAAACCTTAATAGTCATAGATGAGAGATATTTCAGACCAACAGAAGTAGATATTCTTCTTGGTGATTCTAGTTTAGCAAGAAAGGAAATAGGATGGGATCATAGTGTTGGTTTCAATGAACTTGTAAATATAATGGTTGATTCGGATATTAAAATGCTCCAAGAGAAAGGGGAAATTGGACTTGATTACTTAGAATAATAAAATGCTTAAGCTCAAAACTTTAATTGAATAGATATTAAATACTCAAGAATTGATTGAAATGGAGTTAGAAAAGAATTATCGAATCTATATTACAGGTTATACTGGTATGGTGGGTGTACGTCTACTGCGTTATTTAGAAAATAACGGTTACAATAATCTCATTACAACTTCATCCAGTTCATTAGATTTACGCAATCAGAAGAAAGTAGATGAATTTTTTAATAAAGAAAACCCTCAAATCGTTATTCATTTAGCGGCTAAAGTTGGAGGTATAGCCTCAAATATCAAGTATCCCGCTGAATATTTATATGATAATCTAATGATGCAAACTAATGTAATACATTCAGCACATAAATATAATTGTGAAAAATTAGTATTTCTGGGAAGTTCCTGTATATATCCAAGGGAAACACCGCAACCTATGAAAGAAGAATATTTAATGACGGGTAAATTAGAACCAACCAATAAATCATATGCGGTTGCCAAAATTGCTGGAATACAGATGTGCCAAGCTTATCATTCTCAGTATAATTCAAATTTTATTTCGCTTATCCCCTGCAATCTCTATGGACCAGGTGATCACTATGGTAATTTTAATTCCCATGTGATGGCTGCTTTACTTGATAGGTTTCATAAAGCCAAAATTAAAAACAAAAATAAAGTAATCGTATGGGGGTCTGGCAATCCTAGAAGAGAATTCTTATTCGTAGACGATCTCGTCTCTGCTATTCTTTTTCTATTGAAGAATTATAATGATCCATCAATAATTAATGTGGGAACGGGTACTGATATAAGTATTAAAAATTTAGCATATAAAATTAAAGCTATTGTTGGATTTGAAGGAAAAATTGAATTTGATGAGACAAAACCAGATGGTATGATGAAAAAACTTCTCGATGTTTCGAAAATAGAAAAACTAGGATGGAAAGCAGAAACAGATCTCGATATAGGAATAAAAAAATCATATAAAAGTTATTTAGAGAAATATAAAGAGTGAATAATGAAGAGTCGATTCATTTGGGAATAGAACGTGAAAATAGTATCAGACGAAAGAAAGAAAATATCAAAAAAGAAATAGGTAAATTAATAGATAAATATCATTACCTAAACGAAAGTAGACCTAATGACAAAAAGACTTTTTCCTATCCATTGGTTGTACCCACTTACGGACCCGAAGAAATTAAAGAAGCGTTAGATTCTCTTTTATCTACTTATGTTACCATGGGAGATAAATGCAAAGAATTTGAAAAGATTTTTTCTACATATGTAGACATGAACTATGGTTTATTTGTGAATTCAGGTTCAAGTGCGAATCTAATCGCTCTATCAATCTTGAAATCTCCAGAAATCGATAATCCTATAAAAAACGGGGATGAAATAATAACTCCAGCTGTTACATGGTCAACGACAGTCTTTCCAATATATAATATCGATGCGATTCCTGTTTTTATAGACACAAATCCAAATACCATGACTCTTGATGTAGATCAGATCGAGGATGCAATTACATCTAAAACAAAAGCGATATTACCCGTACATTTACTTGGAAATCCTTGTGATATGGAAAAAATAATGAATATTGCTCGAGAACATAACTTATATGTTATTGAAGATTGTTGCGAGGCTCATGGAGCGATTTTTAATAATAAAAAAATCGGTTCCTTTGGAAATTTAAGTACTTTTAGTTTTTTCTTTTCTCACCATATCTCTACAATTGAAGGGGGAATGGTTCTCTCTAATAACCAATCATTTATTGAAATAGGAAAAAGTATTCGTGCTCATGGATGGGTAAGAGAGAGATCCGATAAAGAAAATTTTATTACGAGATATCCAAAATATGATCCCAGGTTCCTATTTGTTCATAGGGGATATAATCTTAGACCAACTGAAATACAAGGAGCTTTTGGAATTCATCAGATGGAAAAATTAGATAAATTTGTTTCTATTAGAGCTAATGCTGCAAAATTTTTAATTGATAAATTAAAAAAATATGAGCAATACCTCATTCTTCCAAAAGTTTTAGAAAACTCAAAACAATCTTGGTTCGGCTTTTCAATTATTGTAAAGAAAAAAGCTCCATTCACTAGGAGAGAATTTATCACCTATTTGGAAGATAATAATATTGAAACCCGACCCATCATGGGAGGAAATTTTGTAAGACAACCTGTATTAGACTCACAAGAATATCGCATAATAAACGATTTATCAAATTCACAGCTAATATTTGAAAATGGAATATTTATTGGATTAAATCATGAAAGCACGAAAAATAAACTAAAAAAGATAATTCAGATACTTGATAAATTTTTTGAATCTAAAATTGAATAAATACCTTCTATTAATTATTATCCTCCTCCATTTATAATTTCGCTTAAATATTATTCAAAAATTATTTTCTATGCACTTCTAATGGTTTATTTAGCAAATTTTTAGATACACATGCTTTTTCATTTCATTAAATTTTTATTTTTATACCTTATCAACAGCTTTTATTTTTCTTAATTTCAAGACCTTTAGTCTTATTAAGAAAATCTTTTTTAAAAGACTTCAAATAGGAGTTTGGAGCCTTATAATGATAAATTATGAATTATTAACATCAATAAATAATCAAAAAGAATGTAGTCCTATAAGTTCACTTTAAAACTATCATTTGCTTTCTTTTTATTGAAGAATGATATAGGGGAGATTAAATTTGACCAGCTTTTTTTTAAGCTAATAACACTCTTGAAAAGGGTACTGAATAATTTTTTAAAAAGAAAGCGAGTGATACAAAAACTAATCGATTTGACTATTTTAATCAAATTCACGTATGAAACTCCAAATTTCCTCGGAAATACGGTGATTGGAATCTCTTTAATTCTGAGTTTATTAAATCCCGATTGAAAAAGCATTTCTGTGGTAAATCCCATACCCTTATTTTTTAATCTTTCTAAAATATAATCATTTTCCTTTTTAAATGCTCTTAATCCACTCTGATTATTTTTAACTTTTTGTCTAAATAATAATCGTAAGACGAGATTTATTACGGACTCACCTAATCTTGTATATAGAGGTACCTTATAACAACAGTTACCCAAATATCTTGATCCTATGACCAAATCTGCTTTATCTTGAATAATAGGTTTTATCAATTTTGAGATATCACTAGGATCATGTTGTCCATCAGAGTCTATTGTTACCACAATTTCACCACAGCTATACTTGACACCGGTTTTAATAGCGGCTCCATATCCTATGTTAGTACTATGAGATATTATTCTGATTCTATTATCATTTAGTTCAGTAATTTTTTTTATCCCATTATCAATAGAACCGTCGTCAACTACTATTATTTCATAATAAGGATCATTAGGTATTTTTTTGAGGACTTTTTTAATAGTCTTTTCTTCATTATATAAAGGTATTACGATGGAAATTTTAGGTCGCTTATCTATACTACTATTAGGCTTCGAGGAAATTTCATGTTCTGTATCTTCAATACTCTTAAGAAATGAGTCTTGAAAATCATTTTTTATT
>WJIN01000152.1 GCA_014730295.1 Promethearchaeota archaeon | reverse complement strand
TTCTTGCAAGCTCGATACGCTTTTTATTGAGTTTCCAAGAGTTATAAAGGAGCAGCCGTGCCAGCATATCTAGATATCTCACATTATCGTAATTTGAACGCCATCGCCGATTAATCCGATTTAAGTCGGAAAATCCGGTCTCGATAAACCATCGACGACGATAAAATAGAGAATTGCGGGACGCCCATGAGCTTTCCTTACCCTTTGGCTTCTCAGTCGTCATTATGGTAAAGATTTAAGATATCCAAGATAGCCTTAGATTTATTGAAATAACTAGCATTTTTAATATATTTTATTTTCTCAGAGTGATATCACTAATAAATTCATTCTCGTTTATGTTCATTAAATTTGAATACACAACTGCTATTAATCCCAAGAACATTTTTTCTGGTAAAATATTCTTTAAAAACTAAATCCGATATATATTTAATTTCTTCTTGTTTCTTTAGATAATTATGGACTGACATTTCATCAAGGTATATATTGTATTTGCGGTATATCACAAATCTTCAACAACACTAATAGTTTTTGAGTTTTAAATGACATATATAATTAACCACAAGAATCTATTGAATTTTCCAAAAAAAAATTGAATTTTGAATATAAATTTCTTGATTTGTAATTAAAGTCGCTTTATTGAAACTCAGATATTTGTTTTAAGATAATTAATTCTAATCTTTGGTTCCTTTTTGAGACATTTTTATCGCTTCTTCTCGTGCTTTAAGTTGTCTACCGATGAATTGATGTAATTCTCTCGCAGCAGTCTCACTCATTATAACCTCGCACATAACATCATGCTTTAACTCTAAATCGGTAACAAGTTCCTCTAATTCTTCATCTCTGACATTTTTCCTACTCTTTTTTTCTTCCGCTTTCATAATAAAATCATTAGTATCTATATTGTAAAAACTTAAACGAAAATCATATTTCGTTTTAAATCCACCAATTGCACCAGTAACATAATAAGATCTAAAATCGTCGATCTTCTCATACTTTCTTATTACTGGAACTCCAATTCTCAAGGATCTACCCTTTTCTTTATTCTCCTCCATTTTCTTATCCCTCTGTTAATAACTCAATTTCCCCAGAATTATTTACTCCATTAATATCAGGAATTGTCAAATGTCCTGAAAAAATATTTTTAACTTCAATTTTTTCATCCATTGGTAATCCAATATCAATAAATTCATTGTAATAATCCATTTGATCAGATAAATTGATAATAACCCCGCCTTCTTCTGAACTAGTTGTTTCCGAGTCAAATGGAAAAATATCATCCCACGATTTATTTTGAAAAATAAGTTCAGACAGATTTTCTTTTATTAATCTAAATATATTTTTACCACTCTTCCTTAGATAATATTTATTTTCCCCTATTCTATCATAAAGATATCCTTCAGATTCCTCAATCTTTTCTATATCAAACTCTTCAGGTAATTCAATAGCACTCTCTGGTTCCTCCGCGTCAATATTAGAAAGATGTAAAATAAATCTCTCTACTTGGTCAAGTCTTCGATATAGTTCAGAATGTCTAATTATAATTTTAGAATCTTTCAATTCGAATTCAGGAGAAAATTTCTTAACTATATTTAACATCTTGATGTATTTTTGAATTGTGTTCCAATGATTTTCAAGATTTCTTAGAGACTTTATTTCATTTATATTATATTCTATTCCCTCTCTTAATAAATTCAGATTAAAAACAAGGGAAGTTGCAATACTTAATGGATCTTTTTTCATAATTTTTTGCCCCTTCAATTTTTTTTCATTATAATGAAATTAATTATACTACTATAATTTTATATCTATAAATTATTATAGAATTATTTATATATTTATATTATGGTGAAAATTACCAATAACATAAAAAATTATAGATTATATGATATATTTTATGACATTGATCACATTCAATTGAAAATTCTTTATTATAATAATTCATATTTAATTCTTTAAGAATCAAATTTGAGCAAAAACATTCTATTTTGAATTCATAATAAAAATTATTTCCTTTTAGGACAGGTTTAACTATCATATTTCTATAGGAAATTTCTCTACCAGGAAAACTAGTATCATATTTTTCTCTATATTCTCTAATTTTTTGTTTAAGTCTTGAATTTGGATTTACTTCAAAAGAGAATCTTTCATTAAAATGCTTATTAAATTCTTTTCTCGTGCAATTTTCATTGCTTTTAAGAAATTCCCATAATTTTTTACAAATACCATTCATTTTTAATTCATTAAAAACCTTTTTACCAGGACTTCTTAATTGACAATCATGTTGAGTTACGTAATGACCTACTCTCTCGGATTGTGGTATGAACTTAGTTAGTCTATACTTATTATGTAATGCTCTACAATCTACTTCTATATCATTGATTTGAGAATATATTGGAAGTTTACCTTTACTACCCAAGAAACATATAAAATAAATATAACTAGGGTTGTCCTTTGCTATTCTCTCTAATATGGGAGTATTATTAAGGTGTCCTAAATATATTTTTTTTTGTCTCTTCATATTTTGAAACTTTGATTTGCTTAAAATATCATTTTTTATTTTTTTGAGATATTTTAATCATTATACTCTAATTCTTTTTTATTAATTTTTAAGTATTTAACAATAATTATCATTGTTTAACATGAATATTCTTCCTTAGTTATTTAAAGTGTTTATTTATAGTTCAATATGTACCCTGTATTTCTTTTTATGCATATTAACCCATTAGTTTCATTGTGTTAAAATATTATTATTAACTTATCAATAAAACAAAATTATATGAAATTGAATCTAAAAATTTTATTGCAATTTAGTTTTATTTAATTCACTTCTGATTAGTAAATTAAAAATGAATGGCAAAAGAGATCAATTAGTAGGTATTAGATTCACCGAAGAGGAGAGAGAATTAATTGAAAATTTTGCTGATGAGAGAAATCTAAATCTAAGCGACTTTATTAGGGAATCTATTTTTTCACATATGTATAATCTGAAAAATAAAGGAAAAGCTAATATGGATTTGGGAGAATTCATAAATTCTTTAAAAAAAATAAATCAAGCGAATGAAATTATTGATTTAAATTTAGAAAAATTAAAAAAAAATCTCGATATAATTGATTTGAAAAGAATAGAATTTGATTTTACGAAAATTAAACATTCTGATTTAAAGAATTTAGAGATCTAGTTTAATATTTGAATCTTGTTTTAAATATTGATTCTTATACAATAAAATAAATCAGTGAAATTCATTGCCAATAAATGATTAATAATTTTACTGTAAAAGAATCAAATTTAAGTTAAAAGCTCAACAAATTCATTTAGTAATAAGACATGACTCAAAATTTGCCAGAAAGTATAATTGATAAATCAAAAGAGTGTCCCTTTTGTGGGAATAAATTAAACTCAAAAATTTCGAAATGTTATTTATTTTGTGATTTAATGGCTTCCAGACACAAGCAAAGATTTAGTCTTTTTATCATGCGGACGAGCTGATAAAACAAGGGAAAGATACGGGAGAAAAAGGATTTCAGAAGGAACAGAACACAATTCTTTAAAAGCAGTAAGAGAAAATGAAACATTTGAGAAAGTGATTTTATCAGAGCCTCTTACAATCATTCCATATACATTAGAAATGCACAAATTACGCCCAGATTATAATTTACCAGCCTCTGATTTGTTTATTCAAAGTGAAAGAGTATTTGTAAACCAATTCGCCCTATGGTTATTGAAAGTAAAAGTCGCCCAACCTCTGAGAAAATATATTTTTTATGTTGGTGCAACTCATCATTATTTCATTTTACATTTTGCAAATATTGTCGCAGGAAGTCCATTTGAACTTATTTATGAAATATCGCCCCGAGGTTTAGCAACTTATATCGTGACAGCGAAGAAAATGGAAAAAGAAATTATTTAATTACGAGAAATAGGTATTAAGCCAAAATTACAAGAAATTAGTTTGGAAAAATATCTCAAAAAACAAGGGAGTTATACAAACAGAAAATTTTGGAAAGCAATTATAACATATCAAAAAACAAAGAAAAAATCTAAAGATGAAATTGATTTTAAGAAAGAACATATTATGGTCAGTAATTCAAAAGATTTTAGGAACGGGTTTGAACAAGACTATTATCAATTATTTCTTAAATCTAATTTTGTTTCAGATGGTTAATATTTTATACTCTATTTTTTATTTTTGATGAATATTTTTATATATAAAACCATATTCTTAGAATATGAGGGAAGAGAAGAAAAGGGTAAATAAAAATTTAGGATCGCCTTCTTGTGGTTTGGGGCGCAAGAAATGTGTTGAAAATTATAATTCTTTCCAGAGTTTTCCCTTATCTATTGATTTATCCAAATTTGTAATTGATGAATGTTATGCTTTGTTTAAACTTGGTTATTCTTATAATCAAATTTTGAACGGTCGAAATAAAATTTTGTCTAAAATTGCTAATAATTTAAATATAAATTTAGAAACCTCACTCAAAGATGATATTATAAAATTTGCTTGTTTAACTTATCAAGTTCTGTTAAATAAAGATAGTATTAATAAAAAATCTATAGCGGAAAAATGTTCTAGTTCGATCCATTTAGTTAATAGGGTTGTTAAAAGATTATCTATAGTGCATGGAGAAGAATTGAATGAAAATTATCGCCCTCCTAGAAAATATGGTTTTTTGATTTGGTCCGAAGACGGTACTCCTAGAACTTATGAAGAAGCTCTTGATAATGCTGCTCATTATCTTCAGAAGAATGCAAATTTACAAGATTTGAACTCATTATCTGTTTCTGTATTACAAAATTTGGGACTATCTGGGTTCTATGAAGCCTTACTTAGTTATAATATTAAGTTTAGTGATGTTAAAAAAAGGTTGGGATTTGAAATTTCTGAAATAAACAAATTTGCTGGTCAAAAGTGGAATTTTCTTGACTGGTCAGAAGACGGTATTCCTAGAACTTATGAAGAAGCTCTTGAAAATGCTGCTCATTATTTAGAAGGAAAGATAGATATAGAAAATTTTTCAAATGGTTTGTCTCTTATGGATCTTAATGAATTGGGTTTAGGAGATCTGAACACTGCTTTTTCTAGATATTATATTAAGTGGAATGATATTAAAGAAATTTTGGACATAGAAAGGTCAAAATCGAAGTGGAATTTTCTTGACTGGTCAGAAGACGGTATTCCTAGAACTTATGAAGAAGCTCTTGAAAATGCTGCTCATTATTTTTTGCAAAATATATATACAGAAAGATTCAAGGAATTTTTTTCTATTTTAGAAGGTATTGCTCCAACATATGAACAAATTAATGAATTTTATGATGGTAATTTTTATTGTGCTTTAAATTATAGAAACATTTATTATTCTGATTTAATGAACCTTGTTGGTTTGAAATTTACTAATAAAAGCAAATATGATTTTTTGAGTTGGTCCGAAGACGGTATTCCTAGAACTTATGAAGAAGCTCTTGAAAATGCTACTAATTACTTTCTGGAAGAGATATATTATAATTTAAAAGAAAGATTGGGTATAGAAGAGCTTATTGCACCATCATTAGCTGATCTTAGAGATAATGGATATGAAAGTTTTGTTTCTGGTATTTTTGGGAAAAGAATTCATTATAGTGAAGTTATTGATAAAGCGGGTTTAAGATTTAAGCCTTCAAAATGGTCCTCATTTGATTGGCAGAATGGCATTAGAACAAGGGAAGAAGCTTTTCAAAATATTATAAATTATTTTAACAGTAACATTAATACTGAAGCTTTTAGGTTGAATTCAAATATTATCGAAGGGTTTGCTCCGAGTTTAAGTACCATTCAAGATTATTATGGAGGGGGGTTTTATGGAGCTATTTCTCAGAGAGGGTTTAAATATTCTGAAATCGTTTACTATTTGGGGTTAAGACATTCCCATATTACTGATAATATTTATAAATTTGGAGAATTGTCTTTTAAATATGATCACAATTTTGTGTCTAATCATACTCTCTTAGCAGATATTCTATTAGAATATTTTAAACAATTTGAAAAGGTTAATTTTCCTTTTAGTATATTCAAAAGTTCTTTATATAGAGCGTCTTTTTTTAAGTTTAGAGGCACAGTTGATAATTGGATTCTTTCTGATGATATTTTTAATTTTTTTTCTGATTACATTAAATATTCTGAAAACATATACGATAATCAGATATTTAAATTTACTAACAAGTTCTTTGGAAAGTTTAATGAAGTTCATAGCAGGTTTCCAACTCATGCTGAAATTTTGCCTCATATATATGATTCCTTTAATCATGTTATAGCAATTGAAGTTCCATGTTTTAAGTACATAAATACTTTGGATAGGTATTATACAGGACATATTGATTTACTTAGTATTGATGGACATATAATCACAATTTTGGATCTTAAAAGGACAAAACAACAAGTTTTGAAATCTATTCCACAATTGTTTTGTTATTATATTTTATTAAAGGATCATTTAGAATCGGTTTTTCCTAATATTGATTTTACTATCCGTGTAGTTGGGTTTACACCATCAAATGTTTATGAAATAGAGTGTCATTCGTTAAAAGGAGCTATTTTGAAATTTCTTGAAGCTAATCCTATCATTAAGGGAAAGTTTAAAGGAAAATCTTTTGTAAAAGTATTTAAAGGGCTTTTTTTGGAATGAATTATCATATTTCTTTATTTGCTTATAGATATATAAGTTAAGTTTCTTGAGTTTTTTGGTTTTATTTTATAAAATAAAAATGAATTTATTGATTGAGAAAGCTTTATATGGAAATTTGAGTTTTCGAACAAATTCAATATTGATTTTAAAATATATGATGGCAAGAAAATTAGGAAATTAACCAAAAAAGGAAGTCAAAATAATCCCAATTTATTGAAAAATCCGTTTTATTACGATAATTTGATCATGTGTTCGCTTCAATTCGCCCGAAATCCTAAGTATATTGCATTATTATCTCAAATTTCTTGGGATATTGTAATATTTGACGAGGCCCACCATTTAAGAAGGTATTTACTCAATAAATCAACTGGAAATTATAGAGAGACGTTAAATTATAAATTAGCTAAAAATCTAGCTCAAACCGCGGAATCTTTATTATTATTGACCGCAACACCCTTACAATTGCATTCATTTGAACTCTTTTCATTAATCGAGTTGATTCATCCGGAAGCATTTGAAAATTTTAGTGATTTTGAGCATTTTAGAAAAAATATGCCATTTATCAATCTTCTCATAAATAATGTATCTCAAATTGAAAACCTAAACAAATTTGAAGTTAAAACCACGATAAAATTGCTTAAAGATCTTGAATATGTCCCTAAAAATAAATCTTTTGATGCTATCCTCGATTTAATCAAGATCGACACTAAAAAGAAACAAATAATTAAAAATTTAGAAAAGGAACATACACTTTCAAAATTTCTTATAAGAAATAGAAAAAAAAACGTTATATCAAAGGATTATATTAATGAACGAATTGTTAAGACAATACTTGTAAAACCTAGACAAGAAGAACTTGATATTTATAATGAAATCCGATTATACTTAGCTAAAATCTATAATATGGCGGGAGATTTCAAACACAGAAATATCGGTCTCGGATTTGTAATCACGACCCTCCAAAAGCTGCTAACAAGTTCTAAACATGCGTTCCTGAAGAGTCTTGAACGAAGATTAGAACAGATACAAGGGACAAAAAATAGTATCGATTACCTGGAAACGCTAAAGGGAGAAGATCCCGAATATTTTGAATCTCAATTAGAGGAAGAAAATATTGAAAATGGGACAATTGAATATGATAAATTATCCGATAAAAGCATCTTAGATTTAGAAAACCAAGAAAAAATATTGAGAGATTTTTATCAAAAATTAAGTAACATCCCTTATGATTCCAAATCGGAGAAGCTTTTAGAGCTATTGAATGGGATACATGAAAAGAATCCAAATGAGAAAATAATTATCTTTACTCAGTTTGTTGATACAATGTCGTTTTTAAAGCGACGAATAATGAAAGAAAACTCTGAATACTTCGTCGAAACTTTTTATGGAGGGAAGAATAAACAAGAAAAAGCAGAAGCTGTCGAGCGGTTTAGAGAGAGTAGCACATTTTCAATATTAATCTCCACTGAAGTTGGTGGAGAAGGTCGAAACTTTCAATTCTGTAGAACATTAATTAATTACGATCTTCCATGGAACCCAATGAAATTAGAACAGAGAATCGGGAGATTGGATAGAATTGGTCAAAAATCAGAGAAGATATTTATTTATAATTTCTTTTTGGAAGGCACTATTGAAACAGATATTATCTATGCACTTAATAAACGTATTAATTTATTTAAAGAGTCTATTGGCAAATTAGAACCCATAATTGGGAAGATTGAGAAGAACTTTAAAGAGCTTATTTTTACAGAGGATGATGATAAACAGAAAAAATTGAGATTATTTAATCGAGACTTAGATACTCAAATAAAGAAAGCCAATGAGATGGAAATGCAATTAGATGATTTGCTTATAGATAAGAAGTCATTTCAGATGGATACGCTAATTAAATATAACTCTTGCCAAGATGTAAAACTTAATCATAATGAATTGTTTTACCTTATTCAGAGCTTTTTCTCTTTAGATGATGGGAAATATGGGAGATTTAAGCCAACTAATAATTCCGTTCACAGATCTGTTCTATCTATTGAAAATATGATAAATATCGCCCCATCTGAGAATTTCTTAAAATATTCTAATAATCTTATTCAACGGGAATATAAGGGCACGTTTGATTTAGAATTGGCCAAAATAAAGGAGGAAGAAGATTTCTTTGCACTCGGACATCCACTCATAAACGAGGTTTTAAAATATGGTAAAAGTGATAATTTTGGTGGAAATTTTACAGTTTTAAGTTTAAAAAGGGAAAGCCTACCTACGGAATACCAAGAGAAAATAAAAAATGCTGAAAATCTATATTTAGGTATCTTAAGAACCAAATTTCAAGGATTTTTAATAGAGGAAAATCTTGTCCCAGTTATTTTTGATGAAAATGGTACTCAAATATATCAACTGGAAGAGATAATTTTAAACATTAAAAATTTTGAGAAACATTTCCACTTTAACTCGGAAAAAGAACCAGATATAAGTGTAAGCGTACCCAATCTCAAATTCTTAACCGAACGAATAGAGCAATTGGCCAAAAAAATGAATAAGGAATGGAGAAAGGAAATCTTCAGGTTGAATACGAAAGTATATCGATTTGAGCGTGAAAAAAAGAAAAAGATCTATAATTATAAAAAAGAAACTCTTAAAAGAAAAATAGAGACTCTGAGGGATAAATTAATGCGAAAAAAAACCCAGAGGCCTTCAGAACGACAAATCAAAAATATCAACAAGCTAGATGATGAGAAGAAAAAACAAGAACGTCTTAAAAGGATAAAGGAATTAGAAGAAGATATTACCTTTCTTCGAAAGGATATTGACCTAACAAAGCGGAAATTAGATGATTTAGAATTCTTTTTTGAAGACCAAAAACAAGATATGAAAAAAAGAAATGCGCATACATATTTTAGTGACTTAATAGGTTTTGCATTAATCAAAGTAATTGATTAGGGATTTAACATTGCAGAGAAATAAAAAAGAAAGAATTTAATTGATTACATGGAGATCGAGTGGATGCTCTAAAGGTCCATCGATTTTCAAATATTTTTTTGCGAAAGTCCGTATGTATTTCCTTCTCGATTCCAAAGTATAGTCCATTAAAATCATCGATGGGATTAAAAGCAAAGTTATAGCTACAGGCATTATTGGGAGTAAAATTGCAGTAGAAATGAAACCACCATCAAAAGGATTCTCGAATTCAACCAACATATCACCTAAAAATAATATGTAGGCAATTATGACTCCTATTCCTGCATATCCTTTTAATAGATAATTATACCAACCCCCTATGCTCCTAACTTCGATGGGTTCGACTTTATTGAGAACTTTTTTCTTATTGGAAAATACAATACCAGAATCCAATAAAAACCATACCGGCGAGAATATTGCTGTCGCTACTCCTGTTATGAAAGGTATCAAAGCTGCAAACGCCACCATTTGCCAAATTTTACTCCCCATTCCTCCAACGAGGTATTCAGGACTAACAATATAATTACGACCAAATTCTGTTGTACCAATAAGTAAAGCTAAATTGATCGCCAAAAAGGATGGAAAAATTCCTCTCCATAAATTATTAAATTTGGGAGGCTTTTCTCGATCTTGGATTCCAAATTCCATCTTAAAACCAATAGTTTTTTTATAAATCAATAAGAATATAGGTGCGAGGATGTATCCCGTCAATAATGCTCCAATAATCCCGGTAATCGGAATTAAAAGAAAAATACAACCTATCTGCATCATCATGGAATCAAACGGAAGAATTGTGGAAAATCTTGGCTCGTCTACAGAGATAGATAGAGCAAAAAATGGTATAGTGAAACACGTATATATCACCAGAAAAATTACTATAGGTTTTTGATATCTTTTAAGATTCATTATTACTTATACAAATTTTTTAATAACTAACATAATGCTAGTAAACTATTTAAACTCTTTTCTCCCTAACTCATATTGTTATTATATACTTTAATGAATCTTAAATCTCGAATTAGAATCTCTCAAGTTTAAAAATCAAAAATATTTCTATGAGCCAAAGAGTAGTAATATAAAAATCATCAAGATTATTTAATAATATATATAAAACCTTTAGTTATGTTTTTGTCTTCAATAAATCCGTCAAATTTTTTCTTTTATTATATCCAAGGATTAAGGATACATATTATCTCCCAGATCTTTTTAAACCGGTGATTAGATGGATTTGGTCTTTCGAATTATAATGTAAAAACAAATTGTAAAATTACAAATAACCCTTTTTGATTGATTTCCTTATAAGAAAGCGATCCAAAATTGGATAGATCAATATAATTATCCCAATAGATAAAAAGGTAATAAATAATATATCCTTTAACAAAGTCCCACTTTCTCTAACCATAAAATAACCAGATAAGGTAATAAAATTACCCGAGGTATCATTAATCTTGATATTATAGGTATTGTTTCCAGTTTCGAGGGATTTATAAACACATTCAAAAAAGGATTTGCAATAATTTTTTTTAATAAAAGTCTGGTCTTTAATATTTATTTCAATAGTGTCGAGAGCAAATTTTTCTTTAATGTGAAAACATATTTTTTGAGAATCTTCTAATTCCAAAATGTCGGATTTTAATGAAAGATTATATACCTCAGGTGGCTTTATATCTATGATTGATAATCCTGGGTCTCCTAAAAGGTTTAAAATTTCAAATTGCAGCTGGGTCAATTTTTCAGAGGCTGACCATCTGTATCCCTCTCCATTTGTTAAATAGTATTTATCATACATAAACATTTTTCCAAAGTTTAATATGCCTCCCATCTCTGCAGATCGACTGACATTGACATTGGAATAGTTGGGAAAATAATCTGGCCAAATCGAAGCAAATAAACCTTTATTTAATTCATCATTATATCCGCTATAGCTAACAGTTGAGGCTCCAATAAAAGCACTTATTCCCTTATTTTCCGCTTTTAAAATCGCCTCTCCGAAACAGTCAGAAGGGTAATCAAAACTTCCACTAAGACAATTAATAGAGAACATAACTGGTTGGAAATGACTATTACTAAGATCTTCAATATCAGATATAGTAAATGAGGGATAACTCCACCCAGATACTACTCCGTGATCCCTATGGTTTAATATAAGGATCCCCTCATTGATAGAGGATATAATATCTTCAGTCGTTCCATTCTGTCCCGATCCAGAATAAACTCGTGTAGTATAGTAGGAATTAGTCTCCAAGAAAACACTAATATTTTCTGAGGTAGTGATATAATACCTATCTATACCATCAGATTGATTATAGGCGGCTAGAAGAACTTTCCTAAACATCTGCCTTTTTGGATTATAATTTTCTTCATAATTTATCGTTTTATTAATTATAATCTTCAATTCATCATTATTTTGGACAGGAAATCTTCCCACGTATAAATCGGGAAAATAATCCGACCCATTAACAGTGGCATAATATAAGTCGGTCCTAACATCATATTCATAGCCATTATGAGCTGGAATATAATCAACATCTCCGACTAATAAGACATATTTTGGTTGAGGATTCCAAGTTTCATATGCATCTTTAATGAAAGTAGAGATATTTTCGGGGGTAGGATTTTCACAAATTGCTGATGTGTTCACAATTTTAGTTGAGATTCCATGCTTGATCTTATCTTGAGCTAAAATTTCTATAGATTCTGCAAAATTCTCATGAGTAATAATTAAATATTCACATCCATTATAGGTTTGATCTGCAGTTTTGAATGTGGAATTCATGAGGGCCGTATCCCCCGATTTATTTAAATCATCTCTGATAGAACTCCCAGATGTATTATAAGGTAGTAAATTTAGAATAATAATCTCAAATAGAAATACTATCAATAGGGGAGAATGTTTTTTCAAGGGATCTCACTCAATAATTACATCTTCACATATTCAATTTACAAATTGATAGCTATATTGAAAAACTTTGTCATAAATGTAAATAAAATTAGGTATATTCTGATGCATGAAATAGTCTCTTGGACCAATAAATAAGAAAAGAAATAAAAAGAAAAATAAATATTTAGAATTTTCACTTGTTTAAAACAATGTGGTAATGAGAAGAATATAAAACGCAATCGCGCAGATTAAAATGAAAGTCCAATATGTTATTCTGAAATATTTCCATATTTTGTATTTGTCCATTTGATTAACCTCCGGTTAGATAAAGAAAAATCTGGCATATAGAATTAAAGGGTAGAGCACTAATATTCCCACTATAATCATCAAAATAACCTCTATAAATACCTTAGTTCGGAATTTTAGGTTTCGATAATATTCTATAAGCCCCCTTCTTTCTGGTTTTCTCTTATCATTTTTAATATCTGACATTATTTAGCCACCTCCTACTGAATCCGCATATTCTAATAATCGTGTCGCATTTAATTGAGACATTCTTATATCCGTTTTAGTGAAAAAAGCAATCCCCACTATCCATGGATAATCACTTACTGACCCGACTGGGCATGTATAATAGCATATGTATATCGAACCGTTTACGATCGAAACACCTGTATAGGCAGTGTCGCCATGACTTGGTAGATCAAACAAATGCACGAGTCTGTCCTCTTTTACTTCATAAATTGCAGTCCTTTTTTCTGCTAAATGATTTCCCATATCGCTTCGTGGTCCCAAGTGATTCCTTCCCGCGGAAAATACCCGTCGACTATTGTTCAAAGTAAACAATGTGGCCCCATCCAATCTGGTTTGAAAATCGGGAGCAAATGACCAATTTTTATAATTAGTATCCCAAGATGTTGCCATGATTGTTCCCCCATGGGGATTTCCAAATGCATAACCTTCAATTCCCATTGATCCGACCCGATGTGTAGATATAATCCTTCCATCGGGTAAGAAGTCTAAACAAACTTCCGCATTTCCGAATCGGGTGTAAACCTCGGAGACTTCTGTCCAATTCTCCCCATCTGTAGAAGAAAAAAGAACCGACATAGTCCCGGAAACATCATAATCATGCTCAGTTGTCGTAGTGGTATTTTTTCTTCCCGTTGCCATAACATACCACGTTGTATTATCATTCGTTTTTGGTCTCCAAAAATTCCAACCGCCCACTTTGTGATACCCCCCAATATCTCCATTTTCATCATAATAACTCACATTAACCTTCATTTCGACTGGTTCGGTCCAGGCATCTGAATTATAAGGTTTTTTACAGTAATATGTTGTGTTTGGTCCAGGATCGAAGAAATAGTTAGGTAGAAAATACACAAATAAAGTGCCACTGACATTAGCAAATTTTGGATCTCTCACGTCTGTATTTGGTAATTGGATAGTATGCACATATTCCCAGTTTTTAGCGTCTGTACTTCTTCTAATAACAAGTTTTCCCTGATGATCTTGCAAATGCCACTTAGATTCTTGATTAATCAAATAGAAATAACCATCATAATAGATCATATCTGTATTACTTTTATGTTGATAATTTATGTCATCACCGTGAGGAACCGCAATCCAATTATTAGTTTCCACATATTTTAAACCGGGGTCAGCATAAAAATCGGGAGGGGGTCTCATATCCCAATAGATTAACATACTTCCCACCAGAGCCACCGGCGAAACGATGATTATCGCAAGGGTGAGCCCAAAGTATTTTAAATATGTTTTCGTTTTTCTCATTTTTTTACATAAAAGTTCATTTTTTAATTGAATATAATTTTGTGGGTGATCTTTAAATATCTTATTCTGAATTTCAAAATTTTACTCATTGAATTTGATTTCTGTATATGGTCAAACTCAATTCAATGGAATAAAAAAAAAATTAAAGAAATTTATGTATACTGATATTTATTATGAATCTTTCTCTTCAGCCAACCTTTCTATCTTTCCCAAAGGCTCTTTTTCTACCTCTGGTATTTTAGGTAGATTGGTCAATTTTTCTTTAAAATCGATTCCCTTTTTAATTAATCTTGATTTTTGAATAAAATATAGAAGCGCGCCTATTGCTGTATAGGGGAAAACGATTAAAGCTATGATTAATCCTGCCTCGGGTTCCGTAAAAACTAATAGAACAAAGACAAACGAGAGTACCGCACCTATAATCCCCATGATTTTTAAGGTTCTTCTAGAGGGTTTGAAACCCGACTTTTCATGCCACTCTGGAAATTTCTTAGGGAGAATAATTGCAGCTATAGAAAGAGGTATTTGTAATATCAATACAATAACCCCGACTATAGCACTTAAGAGTACAGCTGCGGTATAAACCCCAAAACTCGGCGCAAGGATTGGAATGAAAGTAAAGAGAAATACAACACCAACAACAAATAGAATGGTTAGCGCTGGAATAGGTGTTTTTTGCTTTTCACTGATATTTGCTAGTTTTTTAGGAAATAATCCCTCCCTTGCTATCATCATAATATCTCGAGAATATGCCATATAAGCGGGATGAATTGTCGAAGCTATAGCGACAGCGATTAATATTGAGACAAAAAGCACCATACCTTGAGGGAGTAGCCCTCCTGTGAGGATTAGTTGAACAACGGTTCCGACAGGATTGTCATAAGGTTGGACACCTGCCACCATTAACGATTGAATGGTATACATAACCACCAAAAATATTATGCTAATGAGGAGGGCTCTCGGAATATTTTTAGAGGGATTTTTTACCTCACCCGCCACATCTAAGATCAGTGTAAAACCTACATATGCAAAATAGAAGGTCAAAGCAGTGAAAAGCACTGGAGAGAACCCTTCTGGGAATAGGGGCACAAAATTAGAAGGTTTAAATGCGGGGATCGCTGAGATAATAAAAATCACCATAACAAAAATATCTCCCACAATCGTGATGATAAGTTCAATTAAACCTGAAATCTCAATACGTATCCAGTTTAAAAAATAAAATGCCACCAACACAACAAGACCCACCAAAACAGAAAACCATACCATCATAGTACCTTCTGGGATCCCAATCGCTTGTCCAATAAAAAACCCAAAAGATGCTCCTAAGTAGGATAATGTGCATCCCACTGCTAGAATAATCAACCAAACGGTCATAAAACCACCAAATGCACCCGTTAATCGACTAGTAATTACATAACTCCCTCCAGCAACTGGGAATGCCGAGCCCAAATATGCGGAATTATATGCCACAAAAATGGCTGGGATTACAGCAATGATATAACAGAGAAAAATAGCGGGGCCTGTTTCATTAAGCTTTTCAGCTGGATTTATCCAAATGGATGCACCAATCACCATCCCTACGATAATAAATATAGCTACGGGAAGATTAATTCCACGTTTTAATTCTTCTTCAGTCATTATCTATTACAACTTTAATTTATTAGAATTAAAAATTAAAAATTTAGAATTACTTAGTTCACTTCTTATTTAAAACTTCAATTTTGAACTTCAGTACGAAAGATGATTTTACCACAATAATAAACTTTTGAAAGATGTCAACCTAAATAAGATAGAAATCAGATTAAAATGATATTAAGATTGATTTAGTATTTACTTTGTTTTATGATGTTATATTTATGAGCATATTTTTTGAAAAACTTCGTCCCTCCCGCTTCTTGTAAAACCTTAAACGTTTTGGCGGAGTTTTCAAATTTCATTCCGCCTACTAAATCTATTCCCTCCTCAAATAGGATGTCGGGTATCATACTTGCCGAAGGTCCTATCACACATTTGAATTTTGCCTTAGTCTTATATACTTCTAAAATGTGCTCTAAAGTGTTATTTATTAATGAGGTGCCCGTGCATATTAATATATCTGTGTCTAAATCCTCTTGATCTAGATTATTTATGTCCCTTTTAAGTGTAAAATCTTTAAACTCCTCTGAAAATTCCAGATTTTTTTCAATGATTACAATATTTTTTGTAAATTTAGCCATCTGCTTTATCATAGGTTTTATTAATCCTATAAAGGTCACCTTTGTACCTTGATTTAGATCAACATATTGGAAAAGGTCTTTGGTTAAAAATTGATATTGAGTTCTATTATTATGGATATAAAATTGAGAAAATGCATTTAAAGTGGCAATGCCAATTATCCTTTTTAAGCTTAAAGAATTTTTACCCCAACTCAATAATTCTTGAACGGTTCTTTCAGTTAATATTCCTGCAAAGTTAATCTTTGTACATGATCTATTTTTAAATAATTCAGGAAGGGTATATGCCACCCCCATTTCAGTAGAATCCCCGTTAAATTCTAATTCAACCCCTGTGTAGCCTAATCCAAGAACAGCATTAGAAATCTGGGCTGAGGGAATCTTTTTATCATCTAAGAGATTCTGGACTAAATCAATCGTTTTATTAATAATCATCTTGCATTATAAGATCCCCTATTTCAATAAAATTCTTATTAATTTTAAAAATAAATTAATAATTATAGATTGGAAAGTGAAAAAATCATGACACATAAAAAGAAATGGTATAAAGGTAAAAATTTTGTAATTACAGGTGCGGGAGGTGATATTGGTTCCGAGGTTTGCCGAAAATTTGCTCCCTTAGGTATGAGGTTCTATCTATTGGATATCCCGGGCGCGGATTTAAGTTCTTTGAAAACCGAGTTAATTGATCTAGGAGCTCAAGATGTGAATATAATGGAGATGGATGTAATGAATAAAGAACAAGTGAAAAATGTTATAACTAAAATCGGAGAGAAGGAACAATATATCGACATTCTGCACAATAATGCGGGTATAGGTTCGATGTGCTCAATTACGAATGATGGTACCTTTGAGGATTATAGAAAAATCATGTCTGTAAATGTGGATGGTATGTGGATAGTTCTCCAAGCAGCATTACCCTATATAGGGCGTCCCGCACCTACAAAAAAAAACCCTGACCGAAAGGAAGGACAATTAATTTTTACATCAAGCTCTGCGGGCAAGACAGGCGTTCCAAATATGGCAGCCTATACTATGAGTAAACATGCGATTGTTGGTTTAGCTGATACCTTAAGGCGGGAATATAAAATGGCAAACCAAGGAATTGAAGTGATTACCGTCTGTCCCGCCCCGACTAATACTAGATTTTGGGATTCAAGCCCGGCCACTAAAAAGTGGGTAGAAAAATACGGAAGTAAAGGTGGACTCTATAAATTAGTTGAGCCAGAAGATGTTGCCAAAAGAATTTTAAAAGCTTCCAGAAAATACAAAAGAGAGATATATGTACCTCGATGGTGGTGGTTGCTCCCATTTCTACAATTATTCAGTCATCGGCTGGTAGGACGAATGCTAATAAAAATTGAAGAATCAAAGAAAGAAGTATATCAAGAAAAAAGAAAAAGATAATAAAAGCCTTCTTTATTTTTTATTTTTTATAATTAAAATTACCTTCTAATCGTATGTCGCGTGACGAGCTTCCTATCAACAGCTTGTATTTACCCGCATTTGCAGTCCAAGATTTCAGATTCTCATCATAGTACGATAATGAGTTTTTGGTAATCTCAAATTGTATCGTTTTCTTTTGGTTTGGATCTAGAAAGACTTTTTCAAATCCTCTGAGTTCTTTTTTAGGGCGTTTAATTTTCGGTTCGATTTCTTGGATATACATTTGAATAATTTCGGCTCCCTTTCTTTCACCACTATTTTCGATGTTGAATGAGACCGTAAGGGTTTCATCACCGTTTAATTCTGTCTTATCCAATTGAATATTATCATACTTAAAACTTGTGTATGAAAGACCAAATCCAAATGGAAATAGCGGTTGTATTCCCTCTTGATCAAAATAACGATACCCTACAAAAATATCCTCATCATAAAAAACCTTTTCATTTCCAGGATACCTCTTTTCTGAAATGTGGGCCGGTGAATCTGCTAATTGTCTTGGAAATGTTAACGGTAATTTCCCGGAAGGATTTATATTGCCAAAAACAATATCAGCAATGACATGCCCTCCTTCTTGTCCCGGATACCACGCTTCTATTATAGCTTTCGCCTTATTTATCCAATTATCCATTTTAATTGGACTCCCATTGATTAATACAATTATGATGTTCTCATTCGTTTTGCTGACTTCATCTATTAAATCTAATTGTTCTTTAGGTAATTCTAGACTCTCTCTATCCGAATTTTCAACATCATTATGCTCTTCATGATCCAATCCCAAAATTAAAAATACAAAATCAGCTTCAGAAGCCTCATCGATTATCTCTATCTTATTTCCACATTTTTGTTGCATTCCTCTCAACGGGGTGATTTCATAGGGAGGTTTGACCGCAGAACTTCCGCCTCCTTCTGCCAATTCCCTGTTAGCGTTAGGTCCTTTTATCGCAATCTTTTGGATTTGACCCATTTTTAACGGCAATACATTATCCTCATTTTTAAGAAGAACAATTCCCTCTTCGGCAATCTCACGGGCGAGATTTTGATGTTCTTTTGTATTTCGGGATCCTCGGGGTAAGCTTGCCGGATCATCAAAAATTCCCACCAAAAACATTACACGCAATAGACGCCTTACATCTTCATCTAATTCTTCTTGTGTGAATTTTCCCTCAGCAAACGCTTCTTTTAGATATCTGCGTTTATAATGCTTGGCCCGCGGCATTTCTAATGATAAACCCGCTTTTATACACTCTTCCGGGTTATCAATTAAATGTGTTGCGTTCCAATCACTTACCACAAATCCACGAAAACCCCATTTATCCATCAGCACGTCTTTTAAGAGCCGTGTATGGGCACATCCATACACACCATTTATTTTATTATATGACCCCATTACCGACCATACATCTGCCTCTTCGACTGCAGCTTTATATGCTGGGAAATATATTTCTTCAAGGGCTCTCTGACTGACTTCAGCACTATAAGTATATCGATTTTTTTCTTGATTGTTACAAATATAATGCTTGATACATGCGGCAATTCGTTCACCTTGTACTCCTCTAATAACCGGTACTGTTAGCTTCTTGTTTAAGTAAGGATCTTCAGTTTGGTATTCGAACGTACGACCACATAGAGGAGTTCGGTCAATATTGACACCTGGCCCTAAGATCATATGGGAGCCGACATCTCTTACTTCTTCGCCAATAGCTTTTCCAAATTGAAATGAAAGTTCAGGATTCCAACTGGCAGCTCGACAAATTCCCACGGGAAAATAAGTGCATTCTTTCCCACCAGAACTATGAGGTGCTACACCATGAGGTCCATCAGTCATTAGGAAAGGTGGTATTCCTAATCGATCGATTGGTTTTGTTTCCCACCTATGACGTCCCGCCAAAACTTTAAATTTTTCCTTGAGAGTTAGCCTATTTAACAAATCATTGACTCTTTTCTCAACATCTAAATCTTGATTCCTAAACGGAAGGTCTGAAAGTTCCTTTTCTTCTTGTTTTTCATCCATATTTACATTTCTCCAAGTGAGTTACTAAGTAAATTTTGGTTAAAAAGAATAAATGTTAAAGAAAAATAAGGTTTATTTACCGATTTTTTTATCCTTTTTCCTATTGTCAATTTTTTGTTTTTCTACTTAATTTAAAGTAATCGGAACCAAAAAAGAAAGGATGAATTGTTTGATTTTTATTTGTAATTTATTATAAATTCAATAAACAAACACGCAAAAATAAAATCAAGAAATCCCAGAATAACGATAATGAGATCCAAATCTCCGATTAGGAAATAAATAACGCAGAAGGTAAAAAAGGTAAGCTTACTCAATATTCCAAGCCACACGCAGCCCCGATTTTTATCGATATCCAATCCGACAATAAAATAACCAACTCCATATACAAAAATCAATCCCAAAAGGGAATGTAAAAAAAACAAGGTCGGAGGGCGGGAAGATCCAAATAACTCAAACACGTTGGGCATTATAAGACTTATTGATATGAACGAGATTGCCATCAGCCAATTAAAAATTCCGCCTATTTTAAAAAGATATTCGTAATATACTCGTTTTTCCATATTCATCATCTTTATATTATATTTTTAAAAATCATATTATAGAGTATTATATTATACCTCGATTTTTTTTAATTTAAATCTTTAAGCATCTCAATATTTTAAAATGATAATGCTTAATTTTTTGGTTTTATTAAGTTTTATAAAAAATGGAGGAGATCAAAAATGGAATATATTATCATAAAAAATGAAAAGATCGGGGAGGTTAAAGCAAAATTATTAAAAGATAAAAACCCAAACACATGTGAAAAAATCTGGAACGCTTTACCTCTAGAATTGAATTTATCTCGATGGGGGGAAGAACTTTATGGGACAATTCCTGTTGAAATAGACGAGGAAACCTCTCAATTGGAATGCGAGGTTGGTGATATCGGATATTGGATGGGTGGAAACGGATTTTGCATCTTTTTTGGAAAAACTCCCGCAAGTACGAGTAACAAACCAAAAGCTGCATCTGCAGTGAATATCTTCGCAAAGATTGAGGATGCTGATCCAAAAATATTTAATCAGTTTACCGAATTTAAAGGAGTCGTGAAAAAAGGGGAGTAATAAAAAAATTTAATAATTTGAATCTTTTCCTAATTTTTTTCTCGCTTTCTTTAGATCTCTATCAAGTATCCAGAATACCAGTTTAGGGAAATGCCGTTTTACCCAGAACATCCATCCAGCCTCGCCAGGCGTAATATAAAAGTCTTTATCGAGTATCCCTTCTATAAACGGTTCTGCAATTTCTTCTGGTTGCATTAGTCCTCCGCGCTCGGAAATAATTTTACACTCATCTGGTTTTAGTTTATTTTCTCTCTCAAATGTAGAAGTCTCCGTGTCAGGTGGGAAGATCACTGAAATATCAATTTTATATGGTGAAAGTTCATTTTTAAGAGTTTCAGCTAACCCTACAATTGCAGCTTTAGTCGGAGTATAGGCGGTATATCCAATTAGCCCAATATATGCGGCAACTGACGCTACAAAGGCAATATGTCCACTACGTCGTTCCATAAAATGAGGAAGAAGAATTAAAGTAGGAACTAATTGTCCATAATAATTTACATCCATGTGATTTTTAAAATCCTCCAAAGCATAATTTTCCACATAATCAGGCAATGCCATCCCCACAACATTGATCAAATATTCTGGAACTCCGTGTTCATCAATATATTTTTCAATAAGTGGTTTAAGCGTGTTCATGTCTGTAGTATCACAAGAAATTGATTCTATATGCTGAGAATCATCCACTTTGAGTGAGGTTAATGTTAATTTAGCCTCTGCTAGCTTTTCTTCCCTTCGCGCAATAATGCATACATTCCCGCCCAATTTGACAATTTCTTTTGCTGTTGCCAAACCAATTCCTTCACTTGCTCCACATATTATGGCACTTTGTTCCTTAAATGGTTGTTTTTTCAGTAATTTTTTACTTGTCATAATTTCACTCATTTAAAATTATTATACTGCTATTACAGAGAAAATGCTCCATGCATACCACAAAAAAAGTGGGCCGAAAATAACGCAAATAAGATTTATGAAAAGATTCATTATCACATCTGATGCAGAGCCTTTAAATCCTCCGTTTTGTATATTAAACGAAATATCTAATAACCCAAGAAAAATTAAAGCACTCCCAGAAATTATAGTAAAAAAAAGCCCGAAGATTTCATCAATAAGTAATCCTATCGCAGCTATAAATAATGTTGGAGTGATCCATCCTAAATCGGGTACTGGAAATGAACGTTCAAAAGCTAAATATACCTCTGTGTTTTCTGGATCTCGGTTTTCCACCATAAAAAAGTAGATCCAGAACCCAATAAAGCCTAATGCTAGCAAAATTTGTAAAATCGCAACAATAACATTCAACATGTTTACTATTCCCATCAAAATAATTTATTTCTAATATTATTGTGTGAAGTTAGTATTTAAAACTAATTTTCCTTACATTTTAATGGATTTAACGACGTGGGGATTAGAAAAAAGATTTTAATAATTTCATAACGATTAGGTTACTAATATGAATTTACGTAAAAGTAAAAAAATAAAATCCGAACCTATTAATTGGATTTTGATTGCGATCTCTTTCTTAGTACTTGCGGGACTTGGGCTCATATTTATTACTCAAATGGAATTTCAAACGGGTTGGTTTTATCAAGATCTCCGTGAAACCTATCCAATGGAATTATATGCGTTTAAAACAGATGATATAGGTGGAAATGGGAACGATGATATAATTTCCTATGTTGATATTCAACGGAGAGATGACTCTGTGAAACCTCTGTATGATAATCCCCAATTTGGGGCGATTATAGCCCTCGATGGAGCTACTGGAAACAGATTATGGATGAATACGTATAATGGACCCGTGAAAAAAGTATTTACTTTACCAGATTTGGATGGAGATTCGATTCAAGATTACTTCATCTCTATTGCGACTGTAAACGAAAGTTGGTATAACAAATCTTATGACGGTGAGAATTATGATATGATACCTTATATCCATATTGATCAATTTACAAACAAAATAATTTCAGGAGGGAATGATGGGAATGATATTGGAACTGATGAAGACTTTCCATCAACGGGGTTTATTGATATGGTAGCATTAGATAACTTGAATGATGACAAAGCAGATCTCTTTTGTCTTGAATTTTATAACGGATCTATGGGTGGTTATGATAATTATGATGTGAACATCACTAGCTATTTTAACAATGGCACACAAATAGCGAATAATAATTTTACGTATTATAATAATATCGAAAATTTTTATAAATCCAATTTTCTTCCCCGGGTAGAATTATTCACTATAGATAATACAGAATATATCCTACTTATTGACAGGGATGGAATATCGCGTCTTAATTTAACTACATTGGATCCTCTAAATCCGATATCTAAATTCTCAACAAAGGATTATAATCTAGAATTTGAAAAAATAGTAAAGATTAAAGATCAAAACGACGATGGTAATGAGGAACTTTTATTAATAACTCGGTATTCTGACAAAGATTATAAATTCAACGCAACTCTGCTAAATGGAGTAGATTTTTCTCTTCAAGATTCTTTGAATATTTCTTTAGAAAATGGATTTGATTATCAATGTGAAGAATTAGAGCAATTATTTTATTCGGGAGAAGAAAATAAAACCTTTGTTTTGTTTTATTTGGATGGATATAATGCACAAACCCAAGCGAGATACCTAAATAGTTTTGTTTATGAAATTGACTCATTTTCAATTGGAGAACATCCCCTCTGGGAATATAACAAACGCTTTGATAATGATAATGGTATTGCTCACACATTTGCCCTTCAGGAAGATCTCGACGGTGACCTCCTTGGGGAAATAGTACTAATTGAATCGTATAGGCCATTACTCTCTCCTGAAGTACATAGATACCGCATAATTAATCCATATTCCAATAAAAACTTAGCAATCACAAACACGGATCAATGGGTTCAAGATATTTTTACTATTGATGATTTTAACGGTGACAATAAGAAGGATATGCTAATATTAAGTTGGCAATCCGTTTCGGCACTTTCCACACAAGATCCTGTTCCTATATTCCTTTCAAGTATTTTTCCATTAGGAATCCCCCTATTTATCATTTTTCTCGCAATGATACTCATCGGAATAATTATACTAATACAAAATGGAAAAAAACTCAGCGTTCAAAGAGAAAAAATTATGGGTAGTCTTAAAAAGAGAAAACTGGCTGTAATTGTAAATATTGTGGTAATATCGTTGATGACCCTAACGTTCATGATGTTTTTACTACAAATCAATATATTTAACCAAACTCTCATAACAGGACATTATATGACAAATATTACTATTGCCTTTCTGACCACTTCGATAATATGGTATGCTTTATTACCCTTCACTGCGGCAATTTATAATCATTTTGCTCCGAGATTCGCCTATTTCTTTATAAATCTTCGAAATTTCTCCTTTAAATTGTCAAAGCGATATTATAATGAGATATTTGTTGTGGATATGGAAGAGAGGGAGGAATTAGGCTTACTCATAAAACTAAAAAGAGTATTGTTGCCATTGCTTTTCTCAATCGCCATTGGCTTCTATACATATAATACAACAGCGCCTTTATTGGGATACCCTATGGGATTTGATGTATTCGCTTCCGAAGAATTCTTTAGTTTTATCGTTGGTTTCAATATTCTATGCGTTCTTCCGATGATCTTAACATACCTTGTTTTTTCGTTTTTTATTGCCGGTAACTATTTATTAGATGATGCTGGTATTGTGTACTTCCGCCAACCTAAAAAGCATAGACAGCCGGGTGATATCGAGCCAATAAGTATATGGGCCCAATCAATCATAAAAGGAGTTGCTGGGATCTCTGCGATTATTACCTTTGTTCAATTCTTCTCTAGTGTTGATTTTTCTGGATTCTTTCAAGGAGAAGGCGTTTTCATCATATTTGGGTTCTTCATGACAATCGTATTTTTCTGGGGAATCCCGTTTCTTACTGCATTTAGCTATATATTGTTAGCTGAAGAGATCATGGAATTTTCGTTGGAGGAAAACAAGAATAAATTATACGAGATTATGAAAAGTAATGGATTCGATACTGAACCACGAAGAATTACAAATCTTAAACCTCAAGAGAAGCAGATTAGCAAAAAATCCAAATAAAAGTTTCAATTCTTATCTTACCTTTTTTATTTATTATTAATGAATTTTTGTATCCATTTCTCCTAATAATAAATTATTAATGTGGAGAATTTCTTTACCTTTCTTAATATGAATTTACGAAAAAGTAATAATACCAAATCTCAACCTATCAATCTCGTATTGGTTGGGGTGTCATTTTTAATCTTTTCGGGTTTGGGGTTGATATTTATTACCCAAATGGAGATGCAGCCAGGTTGGAGTTGGGCAGAGTATCAAGCACTACGGCCATTTGATTTTGAAATGATGGAAATAGACGATATCAATTCGGATGGGAATAATGATATTTTAGTGTATGCTGATGTAAGATATGAGGATGATGCTCTATATAATAATCCCCGGTCTGGGGGCTTATTTTCGTTAAGTGGTCTAACGGGCGGGAAAATTTGGGAAAAAGTGACTGATAATCCAGTGAAGTTAGTTGAACCAATATTCGATTTGGATGCGGATGGAATCATAGATTATTTCGTAAGTATTGCGAGTGTTCAAGAATCATGGAATGAAGGTCAGCAACCTGAATATAATATTGAGGAGTTTTCCAATTTGGTTATTTCAGGAAAGAATGGGTCCTATATAACTTCGGACGGGTTTTTTACGGATAACCCTATACTCGACTCAGTGAGTTCTTCAAACACACCATCAGATGACATTGGATATATATATTGTCTCGAAGCTTTTAATGGTACAGAGATCTCAATCAATCTCACCGTGTATTCATTGGATAACGGTTCTCGGGTTACTGGTCTCCCAACAGGTGAGTTCGAAGATGATTATTTGGAAGCTGATGCCGGTAATAGAGCATTGATAAGTTTTAATAGGGATAGTAAAGAAGAACTTCTTTATATAGGTGAAACATTTTTTTCTTTATTAAATCGAAGCAATCCATCTTTTTCCAATCCGATTTATAACTACACATATGCGGGAGAGGATCATATAATAAAGACCCATGAAATAATTGAGGATCTGAATGCAGATGGAGTAGATGAAATTTTAATCATTACAGAATATGATAATAGCCTTAGTCCCAATAAGAAATTTAATCTGACATGGTTTAGTGGTAGTGATGGATCTCTCATGAGCTCATTCAACCAGTCATTAAATACGGATACTTGGACAGAAATATCCATTGAAGAGATTTCTAACCCTTCTGGAGACAATGAATCATTAATATTGATAAATATGCTTTACAGACCTAGTAATGAAAATAATATCAATACGTTTATATACAAAATCCAAGAGAACAAAAATGAATTGATATTTTCAAAATTTAATTCGGAAGAACATGATATTACTCCTATATTTTCCTTAAATGATGATATTGATGGTGATGGGATAAGTGAAATCATTTCCGTGGAAACGTTTCAACCAATTTTTTCTCCATCTGAAGTCAATAGGTTTAAAGTTTTCAGTTTTATTGATAATAGCGTATATAGCATAATTAATACCGATTCAGATGGATATGAATTAATACCCATTCAAGATATTGATGGAGACAATAGAAAAGATATGGTCTTTAGCGGTTGGATATCAGTGTTAGCACTCTCATCCAGGGATCCTCAAATGTTATGGATATCACCCGCTTTTCCAATAGGAATTCCATTGTTGATCGTTCTTATCATTTTAGGAATCCTCGGAGTATTCTTGGTGATTTTCTTTGGGAAAAGAATGACCTTCAAGAAAGATAAGATAAGAGAAGGGTTTAAAAAAAGAAAATTAGCTACAATAGTAAATATTGTTGTGTTAATCCTTATGACTTTAAGCTTCCTCCTTTTCTTACTAACGATAAATATTGCAAATAAAACGCTTATTGCCGGAGAAGGGATAACGGAGGTAATTATAGTCTATCTATCGGTAACGATTATATGGTACGGAATGCTTCCATTAACTGCAGCGATTTTTAATGCATTCGCGCCACAATTTGCCTTTCTATTCGTAAAACTTAGAAATTTCTTTTTCAAATTATCTAAGAAACGATATCATAATGAGATACTTGTTTCAGATATGGGAAAAAGAAAATCTATTAGCAGCATAATTAAGCTCAAAAGAGTCGTTTTGCCACTCCTATTATCAATCGCTATCGGTTTTTATACATATAATACAGTCGCACCTATTCTTGGCTATAGCCAATCCTTTGAGACCTTTAACGGAGATGATTTCATTGACTTTATCGCGGGGTATTCTCTGTTGTGTATGCTTCCAATGATCCTTACATTCGTTATTTTCTCATTTTTTATCGCGGGGAATTATCTATTAGATGATGCTGGAATCGTCTACTTTCGACAATTAAAGGAAGATCGTTCACCAGGAGATATCGAACCGATTAGTATATGGGCTCAATCCATAATTAAGGGTGTTGCGGGAATTTCTGCTTTGCTGACCTTTTTTACATTCTTAAGTTCCGTGAATTTTACCGGTTTTTTCATCGGAGGTGAAACAGTCATATTTCTGGTTTTTGGTATCTTCTTGGTCACCACACTCTTTTGGGGAGCACCATTTCTCGTCTCATTTTCGTATATTTTGTTTGCAGAGGAGATAATGGAATTATCCGTAGAGGAAAATACACAGAGACTTTATGAAATCATGGAAAAAAATGGATATGACACTACGCCCAAGCAATTAATAAATCTCTATCCCAATGGATTACCCGAAACAAGAGATTAATACTGAATAATTAATATATTTTTTTTATCCTTTTTTTGATCTGTTTGTTAATTAATTAGGAAATTAGAAAATAATTAATTTAATCAAGTAAAATTATAAATAATGGTTGAGCAGCAAACAAATGAATCTATTTTTTCAATAAATAAACATATGTGGCCCGTCTATCCATTGGGAGGATTTCAAATACTCGCATTTAGTGGAATTTATATCATTATCGTCCCTTTATCCAAAATATTTTGGCCCACTGACCCCTATCATGCGTTTGAAATGGGTGTTTTGATTACTTCAATGTTCTGGATGATGTCAATTGCGGGACTCATATTTGGAAGATTTATTGATAAATATAACAGAAAAAAAATATTGTTGATGGTGGCGTGTGCTCGAGGTACGAGTATGCTCCTCCTTTCCTTTACAATGGAAGGTCAAGGAATTAGTTCTTGGCTCTTTTTTTATGTTTTTGCGTTAACTTTTTCATTATTTGCAGGGGGAAATTATCCTACGGTGCTTTCTCTTGCGCATGATATAGTTCCAATGAATATGAGGTCGAGATTTTTCGGTATTTATGGTATCGTACGTAATGTTTTTCAGTTAAGCGGCTTTCTTTTTTCAGGCTTTTTGATCCAAGCGGGATTATGGCGTATATATTTTAGTTCCATAGGAATAGCGCTCATCATATCCGGAATTGTGATGTTTATTCAATTACAAGAGCCAAAAAGAGGGGCTCAAAGGGATGAGCTAAAAATAGCATTAAAGGAAGATTCAGTGGAATACAAATACCAAATAGATAAAGAAACGATGCGCTCGACTATGCTTAGTAAAACCAATTTGGTGGCTTTGATTGAGGGTATTAGCACCCAGCTCTTTATGGGCAGTTTAACCATCCTTTTTCTTCCTTATATCCAAAATCCCCCTCACAACATCTCACCTTTAAATACAAGTTTATTTATTACAATATTTGGTATCAGCGCAGGAGTTTTAGGAAGGATATTTCTTGCTCGGGCATCCGATAGGTGGGCATCCGATAATCATAAAATTCGGCTCTATTTGATTATTTTTGCGCTCTTTGGGGGTGCGTTATTTTTTGTAATTTTATTCTATATCCCTCTCCCTAAATTAAGTGAACAAGAAGGAGCAGATTTATCTTATGTGTTTAGTTTCCCGGTGTTTTGGATTATGGGATTAATGTTTCTAATCAGTCAATCTATTTCGGCATTATATGAGATTAACCAAGGTCCCCTTATTCAAGAAATAAATCTCCCTGAGGCTCAAGGACAAATAGTCTCATGGAATAAATTTCTGGAAAATATCAGTTTTGGAGCGGGACCGTTAGTTAGTGGAATTTTTATCTCTTTTATTGGAGAAAATTATTATGTCGTTTCCGTTTTTATTGCTTTTTTTACTATTCCAGGAATTCTACTCTGGATTTTTGCTCTGAATTGGTACAAGGAAGATAAAGAACGGGTTCAAGAATTATTAGAGAAACGGGCGAAAGAGATTAATTCTCAAAATAAAAAATGAGGAACTTTTTGTTAGCTTATAGTAAAACTTTCGAAAAAATATAAAAATTCTTCAATATCAACCCTAAATGTTTCAAAGATTTCTTCCAGAGAGACTATTAAGTGACCCATCTTATCCCAATTTATTATTATTACATGAAGATCATACTAAAAAAAATTTATAAAAGAAAGATTATAAAATCATTTCTTTAATTTCCTAATAGTGTAAAATTATTGTATGAGAGAGAAAGAATTTAAAATAAAAAAGGGCGTTCTCTATTTAAAAAAACTTAATTTTTCGAATTTTCTTATTTTTTTAATCGAGGTTTGAATTTACCCAATCAAAATCCTTAAATATAAAAGAAAAAAATAGGAGATAATTAAATGTCAGACTTCAAATAATAAGGTGGAACACCGACTTCCGCTATGCCACCATCACATGGCAAATTATGCCCCGTCATAAAGTTTGAAAGCGGAGAAGCGAGAAATAGTGAGGTATTCACTACATCTTCAATGGTGCCAATCCGATTTAAAGGTGTCTTCACATGACCCTCATCCATCGTCATTTTCATAATATCTTCCCTATTATCATATATGCCCGTTACGTGATATCCCGGCGAAATCGAATTCACTGTGACTTTTGGAGCCAAACTTCTAGCAAAAAGTTGCATCATCGCGATCACGCCTACCTTACTTATGCTATATATCGGTAAACCTGCATCTACAACCATTCCCGCGATGGAAGCGGTACAGATAATTTTACCCGCGAGAGGCTCAAAATCTTGCTTTTTCATCTTTCGGGACACTTCTTTTGCTACTAACCATTGTCCCTTCAGATTGACATTAATAATCTGATCAAATACATTTTCTTTAATTCGCGTAATATCTTTTCCGAAACTAGGCCCAATTCCGGCATTTGTATTAAGAATATAGACATTATCCAATTCTGAAAAAGTCTCCTTGACCAGTTGTTTAACTTGAGTAGAATCGGAGACATTACATACTTTAGGGATAATTTTCTGCCCTGTTGCATCCGAAATGTGTTTAGCGGTTTCATTAAGTAATTCCTCGTTTATATCTACAATAACGACATCAGCTCCTCGCTTAGCATAGGCACTCGCAAAGCCTTTACCAAACCCTGAAGCTCCCCCAGTGATTAAAGCGCCTTTTCCTTTTAAAAACTTTTCTTCTAATACCATATGAATCATCTTAGACAAAACTAATTATATTGTATAATATTAGACCCATTCTAAAATATAAATATTAAAGAAATAAAGTTGTAAGATTGAAAATAGGGGAATTTGAATTTTTGTAAACTAAGCGATTTTTTTTTAAATATCTACATCCAAATAATGTGCTGGTACTCCTACTTCGGCAATTCCTCCGTCTATAGGAAAATTATGTCCTGTGATAAAGTTAGACTTATCAGACGCAAGAAAAATCATTACTTTTACTACATCTTCAATCGTTCCAACTCGATTTAAAGGAGTCTTCACATTTCCATCATCCATAGTAGCTTTCATAGCCTCATATGTTTTGTATATGCCCGTTACATGATATCCAGGGGAGATTGCATTTGCTGTAATGCGTGGAGCAAGTGATTTAGCTAATAATTGCATCATTGCGATCACTCCAGCTTTACTAATGCTATATGCACATAATTTTGGATTCATCACCATACCCGCAGCGGAAGCTGTACATATCACTTTTCCCGCTAATGGGTCAAATTTTTGTCTTTTCATTTTTTTACAAATATATTTCGCCACTAACCATTGTCCGCGAAGATTTGTATTGAGAATTGAATCAAAAATGTCTTCCTTGATTCTTAATAGGTCTGGACCATAAATATTACCGATGCCTGCATTATTAAAGAGAATATATACATTGTCCAATTTTTGGAAGACTTTTTTAGCCATATTCTGAACTTCTTGCGAATTCGACACATCGCATTTTATCGGAACGATGTTGGAATCGTATTTATTCTCTAATCGATTTGTGGTGCCGTTTAGTAATTCTCCATTAATATCTACGAGTGCGAGATCTGCTCCCAATTCAGCATATGCTTCCGCAACACCCTCTCCAAAGCCTGAGGCTGCTCCGGTGATCAAAACCCCCTTGCCAACTAGAAATTTTTTGTTATCTTTCATTTCAAATCCTTTTGATAAATTACCTAATTTATTATAGGTTTTTTGAGTAATATAAATATTAAACTCTCTCTCATTTTTATCTAGATAAGAAATTATCTACAACCATAAGCTCAATGAAAACTTTCTAGTCTTTTAGATTGTATTCACATGTTTTTTTTACGAGATCGATCTTCAATGTTGTCATTCTTTTGCAAGATACGGTATCCTAAGAAAATCATGCGTCAAAATTCATATTTTAGATAAGATCCTAAGTTTTGAGCGGGAAATTGCTTGTGGATTTAAATTATTAGATATAATCTCTAATATAAATATTAATTCAAAAAAAATTAAAAAGTATTTAAATAAAAATGTTTGATTGGACAATTTGGCTCGGATTCGGTTGTGGTATTGCGGGAGTTCTTATTGCGCTGATTTATACATTATATGAAATAAATAAGGAGAAGGGTATATAAATGGCGGTAGATGTTGGAATTGTTAATTTAGTGTTTATATGGCTTATTTTCGGAGTATATTTGGTATTTCTTGCGATCGCAGGATATTGGGCGAAGCGTAAAACAAAAACTTTAGCTGATTTCATGGTTGCAGGACGTTCTATTGGACCAATTTTGCTTGGAGTTTCTTTTGGAGTGACATATTTTAGCTCCGTGTTACTTGTTGGTGGAGGCAGATTTTCTTGGAATTGGGGTTTAGCAACACTATGGATCGCGGGATTAAACACGCTTGTTGGAGTAACAGCAACATACATATTTTTCGGAAAAAGAACAAGAGCATTGGGAGAACATTTCGATGCGCTCACCGTCCCTCAAATATTGGCTAATCGATATCAAGATAAAAGGATTCAAATTCTTTCTGCCACTGTGCAATTAGTATTTCAAACCATCTATGTAATATCAATCTATATGGGCTTGTCTGTATTACTTTCTGTTATTATTCCCAGTGATTTTGTGGAAATTGCTTTTATCATTTCAACTGTGATTACAGGCATTATAACTATAATATATTTAAATTTTGGAGGGAGTCATGGGGCAATATTAACTGATGCGGCGGAAGCCATAATTATATTAGTCGGAATATTGATGATATTTCTATTTGGGATATTTGCAGTCGGTGGAATTAATGGGCTTGTAAGCGGTTTAGACTCTATTGACCCTTCAGGTGGCTTAACTACATTTCCAGGAAATGCGGGTTTAGAAGTAATTGGTATGGTAATAGTAACAAGTTTTGGTGTATGGGGCTTACCTCAAATGATTACCAGGTTTTATACCGCTAAGGAACGAAAAACTTTAAGATGGGGTTTAGTCGTTTCCACCGTTTGGGCATTTATTGTAGCATTATTTGCATATTTTAATGGTTCAATTGCCCGTGTATATTTTGATCAGAATCCAACTGCGGGTGCTAGCGCTCAGAATTCAATCTCTTTTTTGATGATTAAAACGCTTCCACCTGTATTTGCAGGAATAGTAATGGCGGCCATCACGGCAGCATCATTAACAACTGGTGAAAAAATAATTCTTATGGCTTCAAGCAGTTATTCTATTGATGTTTACCAAGAACGGACTAATGCTTCTGATGATCAAACTTTAAAAGTAACTAGGATAGTCTCGACTATCGTTGTTGTTATTGGTGTAATTGGAGCAATATTAATTTTGATATATGGATTGGGTAGGATTTTAGATATATGTATGTTTGCATGGGCAGCAATGGGTTCGGTGATTTTGGTTCCTTATGTGTTGGGATTGTTCTGGAAAAAAGGAACGGGAAAAGCGGCGCTGTATAGTGGCATCATAGCTCTTACAGTCTCTATACTTCATTATTTCTTGTTCTATACAGGTGGTCATTATTTCTGGGGTGGAGATGATTGGGAAAATTTCTATCCTGATTTTTTACTAACGATAGCACAATTTGACCTATTTGGTAGAATATTACCATTTCCAATTTCACTTGAAACAATGCATCCTTTCTTAACTTGTATACCAGTTAGTTTGGTGCTATTTGTTTTATTCTCTAAATTGGATAAAGATGGTGTTCCACCTAAAGAATTTCTTGATAAAGTTTTCTCTGCAATGAGAGAGCAAGAGACTCTATTAGGATCGGACATTAAACAATAATTTAAGGGAACAAATTAGGAAAATAAATTCGAAATTTTCAATTACCCTTTTATTTTCTTTTTCTCTATCTTTCGATATTATTCTTATAGTAAGACTATACTAACTTTAAATGCAAAAGCTTAATTAGCTAATCTTTTTAAAGAATAGTATAGAAAATTTAATGTGATTTATTAACAAATGTCAGTTCAAAATATTACACCGTATTTTTTAGATTTAGGTGAAATTACACCGACCCGATCAAAAGCTGCATTAATAGACGAGCTTGCAATGGGGCTAATCGAATTAATCCGGATTTATGGGAGAAAATTGGACAGTCTTGGCAAAGTTCATCATATTACCAATTGTTTTTGGCCTGTCCGTCTCATTCCTTTAAATAAGACAAGAGCGTGTGTATGTTCATACTTACTTAACAAACAAGAGAAATTACAAGTTGGTCAATTCAAACAAAATCCGCCCAAACCAGATAATGTAATTAAAGGTGCGGATCCGAAGTCATTTTTAGAGTCTTTAAGAAATTACAATGATAACTATTTGGATACTGGTGGATTTCTCAGTAGCAGCAATTTCAAAAGAGGTAAAGTTCGACAAGAGGCCTTATTTAGTACAGAGGAAGTGGGATATTTTAAAAATTTCTTTCTTAACCAATACAATATCAGCTCATTTTCCAGTCCCTATTTCATCTTAGAAGGAGATCCGATTGCTAAAAGTGTGAACCAAATAAAAATAGTTCAAGATGTTTATGATTTTGTTTCACTCAAGGATGTGAAAATGCTTGATAACTATGCTGATATTATTTCTTCCTTATGTGATGAATGGATAGCAAAAGGTTCTGAACGAGCAGAAGAGTACCGAGAAACGACCGTTGATACATCCGAAGAGGAAAAGCAGCTCGCAATGCTAAATGAGGAACTTAGAGAGGAAAAGGAAAAAGATTTACACGCAACTCCAGAGGAGTTAGTTAAGTCGGGGAAATATAAAATTAATGATAAAACTGGAGAATTGTATACTAATACGAATGCCGTCAAGAATTCAATCGATAGACTTAAAAATGCCATATCCCAAAATGATTTATTTTTATTGGATGAGGCTATGAAAGATTTAAATCTAAAATATAGTTCTTTAGGGGACTCTATTAAACGTTATGAGAATGAAATCGCTCAATTAAAAAGAAATATCGACCGAGAGATTTCTGACATCGAAAAGGCACATCAGAAAAAAATTACAGAATTAGAACGAAAAATATCGGAAGTTGAAAAGAAAATTGAGGAAAAACATGCTAGTTTGAGCCAAAAAACCACCTCTACTGAAGAATTAGTCTCAAAAATTAAGGAAGAAAAGCAAGATATTTTGCAAACAATCGAGGAAGTGAAAGATGAGGAGATGACTAATGTTCAAGAGTTTTTAAATAATTATACTATTGAAATTAAGACCAAAGATGTGATTGTGGGAATTCCTATCATCATATTCTATTTCACCGATCCAAAGACTAAACGCACCACAAAAAGAGTTCCAGTATTACCTATCCTAGTGGATAACGGAAAGGTAGTGACTACTAAAGTTAAAGAAGAATTCAGAAGTAAATTAGAAGATTTAATGAACAAATATAATCCCCTTATCAATCTTGTTGAAAAGGAAGGGGAGAACAAAAATTTAATGGATGAAGTTAAAAACCTCGATACAAAGCTTGAAGAAGCTATAAATGACTTGCGAATAAGAAAGATACTTAAAAAGAAAATCGCAAATAAAGCTAAGGACGTTATAGTAAATCTCGTTTGGTAAATCTCCACGTTTCTAAAATTTATTCTTTTTTTCTTACCTATCTATAGCGGGAATAAGAAATAACTAATGCTCATTATCCCTTATTTCTAAAATATTATTAGAGAAAATTATAAAAACTTCAAACCCATAATAAAATCAAATCTAAACGAGTATATTTAAATGGAAATATTAAATTTTTTTCAGGGTATTTTAGATTTTTTTTTAGAAAATATCGGACCCTTTATAACGGCGGGCTTAACAATTGCGGTTTCATATGTGATCTATTTCATAGTCAAAAAACAGATTCAGAGATTACAAAAAATAGAACGTATTGATGAATCTACGGAAAAGAATATGCTAAGATTATGGAGGATAATTATCTTTATACTGGCATTAACCTTAATAACAATTCAATTTGCAGAGACTCTTAGTCTTTTTGCTGGATTAATAACTGTATCTGCGGGTACAGTTATCGGTTTCGCTTCTATGAATACACTCGGTAATCTTATTGCGGGTATAATCATTATTATGAGTAAACCATTCCAAGTTGGGGACAGAATCTATTTCTTGGAAAAAATAGCAGATGTAGTGGATATTAAATTAATCTACACCATACTGGAAGATATTGACGGAGTAAGAATCTCTATTCCAAATCAAAAACTTCTCAAAACGGAAATCCAGAACTTCAAGCAACATAAAATTCTCAGGAGGGAAATTTTTATGACAGCGGGATATAATGTTGACCCACGATTAGTCGAAAAGGCTGCGCTAGAAACAGCAGAGAGATTTACTAATGTCTTAAAATATCCTCAACCAAGAGTGGACTTATACGAATTTTTAGATAATACCATCCAATACCGATTAATAGTATTTATAAATAACAGCAAAATAATCCCTAAATTTGATTTTCAATTACGCAAAGCAATTTATTATGCATTTGAAGATTATAAAATCGATATGCGTACACCAATCTTAATTGAGCGATTTAATGAGACCTTCGAAGAAAAACCAGATTAACTTTGTCAGAATTCTACATCCAGACAAGATTGCTTATTTAACAAATTCTTTCATAATGACATGAGTATTTGTTTTGATAATGCCTGAAACCATATCGATTTTTTTTGCGAAAGATTCATATAAAGCGTCACTATCTTCTACTTCAATCTCAGCTAATACATCGTATTCTCCTGTTAAAGAGAATACCTTTTTTATTTCAGGAAACTCCCGAAACTTTTCGATGACATTTGCCATTTCTTTATGGTACACACGACAAAATATTAAAGCCTTCATCTTGGTAACCTTTGGTTTGATTTATATTTTATATATTTTATCTATAAACAACAGCTCAACATCTTCGATTCCTTCATTTCTCCTTAAATTCTCATTAATGAGAGAATAAAGGTCTCGTATTGAATTAGTTTTCACATTAAGCAAAAGATCATAAGTACCAATTAAGGATTGGACGCTGAATACCCCCTCTAATTTCAAAAGTGTGGTGGTCAAGCTCTCAAGAATTCCTTGCTTTCTATGAATTAGAATATACGCATTAACTTTACTCTTGGTTTCATGAGCGTAGCGAAAAAGAATGGAAATAATAAGTAAAAAGATGATAATTATTAAATATTGGATGGGGAAACTTTCGTTTATGAGAAGAACTCCAAAGAAGATTGCTCCTATTGGCTCAATAACCGTTAAAATACTACTCCATTGACTATATGTTAAATTATACGGATTCCAATTCACATTAGCGACGAAGATAAGGATATAGGGGGCTACCGTAGAAAAGAAAATCAATATGATTACTTCCCATCTTAGCAAAATTCCAAAAATTTTGGAAATATCTTGAAAAAAATAAGTAATTTCAAGGTATAAATTCATTTCTATGGGGATTAAATACATTATCAAAATGAATGGAAATAAAGTGATAATCCCAAAAAGGAAAATAAGAGCAATCTTAATCAACATACGTATTATTTTATAGGATTTATTTTGGTTGATGAGCAAAATTTCTTGGGCACTATAGGGATCTCTTCCAATACCGATGTGCAAAAATGATGTACAACTTGCAAATAAAATTATATAGAATCCTCCGATAAATAAACTCGACAGATCGAAATCTTCTTCACCCAATTTTACAAAGATGATAATAGAAATACAGAATATCAAGATCAAAATGTATAACCCTTTGAAAATGTCGAGTTTCTCTAATTTTACTCCGTGCTCGTAAAATGCAATAATGATAATACTCAGTTGGAAGCCAATCATCGCAAACGCAATTGAAGTAATTTTTAAAGCAAGGAAATATCCGATAATATGGACTATAATCCCAAAAAAGCCCAATAGAAATAGGTAGTATATATTCCGAATATTGAAAAATCGTTTGTTCGGTCTATTAAATAATCGTAGTAGATTATATAATGAGATATCCTGATTTGATGTAAAATTATTATTATATATAATTAACCCTATTGCGATGAGAAAGAGAATTATGCCAGATATAAAGAATCGTAAAAAAATGATCAGAATAATTGACACTGACTCAAAGAGTTCGGAAGCTAGAATTGGAATAAAGCTCCAGAGTATATTAGCGGTAATTATGTGAAAAATATACTTATTTTCCATTTTAAAAAGTATCTGCTCTTCTTATTTCATTTCATTCTGTATAATATCTTAGGAATGGTGCCTTAAAACCTTAGCAGTTTGATCAAACTCAAATTAATTTAACATGTGTTCATTTGCTTATTTAAGAAATATTAACAAACCTAATTATTAAGATGAATAAAGAATTACTAAATCTCTCAAAAGAAGAACTAATTGATTATATTGAGGATCTATCTAAAAATTGGTTAATGATTGATGGAACGTGGTTCTTGGCTGCTGAAAAAGAATTTGGAATGGAAACTGCTATCCATTTAGATGCGGAATCCTGGAAACAATTCAGCCCTCGAGAAGCAAAACGAATAATGAAACGATTTGACATCCCAGAAAACGGAGGGATTTCGGCACTAAAAAAAGCTCTGAAATTTAGAGTCTATGCAAATATTAACGAGCAAGAGATTTTTCAAGAGTCAGAGGATCATCTCACTTTTAGGATGAACGATTGTAGGGTCCAATCAGCACGGAATCGGAAAGGACTGCCTGATTTTCCTTGTAAAAAAGTAGGGATTATTGAATATTCTGAATTCGCCAAAGCCATAGATCCTAGAATTAATACAAAATGCCTATGTTGCCCTCCCGAAAATCATCCCGAAGAGTATTATTGTGCTTGGGAATTTACCATAGGAGATTAATGAAAACCTTCTCCAATGGATAAGTAAAAATAAGTAAATTTCTATTTGTTAGATTCTAATTCATTCAATTTTTCTATTTTTTCTTCGAAAGATTTTATCAGTTCCCATTTTTCTTGTAGTTCTTTTCTTTCTTGCTTGATTGCCTCTTTATCTTTTTTAATTTTTTCCCTTTCCTGCTCTAAATCTTTTTTATCTTGTTCTAATTTCTCCTCTTGTTCTCGTAACTCCTTCTGAATCTGCGCTGATTTCTTTCTCTCAACTTCTAAATTTTGATGTTCCACATCCAAATCTGCCTTCTCCTTCATATAATTTTCTTTAAGTTCCTCTAATTCTCGTTCTTTTTCCTTTAGTTTCTCCTTCTCTTTTTCTAAATCTGCTTGCTTTTCTTCAAGCGTTTTGAATTGTTTCATGTCTTCACTCAAGGAGCCCAGTTTAATCTCAATCTTATTTAACATATCCTTAAACGATTGCATTTTTAGAAAATCATCCGCTTTAGCTTGCTCATAAACCTCATAAATCTCATCGAACAGTCTTTTATTTGAAGGTAGATTTGGGTGATTCAGATAGTTTATAAGAGTGATGAGCGATTCTCTGGTTGATTCTGGTAAACTAGTGCCATAGGGAGATTGAAGCATCAGTTCGATTTTTACTTTCATATCCTTGATTTTTTGCGGATAATTAATGAATTTGAGCTTTTTCTTTGGTTCATCCTCCTTTTCATAATCATGTTTGCCCAATTTGATTTGGAGTTGGTCTAATTTTCGAATTATCCCCTCCATCTTGATAAATCCGCTTTCCCTGGCTTTAAGATAGAGATTAATGACCTCTTCTAACAATTTTGGATATTCAGTAATCTTAGGATGGTCTAAATACCATATCAATGATTCTAATTGGTGCTCTGTGGTACTTTGAAGACCCAACCATTCTTTGCCCTTTTTTTGTTCAATCTCAGTTTTAATTTCAGAAATTTTATCCTTAAAATCCATATAATGGTAATATAGAGTATGTTTTTATATTTTTTCAAAAAGAAAAGTTAAGTTTAATCAAAATAAATTTTGAAAAAAATATGAGAGAGAAATAAAAAAAAATGGGTTATTATAATGATATGAGGTCTATAAAGAAGCGTAGACCCATGGATCGTTATAATGACCCCATAAAGCTTTTGCTTGTAATGTGGTTAAATCCCATGCCGTCACGGCCGCACCTACAGGTCCATTCGGATCGCTGTAATAATCATATGCGGGGGGATGGAGGTAATCTATCAAGTCGGCACCGACTTCAAGATCAATTAAACCATACACATTTAGAGCTTCATTCGTTAACCAGCTATATCTATCTTTTGAGTCGTCTATAGCAGTTGAATCTGCCCAATCATTCATTCTACGATATATGTAATGATTTGTGTATGTTACCAAATCGTTTTTATGTTCTATCTGGTCGTGAGAGAAAATGGCCCACCATGGGTGTTCGTAACTCATAGAACGGACAGAACAATAATGTTCTGAAGTTTCAAGAGCTACACCACCTGTCTCACCATTCCTACCATCTCCGATACCATATATCCATGAAACACCTCGGATTGAGTTTTGTATGAAGCTAATTGCTTCACTCAACTGTGAGGTATATTGCATAACATAACGGGTGGTTAAAAGTGTCCCCATACCATATCGAGCGGGATTACAATCTCGGGCAGGAACCATATCATTACCGATTCCCAGACCTTGATCATTCATAGCAGAGGTCACACCAATAAACCCTGGGGCTGATGTGCTAAGGAATGAATTGCCCGAATCAGGCACAAATTCCATAAACATCATCTCTTCATATAGGACGTAGCTTGTAAACTGCCAGTGGCGGCCCATGATGGTGTGTCCCCCAACCGTCGCATCGTCTTCAGCAACAAACCCGCTACATGAAAGAAAAGCAAATAAATCCATCCAGAAGAGCCAAGGTTCGACGACTGGGTACGCTAATGCTAACATCGCATCCATACCCATATTTAAAAGTAAGATGTCGTCAAATGGTACGTAATATCCCGCATCATACACACCATAATACATTCCGACCATTTCCTCATAATATTCATAAGGAATGTATTGAAGGTTTTCCCATGCCAATAATGTACATAAATCCATCATTTTTTCTAGCATCACTTCGATACTATCGCCGGAAGAGGCAGCAAGTTGCTGAAGAGTCGCGTCATCTATGACGCTCCCTACCTCATCTTGTAAACGGCCATAATCCATAATATCTCCCAGAATAATTGATAAAATCCATTCTGGAGCATCTAACAGGTTCATTATGACCGCTTCAAACCAATCTTGACTGGCTAATTGAGATACGCTGATAGGATCTAAATATCCTTGTTGATATCCCATTTCATATGGACTCCCTTCCAAGTGCATTAACTCCTTACCATTTCCAAGATCTTGAAGATAACCATCACCACAAGTAGCGATGATATCTCCGGGTGCCGCAGATCCAAAATTAATGAACGCTAAAGGAGTAAGCCCCATTACCATTACAAGACTTAAGATTACAGTTATTTTAGTTTTTTTCTGCATCATAACTCTCGTTCTTTTTTTTGTTTTGATCAGATTTCACAGATCTCTCTCAAATCTGTGATTTATATTTTTGTAAATCTTTTATTTAAAGCTTGTTATTAAAAAAATGAGAAAAATCTTATTTTATGGGGAAATAGGCTCAAGTCTCCAAGAATTAATCAGAAATGATTATCACTAATTATCACATTTAAATATACTTTATTTTAAGTCTCTACTTATTCCAACTAAGCCCAACGATTTTTATTCTAAAGTTATATATATAAGTTGAATATTAATTTCAAATATTCATTCATTTAAAAAAGAAAAATAACTCTACAGAACTGAATTAAACATGTTTGATAAGTCAAATTGTGCTGATTGTGAAGGAATTGACTGCTTAATGAAATGTCAATGGATTGATTTTGAGGGAATTGAGGATGCCCGTTCTGAAATGATGAAAATGATTGAGGATGGAGAGTCTCGCGTGCTTTCGGAATGTGTAACGTGTTTCGCGTGCGATGAATATTGTCCATACGATTCTCATCCGTTCGATCTCATAACTACTCTACAAGAAAAAAACAACTCTTTAGATGTAAATGAGGGGATGGTCCAGCGAATGGTTAAGATGTATGAGCCTCACAGTGAATTTAAACCGTGGGATGATATTGATCCGGACAAACCTACACTGAACAAATGTGCTTTTATTAAGACGAACGCTGAAGATATGGAAGGACAAATGTTTGATGATTTACAATATGTGGGCGGAAGAGATTTCTTCTGTAATTTATTATATCATCATATTGCAAAAGATTCGATAATTAGAGAAAGAGCACCTCAAATTTTACAAAATATCGAAAAACAAGGGATTAAGGATATGATTTGCTTTCATGATGAATGCTATGGGCTTTATGCTTCCTATTGTCCGAGAAATGATATCGAACTTCCGGATGGGTTCAATCCCATTCATATATTCGAATATGTCTATAATTATTTGAAGGAACATGAATCAGAAATACAGAAATTAAACCTCAAAGGTGCCTATCAGCGAAACTGCTCTAATCGTTTTATGCCTGAAACCGATGATTATGTCGATAAAATATGTGATCTGATTGGCATCGAGCGGGTTGATAGAGAGTATGATAGAGAAAATGCGTTATGCTGTGGCGGACCGCTACCAATGCTTGGAAAGAAAAAGTTAATGCGGGAAACTCAAAATAAAAACATACAAGATATACTTGATCACGGCGCTGAAATCGTATTCTATAACTGTCCGATGTGTATGGAGACTCTGGGCTCAAAAGCAGAACGGAAAGGGCTTAAGAATTATTTGCTGAGCAATTTAGCACGAAAAGCTTTAGGAGAAGACATTGAATAGAAAATTTCTTTATTTTTAATCTATTTTTTCTTGATTTTATTTTCCAAGAGTCATGGGCACTGAAATACAAATACATAAAAATAATAATTGCAATTTATTTTAACATAACGATAATTGAGAATTCAATTTGTTAAAAAACTATTAATGGTAATCTAAGTATGTCGCAAGAGGAACTGAAAAATCAAATTAGTGATAAAAAAGATGAGATAAGTAAAATTGAAGAGGAAATTACTAAAAAAGAAGCCTCTGTTGAGCCAGAACTAGAAAAGAAATATGATGGGAAAATTAAGGAAACAAAAGAAGCTCTAAATGCAGAAGAGCAGAATTTAGAAGAGGCGATCCAAAAAGCGGATGAATGGGCCACTAAGGCAAAGGAACTAAAATCTGTGGTGAAGGAATTAACAAAAGAGCTAAAAACCTTAAAAAAATCCAAATCAAAGGAATTAAAAAGTAAGCTAAAAGATATTGAAAAGGAAAAAAAATCCCGTATAAAAGCTGTAGAGAAGGAAATCAAAAGTTTAGAAAAAAGCCTGGCTAAACTCCAAAAATCTTAAAAATCCTAAAATTGCTATCATAACTTTCCTAATTCTTTGTTTTTATTTTACAATTGCTTTTTAGCTGTAGTGTTTTTATTACGACGAAATCCTTAATTCTGTATTATAATAAAAGATTATTTGAACGCAAATACATATATTAAAAATAAGAATTCTCATTATACTTAATCCTTAAAAATTTAGGTCTTAAAAATTTTGAACGATTCGAGAAATTTAGAAGAAATACGGCAACAAGTACTCAATGGAGGAATTACCAAATTCCGTGCGTCAGAATTGATTATATCCCTCTTTGAGGAGGCAACGAGTCATAAAGCTCGAATTGAATACCTAAAGATATTTCGAAAATACCTTCAAAATGATCAGAAATCCTTTAAACTATTGGAGAATGTGCTTATCTCGGATCAGAGTCCTCAATTACGTTCGGAGGCAGCGGAAATATTAGTTCAAGAATTTCCCGAGCGAAGTGTAAAGTCTCTAAAATGGGTAATTAATAGAGAGAAATCACCCCTCGTCCTCCAAAAACTGGTTTCTCTTATTAGTAAGTGTCTTAGTAGTTCGAATGCCGATTTGGAAAAATACTTAGACAGAAGGTTAGATACCTTCGCAAAACAATTAAATCTCAACAGAAAGGAAGCAAAATTTATCTTAGCTATCGAAAAAGTCTTTGCGGATGCTAAAATAATCTCGGAAATCGATGAAAACACTTATAAATTTTATAAATGGCTTCAAAAACTTGGAGTAAATGATTCTTGGTTATTGGTGCAGCACAATCAAATAATACAATTAAAATTAAATTTTTATAAATGGAAATTTATTAGAAAATATCCTGGCCAATTATCCTCGTTAAAGAAATATCGCGATTTGGATTTATTGTTGTCTTTATTGGTTCAAATGGGCTTAGAATCGTTTAATAATACATATTTACCCTCTTCTATCGAGAATTTAGCAAATCTTAAAAAATTAGATCTTAGTCAAAATTATTTTAAAACACTTCCTAAATCCCTCGGAAGACTAAAAAAATTAGAATACCTTGATTTGAGTTATAATAATTTGGATAGCATCCCTAATTTTGTGTCTAATCTGGAAAATTTGCAACATTTGGACTTAAGATTTAACAATATCGAAACAATCCCTGACATCTTAAAAGATATGACGTCATTAAACTCCATTAGGATTAATGGAAATAAAATCAAAAATCTGCCAGAGTTTATAGAGCCCATTATTCTCAAATGAGCAATCCAAGTTGAATGTGATATATACTTATTTATTCCTTACTGTATTATAAATTGAGATGAAATACTATTCATTCACAAAAGCCCGAATACTCGTGATTATATTATAATTAGATAATTATTTAAACTGAAAGAATCAAGATCTATAACAAACTAATTATCACCAAAGAAGGTGGAATTCTTGTCAGAAGAGAAAAAAAAAATTAATGGTGGAGATGTTTTAATCAAAGCTTTGCTAAACGAAGGGGTGGAATATCTGTTTGGCATTCCTGGCGGGCAGTTCCTTAATATGTATGATGCCATTTATCAATGGGGTGAAGAAAAAGGGATACAAACGATTTTATTCCGCCACGAGCAAGCCGCAGCACACGCAGCCGATGCATATGCAAGAGTGACAAACAAGCCCGGAATATGCTTCGGAACAGTTGGACCTGGGGCGCTTCATTTGGTTCCTGGCATTGGAACTGCTTGGAGCGATAATATCCCTATTCTCGCGATAGTACCGCAAGTCAATAGTCAATTTGATGACACTTTTACTCTCCAAGGTAACCTCGATCAAATTACAATGTTCAAACCGATTACTAAATTTCAAAGGTCTATTCGGGATGTGAATAAGATTCCCGATGCAATTGAGAAATGTTTTCGACAAGCAACTGGAGGAAGACCTCGTCCCGTTCTTTTAGAAATCTATGAGGACGCATTTTTAGAGGAAATTGATGAAGATGAATTAAAAATCCCCCCACCAGAAAAATATCGAGCACAAGTCAAGCCGGGAATTGATCCAAATTCTCTTTCGAAAGCACTGGATATGTTATTAACTGCTGAAAAACCCGTGATCATTTCAGGTGGAGGGGTTATGCTGGCTGAAGCATGGGAGGAGTTAAGGAAGTTCGCGGAATATTTCAAGATTCCTGTGATGACCACACATAGAGGCGTCGGAACGATTTCAATCGATTCAGAATGTTTCATCGGGTCAACCATTACTGTGAGCTCTGCTCTTCATGCCGCGAGTAATTCAGATGTGATTCTCGCATTAGGATGTAAATTTTCATATTGCCTAGGTCATGGAGAGGAGCCGTTCTGGAATGATGATCAAAAGTTAATACAAGTTGATATCGATCCAACAATCATTGGTCGTGCTAAACCAATTGAACTTGGGATTGTCGCAGATTGTAAAATCTTTTTAAAACAACTCTTAGACGCTGCTAATAAAAAAGAGCGAGTTCAGTCAAGAGATTGGTTGGATTCTTTACAAGATTTGCATGAGAAATATAAGAAGTCTATAATGAGAAAAGCAACTAAAGATAAAGTGCCAATTCTTCCGCAGAGATTAATTAAAGAAATGTATGAATTTATGGATGAGGATGCGATATTAATAATGGATGGGGGCGATATCGCGTGCTTCGGGTTAGAACAAGTAAATCTTTATAAACCCCGAAAGCCACTTTCCCTCGTTCAAGCGATTGGTATGGGTCATTTAGGCACCGCGGTTCCTTACTGCATTGGCGCTAAACTCGGACAACCTGATAAACAAGTAATTGCCTTAGCTGGAGATGGCAGCTTTATGATTAATGTGCAGGATTTAGAGACCGCTTCACGTTTGAACTTAGATAATCTCATTATTGTTGTCGCGAACAACAATGCGTGGGGGATGATAAAAAGTGGTCAAAAATTATTCAAAGGAAAGCGATATATTGATGTGGACCTTCCCGAATTCGATTATGCAAAATGTGCTGAGGGATTTGGGTGCTATGGAGAGGTTGTCACTGAGCCGAATGAAATCAAGCCCGCTTTAGAACGAGCTAAAAAATCTGGAAAACCCGCTGTTTTGGATGCGAAAATAAGCTTTGAAATACCAGATGCAACAAAACTCATGGGTTCTATGGGAATATTATAGATCTAATTTTAATTTCTTTTTCTTATTTCCTATTTTTTAATAAATACGTGTAAATTAACTTATTTTTAAAACGTTCTACTTCCCCACAAAAGATTCATAAATCTCTGAAAATGAGTGAAAGATTATTATTCTTAAAAGATTAACGTTAAGCGATATTCTCATACATTTTCTCTCCTAATAATTTAACCTAAAGAAAAAAATAACTATTTTCCAGATTTGTCAAAAAACATATATTGTTACTTTCATTTGAACTAATTTTTAGTATCGCATTATGAATAAAGCTTATATATTATTGTCAAATTATCAAACCAATCAATAATTTTCTTAAAAATAGGAAACGAAATTTTTAAAAATGAGAAAAAAAATAATAATTACATTTGTTATTTCTCTGATGGTATTAAGCGGATTAGGGATCAGTCTAGCATTTTTATTTTTAAATTCTAATGACGATATTGATACACCTCCTCCTTTTTATGACACTACTGCCCCATCTATTAGCCTTTCTAATCCTGTTAACGATACTTATGAAGATCCAATTCAATTTTTCCAAATCGAGGTAACAGATGATACTCAAGTCGATAAAGTATGGTATAATTGGAATGGTACAGATATAATATACTCCTCTCCATGTTCTATAAATTTTGACTTGGGATTAAATACAATAAAAGTTTGGGCGAATGATACATCGGGAAATGTTGCCTTTGAATCAGTTTCATTTACAGTGGATGTTGGAAGTTGTTTTTATTCTTTATGGGACACAACTAAGGTAAGCTATGAGTCAAGTGGCAATAAACAAATTAAGTTACCATTAGTTCCTGATGGTGAATACTATTTTCAAGTCTATTGGGGAGATGGGACTGAGGACTTTATAAGTAAATGGGACCAACCGGAGATACTTCATACTTATAATTCACCGGGAAGATATGTTATAAAAATTGATGGAACCATAGTTGGTTGGAGTTTTAATAATAGCGGGGATCGCTTAAAAATTCTAGAGATTAAAAAATGGGCGGACTTAATTGTAGGCAATTCAGAAAATTATTTTTATGGATGTACTAATTTAAGATTAAATGCAAAAGATGCTTTAGATTTATCTAGAACGAAAAGTCTACACCAAGCTTTTAAAGACTGTTCTAATCTCGGATCTCATGGAACTATGACAGATTGGAACGTTTCTAAAATATCGGATATGAGTTCTATGTTTACCAGTGCCACTACATTTAATCAGAATATTGGTAAATGGAATGTTTCCAAAGTTTCGAATATGAGTTTAATGTTTAATGATGCAACTACCTTTAATCAAAATATAAGTTCTTGGAAGGTTTCAAATGTAAATGACATGAGCTATATGTTTTGCGGTGCTTCTTCATTCAATCAAGATATTAGTGAATGGAACGTATCTAACGTTAGTGATATGAAGGTAATGTTTGCAGGTGCATCCTCATTCAACCAAAATATAAGTGGATGGGATATCAGTGGAGTCACAGATACAATATATATGTTTGCCTTCGCTTCTTCATTTAATCAACCGCTAAATGATTGGGATACCACTAGCATTACAGATATGCAAGGTATGTTTTATGGTGCCTCTTCTTTCAACAGACCCCTAAATTCATGGGATGTATCGAATGTTATCAATATGAGAAACATGTTTCATTCTGCTTCCCTGTTTAATGGAAATATTAGCTTATGGAACGTTTCTAGTGTAATAAATATGGACTCTATGTTTGCATTTGCATCTTTATTTAATCAATCTCTTAATGAATGGAAGGTAAATCGAGTTACTGATATGGTTAATATGTTTAGGTACGCGATTTCTTTCAACCAACCGATTGATGCTTGGAATGTAAGTAGGGTTAAGAATATGAGATCAATGTTTTGCTATGCTACCTCTTTTAATCAAAATATCAGTTCTTGGGATGTATCTAATGTTGATAATATGAGATATATGTTCTATAAAGCATTCTCATTCAATCACGATCTTGGGAATTGGAATATTTCAAAAGTCTCTGACATGTATGAAATGTTTAATGGAATTTCGCTGTCAATTTCTAATTATGATAGTATCTTGATCAATTGGTCTAACCTTTCAAGTTTAAATTATGGTGTAAAATTCAGTGCGGGAAATTCTAAACATACTATTGGATATGCAGCAGACAGAAAACAATTTTTGCAAGACTACTATGGATGGGAAATAAGTGATGCTGGGCAATTGAAAGGTTTTTATTCAGTTTGGGATACAAGACAAAATACAAGTGAATCGAGTAATACTTATCAAATAAAACTCCCACTTATGGCTTCTGGTACTTATAATTTCACGGTCTTTTGGGGAGATGGAACAAATAATACAATTACAAATTGGAATCAACCCGAGATACTACATACCTATTCTTCTCCAGGAGTTTATGATATAATCATAAACGGTACTATTAGAGGATGGATGTTTAATAATAGTGGTGATAGATTGAAACTGATACAAATCAAGCAATGGGGAGATTTGGAATTAGGCAATTTGGGAAGTTATTTCTATGGATGTTCAAACCTGAATATGAAAGCATCTGATTCCCTAAACTTGACTGCAACTACAAATTTATATCAAGCCTTCAAAGATTGTATTAAATTCGGAAATAATGGTAACATAAGTGCTTGGAACTTAACTACAATTAAAAATATGAGTGCTATGTTTAGTGGTGTGTCGTCTTTTAATCAACAACTTAATAATTGGGATATTTCAAGTGTCCTCGATATGAGTTATTTGTTCGAGGGAGCTACATCATTCAACCAAAATCTCAGTTCATGGGATGTTTCTAATGTCTTCAATATGAAGAAGATGTTTTCTGGTGCCTCTTGTTTCAATCGACCCCTAGATTCATGGAATGTTTCAAGTGTTATTGATATGAGCTACATGTTTGAGGGTGCCGTTGAGTTTAACCAAAATCTTAGCATGTGGGAGGTTGGAAATGTGATCAATATGAGAGGTTTATTCTTTGATGCGTCTTCTTTTAATCAACCACTTAACTCTTGGAATGTGTCTAATGTCATAGAAATGAGTGAGATGTTTGCACAAGCATTAATTTTTAACCAATCACTTCAATCTTGGGATGTGTCAAGTGTTATCGATATGAGCAGAATGTTTTATTGTTGTGAGGATTTTGATCAATCGCTTAACAATTGGTCTGTATCTAATGTCGTTGATATGAGTAAAATGTTCTTTTATGCAACTTCTTTTAACCAACCACTTGATTTATGGGATGTTTCTAATGTTATTAATATGAGAGGAATGTTTCATGAGGCAATAGAATTTAATCAAAATATTAATGATTGGGTCGTTTCAAGCGTTACAGATATGAGTTTTATGTTTCGGGGTCATCCGTCTTCTTTTAACCAACCACTTGATTTATGGGATGTTTCCAATGTCAGAAATATGTCTAATATGTTTTTCAATTCTCCATCTTTTAATCAAGATCTTAGTTCTTGGATAGTATCCAATGTTACAGACATGAGCTACATGTTTGCGGGTACATCATTTAATCAAAATGTTAGCTCATGGGATGTTTCTAACGTTAAAAACATGAAATTTTTATTCTATTTCGACCGAACTTTTAATCAACCTTTAAATTCATGGGATGTTTCTTGCGTGACTGATATGAGTGGGATGTTCTATAAGGCAAATGATTTCAATTATCCTCTTGATTTATGGAATGTTTCAAGTGTTATCGATATGAGTGAAATGTTCCTGGAAGCTTCCTCATTCAATCAATATCTTAGTTCTTGGGACATTTCCAACGTCAAAAATATGAGAAGAATGTTTTTAAAAGCGGGATCCTTTAACCAATCCTTAGATTGGGATGTTTCAAGGGTTACGGATATGAGTGAAATGTTTAAATACGCCTCGAACTTTAACCAAAACATTAACTCTTGGAATGTTTCTAATGTTATTAGTATGAGTGAAATGTTTTATGGCGCCGTTTCGTTTAACCACGATATTGGTAATTGGAACGTATCTAGAGTCTCAACTATGAGTTATATGTTCTATTATGCTACATCATTCGATCAAGATATTGGTTCCTGGAATATTTCTAATGTTAGTTATATGGATGAGATGTTTGAAGGAGTTGCTTTATCTACTTCGAATTACGATAAGATACTTATTGGATGGAGTAATCTTACATCATTGCAAGCAGGTATTAGCTTTGATGGAGGATTTTCTACATATACGGCTGGTGGTGACGCTGAATACGCCCGCAATGTAATTCTAATTGGTACTTATGGTTGGACGATTAATGATGGTGGCTCAGTTCCTTAAATAAACTAAATCATTTAATTCCTGAAAAAATAAAATCTCGTTTTTTTCTTTCTTTTTCAAATCTTTAAATTTTATATTTTCTATTGGATAATCTAAGAATTTTGAAGCTATAATAATAGTAGCAATGGGATTAATAATAAAACTTTAAATTCTTTCTTGGAATTTTGTATTTATAAAAAGTTTGTCTTTAAACTAGTATGAAAACAACACATACCATTTTTTTTGACGATTCTAAGGATATGGGTGAGATCAAATCGAATTCAATTGATTTGCTTATAACTTCACCACCGTACCCGATGATTGAAATGTGGGATGAACTCTTTTCCTCTAAAGATGACAGGATTGGGTTAGCTTTAAAAAACGAAAAAGGTAAACTCGCCTATGATCTAATGCACGAGAATTTAAGTGAAGTTTGGGAGGAATGTGTTCGTGTCGTGAAAGAAAGCGGAATAATCTGTATTAATATTGGAGATGCTACACGAAAAATAGGCAAAACCTTTCAGCTGTTCCCTAATCACGTAAAAGTCTCGCAATTTTTCCAAGATAACGGAAGTATCCCACTTCCTATGATTTTATGGAGAAAACCCACCAATAGTCCTACAAAATTTATGGGATCGGGAATGCTTCCATCAAATGCCTATGTCACTCTTGAACATGAATATATTCTCCTCTTTCGAAACGGATTGAAAAATCGAAAATTTCCACCCAACTCAGAGACGCGATATAATAGCGCCTTTTTTTGGGAAGAGCGTAATAGATGGTTCTCAGATATATGGAAGGATATGAGGGGTGTTTCCCAAACCTTACAAAATAATGGTGATTTGAGAGAGCGATCCGCAGCTTTTCCCCTCGAATTGCCTTACCGGTTGATAAATATGTTTTCTGTCTATGGTGATACAGTCTTAGACCCATTCTGGGGTACAGGAACTACTACATTAGCGGCAATGATCTTAGCCAGGAACTCTATTGGATTTGAACTAGATTCCGAGTTTATAAGTATCTTTGAAGAAAACATAAAAAAAATTAAGATGATAAATGAGACGTTTAACAAGAAAAGAATAAAATCGCATATTAGATCTGTTGAAAACTATTCTAAAAGAAATCATATCAAATATACTTCCATTAATTACAGATTTCCCGTGATTACATCACAAGAGCAGAATATTTTATTCTATTCAATACAAGATATAATAAGTGATGAGCATAACTATAGCTTGATTCATAAACCATATGAATTGGGGGATATGGAATAGGAATTTAAAATTATTAGTTGATTTAATAAGAATTGATTTTGCCCTTGTGAGAGAGTTTTAATAAAGATATTGTTTTAGCATATATTTTCCACTTTTTAAATATGTTTGAGAAATTAAAGAATATTTTTATATAGATTAATTGTATATAAAGCATAGGGAAGGTGAAAATAATGCAAGAAAGCTCAGATACACCGAGGAGAGAAGATAGGAATAAAAAACCATTTGTAAGTACCCGCCATCGAGATGCCGAGCCAGATACCTATGAACCCAATATCCCAAGATTGGGTCGAAGAGAAAATGAACCTCATTCTGCAGAAATTACATATCTTTACGATGTGTTAACCACCAATTTTCCGGATGATCGGACTATGTGGGACCTCCATCACTATTTTAAAAAAAATGGCATAAATATTGACATTCAATTCGACATCTCCTATTTTAAAGGATTAAACATTCCCTATGATTTACCTTCTTATCAAGCTAAGGATTTTGATAATAGAGTACCCACGATGGGAATCAATATCCTTTCCCCCAGTACATGGCGTTCCGACCTTGCAGAAAAGTTAGATTACTGTCGCCTTGTAGAAATCCCCCTTTATCTCGTATTTAATTCCTATCACGTTGCTACTAATATATATAAACCACCGTTTGCCAGAGCTTATCTTTTACAAGATAATGGAGATTATAAGATAAAAGAACTGCGGAAAGTAAGCATAAACTCCTCTGGAGAATTCGTCTCGGATGCGTTAATTGATGTGAGCGACATAGTACCTTTTCGAATCGGATTAAAGAAACGGGAGCGGAAATTTAAGAAAGATGAACCTCTCTATCGTCTTGTATTAGCAAAACCCGATAAGAATGAATTATTTTTAACAGAAAATGAAATCAATAAACGGACAATTGAGGACCAAGCAAAAACGATTGATAATCAAGCAAAAACGATTGATAATCAAGCAAAAACGATTGAAAAACTTAGAGAAGAAAACCTCAAATTAAAGGAAAAGTTAGATTAAAGTCAGGAGTAGTAGTTAGTAATATCTAAGTGAGCAATAAAAGATATAAAAAGAATTATAGAATAAAAAATTATTAACAAAATTAAATGAGACACAAAACCGTTTCCTTATCAGAAGAGGCTTATAATGCTCTAATAAACATAAAAAGGAAGAGGTATCTTTTAAAGACTTGATATTACGTTTAGTTCAAAACCAGATCAAAAAGAAATTCTTGCATTAGCAGATACTTAGTGTTAATCATTAAAGGATTGTACTGGTTAATTCGTTCATAACATTCAATAGAGAATTATTAGAAAATCGACCTATTCTTGCTTAGCAAAATTGGAGAATGATAAGCAAATATATATTGTTCTTTTCCTATTTAAATATATATGACAGTGGTTAATATTAGTAATCATGGAAGAATCACAATCCCAGCCGAGATTCGCCGAAAATATGGATGGGAAGATGGAGATAAAGTCATAGTCATTGATCATCCCTTAGAAGGTATCAAAATATTACCATATCTCTCAGAGGATCAACTAAAATCAACTTTGGATAGAGAAACAACTATCAAGGTAATAAATGAAATCTCTAAAGAGCGTAAAATGGAAATTGAACGGGAGAAAGATAGGTTATACCAGAGGGATTTTGATTGAAAAATACAATATTTCTTGATACTGGAGTAATAAGTTTATATCAAAGTAATCATAAAGAAACGATTAAAAAAATTAATACCAAAAAAAAGAATCAATATAGATTCATCTCATCGGAAATCAATTATATTGAATTATTTACCCATTTATGCCGACAAAAAGGAAAATTAAGTTCTCAAATTATTATGGAAAATCTTCGAAAGGGTGAGATGATTGATTTTCTTCCTATTCGTAAAAATATCTCAATTTTTGCTGGAGAACTCAAGTGTAAGTATTATTTTCTCTCAATGGTTGATTCAATTATCGTAGCTGAGGCTTTAATAAGAAATATATTAATTTACACTACGGAAACTCACTTTAAGGATGTAGAGTCCTTGAAGGTTAAAAAAATTGATTATTAGGATTCCTATATCATAAATGATTCAAAAAAGAAATTTATAACCTATTATAATACTAGAAATTGTAAGTTACATTTTTGATTCTTTTATTAATGACATTAATATGGTGATATTTATGTTTGTTCATTAAAGGACAGTTTCACGATGATCTTCTACATACTCTTTCAAATTTAGTAAAAATGGAGAAAAGATATGAATAAACATTGGAGATCTTTCTTGGTTCTCTAATCCGTCCAAAACTCTTTAGCTAGATTTCTACGTTTTTGCCACAGACTATCTTTATCTTTAAATCCAAAAATCCCTTTACCTTGGTCGGCGTCTTTTATTTTCCACATTCCACTAACTGCACCGGTCAATCCGGCTGATAGCGCTTCAAATCCTTGTGCAGTATATAAATCGCACTCTACACCACGATTAATCATTAATTTGAGTTGGCGTAATCCTTGTTGATTTTTTGAACGAAGAACTTCCAATAATTTATCAACTTCCACATCTAATTGATCATTTGGTACTGCGCGATTCCATAAATTCCAATTTACTGCTGTTTGGGCATTATGGAGTGCTCCAATGAAGTTAATCTCTTTTGCTCTTCTTCTGCCGATCAATCGGGATAGTCGGGTAGTACCACCCCATCCTGGTGTTATACCCACATCAATCTCCGGCATCCCCCACTTCGCTCGTTCAGTAGCAATAACGAAGTCGCATGCCATTGTTATTTCTAGTCCACCACCCACAGCATAGCCATCAACCGCTGCGATTGTAATTTTATCTAATTCTTCCAGCTGATTAGCCATATTCTGATAATAACGCACTCTTCGCATTATCTGATTAGCATCTCCCCATTTTATCATTTCTTTAATGTCATCCCCAACTGAGAAATTATTACCAGCGCCCTTTATTACAGCAAATTTAATTCCGCCACTATCTCGTATGTATCTTATTGCTTCTGTCAGCTCTTTTGATAATTGCATGCTCAAAGCATTGAGGGTTTCAGGTCTGTTTAAAGTAATCCACGCAGTTTGATCTCTTTCCTCATATATTAATTGTTCAAATTTCATAAGAATTAATTGCTCCTCTTGATATAAAAACATTAAGTATTATACCTTCTTCCGAAGGAATTGCTGGATCCATAAGTCTTAATATGAACAGAATTCTCAATTTGTCTCTTATTTTCTTCGGAATGGTCACTTGCCCTTTTTCACTAATTGATGATGTACCTGTTATCATTCTATCTCCTCTTTTTAATCTTACTAATAAAATAAAGACTCCTCTATTTTAATTCTCTGCTCTCAATGGACTTCTCATCTAAATTTGTAGCTTAGTGTAATATAGTAGATTCAAATATAGCAAAAATCAATAGAATAGGAAATCTGAAATTTCTTAAGATTATTCATAAGGTTAATCTCATTATTCCTTAGAAATTGAACCATCCAATAAATAAATAAGATCAACAAGAAATTAAATAAATCAAAAAATAGGATTCAATGAAATGTATGTGAAAAAAAACAAATTTTTTTAGAAATTACACACTATCTTTTTTAGTTTAAAAATTTATTTTGTTGGGGTCGTCGATTAGCCTGGAAAATTGCTCGCTTGGCAAGATTGGAAATTGCCCAATCCCATAATGCGAGAGAACGGGGGTTCAAGCTGTGGAAAATCTCTTTCCTAGGGAATAAATCCCCCCGACTCCATAATTTATGGAGTCCTTTTAGAAAGTCGCCCTTTTCTAAGCGTGTACCGTTAAATTGGTTCAGAATGAAGCCTATCCTTTGCCCTCAATCGTTTCTTTTGATTATTCTGTTCAATAATGATGACAATATCCGAATAGCACGAATAAGGGTAATATCACTCGGTAATGTGTCCGAACTCGGACATCATACAACTGAACAGCTGGTCCTCGAATCCTTCGCGCTTCTGAAGGGGGCAATAGGCGTGGTTATGAAAGAGAGTTATAAATCGGCGTAAATTTCTGAGT
>WJIN01000508.1 GCA_014730295.1 Promethearchaeota archaeon | reverse complement strand
GATTTGAGCTTGTTGGAATCGATCTCATTTACGATTGCCGACTCAAAGAGATGGCCAGGCTCTTTCATGCAGAATTTTGAGCAGGAAGGATTTGATGTGTTGAACCTTCCCTATCAACGAATCGCTATTCACGATATTGCCCTATACAATATGCTAGGAGACTCGATAGAGGAGGATGAGAACGGCTATATCACCGCCGATATCGAGTTCAGAGCGCCCGATTATCATAACTACTACGCCAAAGATACTTTCCGATATAAACGGATTACCACTCCCTTAACCGATGTGAAAGCGTTTTACAAAGGAGAAGAGATAACCACCCCGACAAACGTGGAATATTCCGATGAGATTGAGGTCTACTTCCGTTTCGACGATTCCACCGCCCAAATTCCGTTCGATGAGCTGATGAGCATTCCGTTGGAATTGGTGAATGCAACATCCGGAGATACCTTCGCATATTCAAACATCTATTACATAACTAAATATGATGAGAATGCCCCCGAAGGCTATTACACTAAATATTATTACGCGAAATTTACCGTTCCTCAAGGACTTGGCGACTATACCTTAGACTTAGCCTCGAGCGGTACCGTCTTGCTTAACCCTACCATCGATAACTTCAATCCATTCGAGATCAGCGTCGTCCAAGAATCACTTCACGGTGAGACTCCTGTATATCTTGAAAACGATTATTATGAGCTCAATTACGGAGATTCGCTCCTATTGGAGGGTGCGGTTTTGGATAACGATGAATATATCGTCGAGGATGAAGTCTATTCCTATAAATGGCAGGAGGCAATCGACGGCGAGACCTCCTATGCCTTAGATATTGTGTCACCCTATAACGATGCCGGTTTTATTTCACGAGATGAGTTTGCCATCTATTATATTACCGAGGATCTCGAGAAACGACCACTCTATGTCAATCTCAACGGAGAATATTACCGTAAATCCGAAATTTTGCACGAGACCAAAAACCCTCACATTAATTATGTGGATAACCAATTTATCCTCACTACCCATTGGAACTCGGACTCATCTGAGTTTATTCAATATGATACGAATCTGTTAATTACCTATAAGGTGCTTAAGGGGAAACCAATTACACCGCTCAGTTATAGTAGGACGGATCAATTCGGCAACTCCTTATACGATAATCTCATCGAGATCCCGTTTGCCAAATACGATATGATCGCAAATGAATGGATTACTGAACAGTCCATCACCGAAACTTTTAGCATCCAACCCGAATTACTCTATGAAGAGACCGACCAGCAATTAATCACCATTCAAGGACCGCAATATGACGTGGATGGGCAAACTATTAGGCTTGGAATCATCTCATGTGAACACGCCCAAGTCAATAAATCGGGTTCGATGATTTATGAAGAAATCGCCCCCGAAAACTATACCGCAACCATTAACGCGAACGGCGAGTTAGAATTCACCTATACTCAATATCAGAGCGGGGATGAAATTCGGATCGGATATTATTCCTACCTGCCGATCGAACTTTTGCACCCTTTACTCGATACTGATTTGGACTGGATTCGAATGTATGAAGATGGGAATATGAGTCATTATTATGAATTTAGTACCGAGGAATATACAATCGCCGAAAATGGGTATATGGTTTATTTCCACGACCTTTATAACGACTTAGCCTTAGAAAGCAGTGAATTCGATATTTATGACCTTTTGAATATAAAATACAATACCACCTATACCAAGCGAGTGGATCTTGCCAGCAACCTCATTATAATGCTTCAAAACGAGAACGCAGACTACATCCCGATTGATACCATCCCGATTGATACGCTTGGTTTCTTTGAATATGATACCCTCTTCAGAAAAGATCAGCTTTCACTTCCATTGGGAGGTAAAACGGTCAATAACCTCAAACTTACCTATTTACCAAACCAGGTATTTAACCTCTCAAAACAAGGCTTCGACCCTATCAGCTATGGGATTGAGAACACCTATATCTATCCGTATCAAAACAGTAGTCAATGGGAAACTTATTTCAGAATCATAACCCAAGGTGAGAAGACAAAACTGCAGATGATCGGGTACGAAACACAAAATATGGTGGTCAGTCAATCCTTTATCGAGGAGAGGAAATATATTTTAAATAGAAACCCTCTTGAGGCATTGGAAGAAGGGGAGGAATATAGCGCCCTTTCAATCGATGCGTTAGTCAGAGAGGAATATCAATTTAATTTCAAACTTACCGATTGGAATGATAAGCCCATACAGAATAATATCGTATGGCTCCATATCGGGTTTATGCCGAAATCGAGGACTGGTTTTATTAACGAGCGTACGATCATGGACGACGGCACCAAAATTTATTATGAATCACTCGGTACCCAAGAACTCACTTCGATAGGTCCAGGCGACGGTCCGCGTAAAATGTTTGGCAGACCTTTGACCTATTGGATCAAATATCCAAATACCAACTCTTCCTCTTATGGACCCTATGAATGGAGATACGGACTAACCGACGAATTCGGAGAGGTATCCTTTGACATCACATTTGATGAAGACTACCTAATGCATTTTGCAGATATCTTCGGCTCAATCGAGGGAATTAGTTCGATTGAGGATATGGTCTTATATATCAGGGCATTTAGTTCCCATTTTGAGTGGGATGAGATGCGTATCGACACACCCGAGGAGTATGTATGCTCTTCTAATGAACACGTGTTTAACGGTACGAATATTATCGAGGATTATGAGTTCGAGCAACTGGTCCTACAAGACCCGACGTATGCCGAAGGATTAATTCGACTTCATAGGAAAGACATCGCGTTAGGAATTTCCGATTATCTGACCTATGATCTTCCCGATGAGGACAATCCGCTTCCGGACGGGTTAGAACCGATCGAGATCAATATTTACGCCCAAGAAGCCACCCCCATTCCTACGGGCATTACCAAGACTATCGACAGCCTCACACAGCAATACAGCGCCTCCTCCTTAGAAGCCCTTTCTACCAGCATTTTTGAGGATAATCATAGTTATTATGCCTATATTGACTTTATTAACCCTAACGGTGTAAATGTACGTAATTATACTACCTCATATATGATAGACGAGACCGCGAACGGCGGTTTAATAACAATTACCAATGATACGATGGCAGCAATCATCAACGATTTAGGTCCTGGATTATCTACTATCAGAATCCAGATCGCCGAATCGCCCTATTATAAGGCATCGCCTATGATGAATATTCCGCTTGAGATCAAACCCGCCAATTGGTTGAAATTCGGAGAGAAAAATACCAAGATTGACTTACTCGATCCGTTTATCTCCTCATGGGGTACCGCTTCCCATAACGAAGCTGAAATGCCCTTCGAGAGCAATTACCCCGTCTTTTCGGGCGCGTTCTGGATAGCACCCTTCTTTAACGCTTCGGGAGATGAGTTATCGGTACAAGACTATATCGAGATCAATCTCGACTGCACGATCTATAATGATGACGGGAGTACCTCGACCTTCCCGCTCAGAAGCGATATTATGCTTAGAGCTGGCAATCGAGACGGAATTATGACCTTTAGCGAATATTTAGGTCCAGAAAGCGCCTTCTTGATGGGAATGCGATGCGACCTCAACTTAAGTTTTAGTATTGATTATAGTAAAGAGGCGATCTATGAGGAGCAGAGAGATGTAGAAATCACTCTCTTAGATCTTAGGTTAGAAGCCAACCCATCCAGCACTAATCCAAAGACCTATTGGTCCTTATTTGAGGATCAGTTTAGCTCACCGACCGATAATGTATCCGTGGCAATCTCGGACGGTTTCACCACCGAATCTAACACGCTTTCATTGGGAGGGGTAATGAATGGAGAGTCCTACGGACAGCCGATCGCCTTCGTTTTTGATAACGAGACCGAATCGTTCGGAATTGATGAGGAAAACGCCATTTTAGAGATGCTCGCTTTAACCGAGATCACCCCGCTGAAAGTGATGGGTATTAAGGATGGCAACGAGCATGAATTCTCGACTTTCGAATGGGACCCCGTCTATCCGACTTCAGAAGACTTCCACAACCAATCGTTAATCCAATTTACCACAGCACACCCCGACGAGGGCACCGAATTTGAGATCTATTATCAACTTGATTTTGACTTTACAAGTGGTTATTATGGTACCATGCAATTAGGACCTACAAATGAGATCAATGAAACTTCAATTCAATTAGATTTAGTAGAAGGCTTCTTACCCCCCAGCAACGAGTCAGAATCCGCAATGTATATACGATTTGAACACGATTGTATCGGAGACGGCTCCCAAACCGCGTTTACGATGGAGTACGGACTTGAAGGAGTGAGCCAATGGGATGATGAGTATTTTGTGATCTATAATGAAGATGAATTGCACGATCACTATGGTATTCAAGACAAGACCATTTCTTCAGGACGACCTCACATTATATTTGCAACTGCTCCTGAGAATAATCAAGAATTTTTAATTGAATACGGAGTGAAATCTGCCTATAATATCGGCTTTGGCTTCCAAAAAGTAGGTAAGCGCTTTAGCGATTCGGTTAGGTTAATGAGCAACAACAACGAGAGCTCGATCCCGATTATTAACAGCGACTCTTTACAGATGGATCCGATCCAATTAGATGATCCAAGCCTCTATATTGATTTAGACGAGCCGAACCAAACCACGACTCTTGAGATCCTTAGCGTACCCCTTTTATTTGCCCCCGAGCTGAATCTTACCTTCACAATGGACGAGATTATTACCGACTATATCAGTACCTTTAACGGGGATTTCAATAACCTCACGATCGAGTTCAAATACATTACCAACGACGGATATTATGAGTTTGTATCCGATCCATATATATTACCCTTGAATTATACCGAAATGTGGTATGATTTAGATCCAGAAGAACATAATAGTTATTATATCACCTATCAGAAAGATCTGAACGCGATCTATGAGATGGTTGGTGCCGATACGGTAGATATCGTAATTACGATCTCCCAGCAAGGCGAGTCCAATCATACGATCCCCTATATTATTTTAGAACAATGCGATTACTTAACCGATTCGCATTTTGTCGAGATGTATGATAGAAAACCACTCGATAAGACCGGGGACTTCAATACCAGATCCGCGATCAATACCCCGCATTATTTCCAGATCCTTTCCAAACCATTTAGAGATAGTGAGGCATATCCGCACTTCCCAGACTCACCCTATGATCTAATGGAGAATTCAAAAATTACCATCGGACTGAAAGACCTTCCAAATTCGACCTTAGTCCAACTTGAGACTATGGGAGGTTATGAATTTACCGATGTCGGCGATTCTTATACCATAGATGTCAACGATGCGAACTATAATATGATCAATAATCTCGGCTTTTTCACGGATCTATATAATATTGACGAGCCGATCTATCAACAAGGATATATTGATCTCTATTACGGCTCTGGTACCGAGATCGACGGCTCCAAGATCTATACTACCGAGCTCGAGATGACCCCCAAGAGTTCGATCGGAAATTATTATTCTAACTCCGCGAACAGTCCGACGGCATATACCTATAGCGCAACTTCGTGGCAGAGCACATTCGATTTTGCAACCCAATTCTTAACCACCGATGAGATCTATGTCTCGGGAGAAGTTTTCTACCATCACCTCATTGATATGACTGAGGATGTAATCTCAGCCGCCCAAATGAATGAGATGTTTGATAATTACGAGCAAAATATCCAATTTGGGGTAGAATTACCTTCATATTTAGACATAACCGAGATTGATCAGATCGGAAGCCCTTATAGCTATGATTTAAGTATTCAAGGATTCCCAATCGGAGAGAATAGTAGCAAATATTGCACCATCAACACGGGCAGCAGTTTTGGACAGAGAGGAGCCGCACAATTGGAAGCTTCTAATTACGCCTTAGAACAGCTATGGAACGGAAGCATCTATATCCTATTCTTTACCAGCGAAAGTGCGGTCAGTAGTTATGCGGATGCAGATAACTTTATCATGGTAGATTTGCACGCCGAGACCGACTTTGTCGAGACACAAGACTACGAGATCCAAGAAGATCCTTATGATCCGTGGACTTCACAGATAGAGTGGACCTATGCTTATACCGACACCGACAACTTCGCACTGCACCCTGACTTTTCCAGAGATGCGAACTTTTCGAT
>WJIN01000488.1 GCA_014730295.1 Promethearchaeota archaeon | reverse complement strand
GTCTTGTTCAGGCCAAGGGTTAGGAAAGAAAAAAGTGTCAATGGTTGAATACATAGCATTCTCAGATATTCTTTTTTCGTCTCTGAAATAAACCCGACAGATGTATTCAGCTCCGTTAAATGCGATCGCCTTTACTATCGCTTGTAAAATTGTTTCGTTTTCATTGTAGTAGTATGATATGCGTCTATAAGAATAAGACGAACCGCCAACCCTTGTGTATTTAACAATGTTGCCCAAGCGATTTCTATTGATGTATCGTTCCGCGTCGGAATAGTATGACCTTACGTTTGATTTGGTGCTATCGGTTCTTATCTTGCCAAGGTTAATGTCTCTCTCTACCTCTAAACAGTATTCATTTATTGTTGCTATTTCCTGATCAAAATCGATTTCGGAATTTGTCTTGTAATGACAAGAAAGCGCGAGTACAGCAATCAGTGCCATTGCCATGTTTTTTAAATGCATTTTTGTCTTTCGCCCGCCTCTTGGTTTTATGGGCCAAAACTATTTCGCCTAACGTTCCGCGGCATAACTGCTGTGGCGACTGTAATGCGGAGTGCAACGGAGCTTTACAGTTGACATGGCAGTTTGCCGCTGTTGGCTGTCTGTGCTTGGGGCACTCTTCTTTCTTCGCGCGCGTCTTCGTCTTTCTTTCTGCTTGGTTTTAATTGTCTTTTCATACAGTAGATGATCGACTGGTACTGTTCTGGTGATTCGACCTCTTGATATATTTCTATTTCTTTGAAACCATTTGAAAGGTAAAGCGCATGGGCATTTATCATGAATTTTGCGCTCTCCAATCGCATTTCTCTATAACCATATTCTTCAGCAGCGTTTAGAAGGTTTCGGAGTAATCGTTCACCAAGATTATTTCCCCTATAATTTTCTCTAATGTACATCCTCTTCAGCTCACAAGTATTTTCGTCAATTCTCTTAAATCCACCGATTCCAATAAATTTTCCTCTATGCTCAAGAAGATTCAAAATCCCGTCAGGATATGTATACATTGGAAGCTCATTTAAGAAATCTTCATACATAGTTTCAATGTCGAAATCGTATCCATACTTTGCGATTGATATTCCATTTCCCCAATTGAAATATTCCTTAACAAGCTCCTTTATTGCCAGTTGGTGTACTTCCCGATTAACATCAGCAATACATATTGAAACATCATTTGCTTCTAATCGATTCTTTTCGAGATAAACAATCGGTACTTCATAATCATCAGAACGGCTGAAAATACAATAACCAAGGTTCTTATAAATTGAGACACTTTTCTGATTGGTTTCACCAGTGAATAATACGTACCTTTTTGCTGTATTTCTAAAATGCTTTTCTATCTTCAGCATCAGCTTGCTGCCAATTCCTCTTCCTTGATATTCTGGATGAACAATCAATCTTGAGATATAACATGTTTCGCTTGATTCATAGGCTCTGACAGAACCGATAATTATTCCCTCAATTGTTGCTTTTAGGCACACGTATTTTTGAAACGTCTGAGTATATTCAGCAAGTGTTTCAATCAGAGGTTTAAGATTCATGTTGTTGTAATCTAAGCCTCTTTGATGAAATGCAATTTTTTGCAGCTCTAAGATTCCCTGAACATCATTTCTTGTTGCTATTTCTATCTGCATTCTATTCTTTCTGTTTTGGTTTTCGCGCGCGTCTTTTGTCTTGTGCCCCAAGCATTGCAGCCAACGTTTGACAAATGGGGGCGTTGCCGCTCTAATCCCCTTCAAAAATATCCTGCGGCAATGTGGCGAAGCCCGGAGCGAAGCGGAGACCCATTTGTTTGTTAGTGGCTGTTTGCCCCTCTTCTTCGGGCGCGATTCTTTCTTTGTTGTTTTTTGATAAAGGATACATTAAAACGTAGACAACTATTATCCCTCAAGTAAAGTTTGATGTCATAATTTCAATAAAATGCGCAATTCTAATACGCTCAGACATGTATGGTAGCGGTATAAGTAGGTTCATGCCCATAAGAATGGAAAACGAAAGTCCGATTGCAATTGCTGTTTCATGTTTGCTACCAGTGAACATGAAAATTATCGGCATGCCAATCAATACCCAAACAATTCCTCTAATAAATTGAAATAGAGGCATCCAAGAGGGCACTATAAGATTTGCATAATATTCTTGAAATGCTTCAACTCCTGCAATGGGAATCATAACGTACCGGCCAAATGCTGTATATATTGCATAATACAACATACCAAGAATAGCTAATTTAGAAAGAAATATTTTCCAGTTCATTTCAATAGGTTTTTCATCATTAACCATTGTTTTTTGTTTCCATTTTCCTGATACCCATACGGCCAGCAAGGAGAACAAAAATGCGGTCATTGTATTATCAATAATCAAGAGTGGTAGGGCACCCTTGGGAATAATCCTTACAAGTTGCTCAAGAAAAACAAAAGATTCACTTTGTGTCAGTAAGACAGTAATACCAAAATAAAGTAAGAAAATAGAGGCGAAAAGTTTCAACCCTGCCCATTTTGAGCGCTTACATAGGTATAATATTAGTGCAGAAAAGGAAAACGCTACATAGATTAAACCTTTGGCAACAGATAGCTGTTGTTCTTTGGTAAGGTCAAATAGTTTTGCTGTACCAGAGACAGTTCCAGTCAACAATGATATTAGGAAATATCCAATTACCAGTAGTAATAATTGTCCAGCTATAGTAAGTATTTTCTTAAGCATTTTCTTCCTTTTCCTTATTTCTCTTCAGTTCTTTCGCGCCCGTTTTTTGTCTTGGGCAAACAGGCATTGCACACAACGGGTTGGCGAATGGTGAAGTTGCTCGCAGTGCAACGGAGGGCAATTTGCCGAAGGCCGGAGCGAAGCGGAGCATCCATTTGCCTGTTGTAAGCTGTAAATTTGAACCCTACCACATTTTTCTTCCCTTCCGCCGCCGCTCTTCGCTCTTTTCTTTGATTTTTGTGCCCGATTTCTGCGCCGGAATACATGACGTGTGGAGGCGTATTTGTTTAAGCTCCATGC
>WJIN01000151.1 GCA_014730295.1 Promethearchaeota archaeon | reverse complement strand
AATTTCTACATCTATCAGACCTTCATTATGGGTCAAAAGAATTTAGTCTTGAATGTATGGAAAATATTATTGATTACGTCAATTCTAAGAAGAATACTTTAGATATGGTTTTTATAAAAGGAGACCTCACAGAAAAAGGAAAATTTGAACAATTTGATAAGATAAAGGGATTTATTTCTCAAATGGATATTGATAAGCTAGTGGTTGTTGGTAATCACGATGCGAAATATAATTATATCCTTAATTTTGAGAAGTTTTTTGGTACCCGTATCACTCGAAAGTTCTTGATGGAACACAACCTTCTTGCTTTAGGACTGAGATCTGCAAAAGATGACCTCAAACTCGGTGATCTGGGAGAATATCAGCTGAAATATATCGTTCAGCAGTTTCTTAATTTTCCAGACTCCCGAAAAAATCTTAGCGCTCCATCATCATTTAAATCCTGTTCCTAGTTTAAATCATATCCATATGGATGATTATAAATTAAATGCGGATATTGTTAACTCATTAACCTTAGAAAAAGAAACTCTAGTCAGAAGAACCAAAGAAAATGTTCAAATTGTTAAATATAGAAATGCTCGGATTGAACATATCTTAAAAGCTAAAATCTTAAGTTAAGAATCTAAAGCACTAAATATAAACTTTTTAATACTACTTCTTACTTGTTTTAATTATTAAAATTTCAGATTTAATTTCATTTCATCTAAATAATTCCTTCACATATATTATGCCCAGACCTAAAACTCCACTTTTAACTGTTGATGCAGTTATTCTATACGATCCAAATAATATAGTTTTAATAAAACGGAAGAATCCGCCTTTTCAAGGAGAATATGCATTACCAGGGGGATTTGTTGACATTGGTGAGACTGTAGAAGCAGCGTGTATACGAGAGTCGAAAGAGGAAACGAATATAAAAGTTAAAGTCAAAAAACTTATAGGTGTCTTTTCTGAACCTGAACGCGACCCAAGGGGGCATACTGTGAGTATCGCATTTTTATGTGAACCTGCTACTGGGAAAGAAAAAGCGAAAGCTCAAGATGACGCGGCTGATTTAGAATTGATTGCTATAGATAAAGTAGCTAACCTAAAATTAGCATTTGATCATTTAAAAATTATTAAGAAGGCAACTCTGATGATAAAATAAAATCCATAAGAAAAATTCGAGAAATTTTCAAATTAAATTTTTATATCTTCTATTTTTCAAATAGTTTCTTATAACAAGAACAACAAACTACTCCAAGTTTGATTCTTTCTGAGGATTTTGTTGGTAAAATACGTTTTTTATCATTTAATTCAAGAAATTGTTCTCTTATTTTGAGTAATTCTTTTTCTCTACTGAAATAAAACTTCTTGAGATTACATAAATGATTATTCCTATGACATATAGGACCGGTTTTATAAGTTTCTGAAAAAGATTTAAACTTATCTTCCTCAGCGGGAAATATAATTGAAAAATTGGAGAAATGTTCGTATTCAGGATGGATTATATTTATTAAATATCTGAAAAAATCCTTCTTTGATAAATAATCCAATTCTTTAAGGTTATCCACATTGAAAACATTTTTCATCTTATTCTGTTTTATTATTTCGTTAAATTCATCTAGGATATTTGAATTATAACGTAAATTAGAAAGATATGATATAATAATCCTAAGGAATATTAGCAGTAATTTCTTTTAAGATAGTAATCTGTTTTTCAAGCTGCTTTAACGCGTATGGATTTGATTTATCGAACAAAATAATTATTCCTTAAGCTCCATCTATGAATGTAGGTAATATACACAGAAAGTGACTATTTGTATTTAAATGCCAAATTACAAATAAATATGAATCTCCTTTTGAAGTTATGCACTCCACAGGTTTAATACAGCATCCTATCGTTTTGAAGTCCTTAAAGCTAAAGTATGATGTCTCAATAAATGGAATAGAATCCGGAGTAGCATTTCCACACATTACAATCTTATATTTAAACGAATTTTGAATCTCTTTCACCCTTAAGAAGAGATATTATTTTAATCAAGAATCAACATGGTAATATAGGTTTAAAAATATTTACTATAAATATCAATTATTAACCTTACTTTATTTCATAAATATTCCCAAACTTATCCTTTATGAAGAGATAATAAGATTCCTTACCTTCTCTTTGAACTTTCACATAATCATACCCATGACCTTCGAGTTTATCAATTAATTTATCTCGGTTCTCAATAATTAAGCAAACATGCGTAAAAGTATCTCTCATAGAGCTCTCTTCTGTATTTATAAAAATTTCAGCTGAGAGAGTATTTTTTTCATATCTTAAAATTTGCTGTTCTTTTTTGACACCAAAAAATTGTTCCATTAGATCAGCATTTACGTGAAAATCACGAGTTTTCTTAAAACCTAAAATTTTCCGAAAAAACTCATCGCAATCCTCAATAGAATTAGATGATACTGCAAAATGTTCCAATTTCATATTTTATTATCACTTATGATTTTTAATAAAAACAATTTTCTACTAGTTTTAATAATCGAAATAATTTAAAATGTATTTAAGAATGCAGATTAAAAATTATCAAAATTTCAGAGTTTTAGCAATAGGTATTTGAAGTAAATTTGGTCCTTTATTAAATACCGCTAACTTTTGTTAAGAATTTTGGTGAATCAGAATTAATTCCTTTGATTCGAGCGATTTCTAAAGTTAACAATTGCACCGCTAAAATCATAACAAGAGGTTGTAAATCGTTAATCGTATTGGGAACCACAATTCCGAAATCTAGTTGCTCCGGGATTTCTTCAGATAAATCTCCTTCATAAACACCCAATATAGTAGCTTTTCTTTCCTTAATTCTTGCTAAAAGATTTAACAAATTTTTTTTCCTTTGATCGTTTTCATGAGGAATGATTGCCAATATCCATGCTTTTGAATCTGCTAAAGTTATGGGTCCATGAGGAAATTCAGCAGTCGAATATGCTTGTCCAAATATTCTTGCTCCCTCCTTTAATTTTAATGAAGCTTCCATCGCTGTAGCATAATCAGGACCTCCTCCTAAAATAAAACAAAATTCCGCAAATTTAAAATAGTTCGAATATTTTTCTATTGATTTGTGAAGTTTAGGTAGTGTGTTCTTAATTTTGGTTGGAATTTGCCTTAATTCATCCCATATTAAATTATAATCTTCTTTTGTAATACTTTTTTTGATTATAGCAATTTCTAATGCTAAGATTGATAATGATGCTAATTGGTTAATATATGTTTTCGTAGCTAACACACTTTTTTCTTCGCCACAATTTAAAAAAATACTATGATCGCATAATTTAGACAGTTGAGACTCACTATTATTGGTAATTGCTATTGTGAGACATTTTTTTGAATCCTTAGCTAATTTTATTGATTCGATAGTGTCTTTAGTCTCTCCACTCTGGGATATAGCTATAATACAATCTCTTGAGTCTAATATTGGTTCAATTAAATATTGAAATTCCATCGAATATTCACAATAAGTTGGAATCTTAGAAATTCTATTAAACATATAAGAAATAGCAAATCCTGCATGATATGAACTTCCTGCTCCAAGCAAATATATATGCTTTGTATCGAAATCAATAATATTTCTAGCAATTTCTACGATACTCTCATATGATTCTATAAGGATTTGTAATTTTCCTGGAATTTCATATATCTCCTTTTCCGTAAAAATGCCTAATTTATTAACTTCCTTATCTAAAAATTGCTTACTCATTTAAATCATTTTATTCATTAATTCATAACTAATAAGAGTTATTTATTTTAATAAATTTTGAATTGAACATATTTGAATGGAAAAGCGGTTATTAAATGAAATGACAAAAAATTATCAAAAAATTATTGAAGAAGAAAGTTTTTATAATTCAAAATTATTTCCTAAAAAGGATATTCTTTTTAGTAGAGGAAAAGGAGCTTTATTATACGACATCAATGGTAATGAGTATTTAGACTGTGTAGGGGGCCATGGGGTGATGAACATCGGCTATTCTCATCCAAAATACATTGAGAAAATTCATAAACAAGTCGAAGAATTACTACTAGTTCCGCAAGGCTATCCCGTTGAGGAAAGATATAAATTATTAAAAAAACTTGCTGAAATTACCCCGAAATCCCTATCACAAACTTTTCTCTCAAATAGTGGTACAGAATCAGTAGAAGCAGCTATTAAATTAGTTCTCGCTGCTAATCGAGATATTAAAAATCCCGAGATAATAGCTTTTAAAAGATCTTTTCACGGTAGATCTTTAGGATCACTTGCTCTAACTTATACTATGAAGTATCGAAAAGCATTTATTTCATGGCTCTCTCCTCACGTCAGATGGGCTTCTTTTGACGATATCGAATCCGTAAAAGAGTTAGTTAATGAAAATACAGTTGCAATCTTTATTGAGCTGATTCAAGGAGAGGGCGGTGTATATCCCGCGTCTGAGAGCTTTATTAAAGAGTTGAGAGAGTTATGCGAAAATAATGATCTTATTCTTGTTGATGATGAGGTGCAAACGGGATTTGGAAGGACAGGTAAGATGTTTGCATATGAACACTATAATATTGTTCCAGATGTAATATGTATGGCAAAAGGAATTGCAGGGGGCTTACCTATGGGAGCTACAATAGCCTCTTCGGAATTATACAATAAAATGATGATAGGGGAGCACAACACCACATTTGGAGGAAACCCTTTGGTATGTTGTGCGGCTAATGCTGTAATTGATATTATAAAATCTGAAAATTTAGTACAGAATTCTGAAAAGCAAGGTAAAAAGCTAATTAGTGCTTTTATTAGGCTTGCCGAGGATGAAAATAAACACATCAGAGATGTTAGGGGATTGGGATTAATGATTGGAATAGATTATCGTATTAAAATTAAAAAATTATTAAATAAAGCCCAGGAAATGAACCTATTATTATTAAATGCTGGATTAACAACTCTACGGCTATTACCTCCGTTAGTTATTAACAACCAGCAAGTTGATAAGATTATAAAGATTATACAACAATTATGATTACTAAAACGGGATTTTGTTTTGAATTTAGAAAAATTGAAACTTTAATAGATTGAACATTATTAATATAATAGATAACCAAATTATTTTTACTAAACAAGGAAGTAAAATCAATGACAGAATTAAATGAGAAAGAATTTCTTATTAGACTCACAGATATAGTAGCTAAACTCTCGAGCATCGCTAAGACTCAATCCTTCCGATTGAAACAAAAATGGGATGATTATTTACAAAATACCAATATTGAACCCTATCTAATAAGGACAATTCCTATAGATAAAAGTAAATTTATCAATGATAATAAATATCGAATAGAAATATTAAATATAGCGATTCAAGCCCTTGCTGATGGATTTCATGCGATTAAAACTCTTTTAAAAACTATTTACGGATCATATTTTAATTCCGAGCTTTTTAAAAACGAATTTTCGGAACAGGATCAGCTTATTATTAAATATATAATAGCTAAAGAAATATTGGGCAACCTAATACAATACAATAAATTAGATCATGAAACAGTTCCCTTAAAATATAATGTAATTGCTAGAAATTACTCATTAATCAAATTACAACCTCAAAAAGATAAGAGAATACTGGAAAATATGAATAAAATTTTCGGAAATCAAAAACTTGAATTATCAATGATTCAAAATGTATTAAATGAGATCGAAAAGGATGGATTGATTAGAATAATTAAGAAAGATGATTTAACTCTTTATGAAATTAAAAATGAATTGGTATTAAGTGATAAAGGACAAGAGAAATACAATCAATATCTAAGTCCATTAATCGTATGGCCAACGAACTTATGGAGAAGCTTTTATAATATCAGAGAATTAAATATAACGCCAGGTCAAGATATCAAAAACAGGGAATTTCTCGAAAAAGTACTTTCAAGGTCGGCTACTCAAGGATTCTCTGCTACAAATTATGTTTTTCAAAATTTACTAAAATACTATCAAAATTTGGATTCCTAACGCTTAAAGGAAATTAAGATTTTATATAACCTTAAAAATCTTTAATCTTTTTGGTTGGAATGTCAAATTTCTCTAATAATGGAAGTAGATGATCTTTATCAGCAGAATTTAACCCCGACCAGTCAAGAATGAAGTAATCTATCTTCTCTAGATTGTTATTTAATATTTGTTCAATTAAATCCTCATTTAAACTTCGAATAAAATATTTTGGACAAATAAAGGATACTGCTATATTATTGTCATTTATTAATCGTTGAAACTGAGGTGCGTAATGTGTTCCACCGAATCCAACACCTATTTTTTGGGAATTTTCTTTTTCATATTGTTTATACTT
>WJIN01000150.1 GCA_014730295.1 Promethearchaeota archaeon | reverse complement strand
TTTTGGTTTACCCGTAGCAGTTGAAAATCTATTACTATCAATTACTGCGTTAGCAGAGTATAATCTAAAAACAAAGAAACAGTTTATTTAATTATTATTTTTTCATTATATTTTTTTTATACCAGGAATTAAACCATGCTCCAAAGATAATAACTACAAATATTAGAGTTTTACCAGCAATTTCCACCATATCGGATGTTACTCCTTTATCTCGAGTTATTAAGTATGTAATTAATGCAACCAGTAAAGGATATATTATCAAAATACCAATAAAAACCAATATCATAATTATTAAGTAACCCCATGTTGTGACATACCATTTTGGTTTATTTGTAATCTTGATCACCCATAAAAATATAAATTTTAAATTATTTTTTTATTCTTTCTCAGATTAGATTTCATATCTTCAGCTAAATGTGAAATAGCAGTAGGTAATCCAGAGGTACCAAACCTTTTTTCTACACCTTCAAGAGTATGCACCTCATCTTTCCTGTGCCTATCACCTGGATGGATATTAGATGTACTATCCATACATCTATTAATTTTATCACGGAATGTAGCTGAATGGAAAGGATCAGTTATTTTACTAGACCTGTTATGTTCTGATCTATTTGGCATTTTGTAATGTATAATTCTTACTGATTATATAAAGTTTTCTATGAAAAAATAAATATTTCTTTGTTTTATATATAGATTTTCAACTGTGAAGTTTCTCGAAGAAAACAAAATCAAATTTTATGTTTGGTTTGCCTATTAATCCTATTAATTGATTAGCCCTTGTGAGCTTTGCATGGGAGCAAGGGTTTTCATCGAGAAATTGTGCAACCAAAGGTTGTGCAAGGCAAATAAAAAATTACGCATAACATAACTTTAACCGAAGTCAGTAGGGTGTCCGACGAGGCTCCGCTTTCGTGAGACTCATCTGGGAGGTTAGGCAGAAGCGTAAGCTTGTGAGTTCTTTAGAACTAGGTCTGATTTGGGAGAGGAGCGGAGGGGCTTTGATGCCCCGAGCACCGCAACTGGTTAAAGTATGTTCACCGCAGTATGCCGCAACTCGTGGAGCTTTGATGCGGAACGAGTGAGGAATATTGGGGTAATTACATTATTACTATTAATCTCTGCGTTAGCAGACTTTCTTTTAGACAACAAAAAGGCACTATTATAGATTCTGCGTCAGCAGTGTTTAGTTTAGACAAAAAGAGGGAGGTTGTTTGGGGAGGATATATCCAAAATAAATTGCACTGGTCACCGATTGGGTGCCCGTAAGATTTATATAGTAATATTAACAAGATATAGTGTAAAAGAGGTGTTATTATTGGTTAAGTTATTCGCAATTAAACAAAAATACTCTAAGAAGATATTTAGTAGGGAAAAATTGTTAGAATATAGAAGGCAGAATATTAATATCAGCAAAAACGAAAGATGCTTTATATATACAAGTGCTCCTATTAAAAAAATAAATGGTTGTTTTATTGTAAAAGAAAAGATTAGACTACCTATCCAGGAATTATGGAGCCTCACAAAAGAAATAGGAGGAATTTCTAAAAAGGAGTTTCTTAAATATTTCGAGGGATGCAAGGAGGGTACAGCAATTATCTTTAAATCTATAAAAAAATTTATTGATGGATTACCTTTGAGTGAAATTAGAAAAATGATAAAAGGATTTAGGCCCCCTCAATCTTATTATAACTTAAGGGATTATAAGGCAACTTTATTGTTAAGGAGATTTGGATATAAAATTCCTAGTTTAGTCGACTATTAGACTATTTCTACAAAATTTTTCGTCTAGACCAACCAATTTTTTTAATTTCTCATAATTGTGATGTTTTATCTCTCTTAAAGAATATGGATTACCAATAATTATTTTTTCTTTTTTTAATGTATTTAGATGGATTGGTTTTGGAAAATGAAAATTTAGACTAAAAAGTATGACTTTTGTAGGGTCATTAGAAAACAGATTAATTTCTTCGTCAGTATATACTGATCTCTTACCGACCTCCCTTCTAATAACGCTTGCATCAGTAAGATCGTGTATAACTTTTTCAACAACCCCTATGGATGTTACTTTATGTTCATCAATAGATCTGTAGAAAATTACTATGTCTCCGATTGAAATTTGTTTGCTCCTGCTATGACTAAGATAGGCTTTTCTTATGGTATTGCCTTCAATTATCATTCCACCGTCAAATTCTGCGAGACTTAATTGACGTCTTCGATAGTCTGTGAACAACCTATGGTGATATTTTGGCCAGATGGGGACAATAAATTTTCTAACTAATTCTCCATCGTAAAAACTTGGATAATATTTTTTCAACATGTCTAATGGAGCATCGCAATTTGTATCAGGGATCAGTTTTTTGATAAAGATATCTTCCGATCTCTTATTTAATCCAACCTTTACAAAACCAAAATCTTCTATAAGTTGGACTAGGTAATCATTCTCTTCAGTAAAGTGGGTTAGATATATCTCATCTAATGAACATTTTACACAATGTGCCACCGCAAATTTAAGAAATAACTCTCCAATCTTATATCCTGTGTGCGATACTTTCAATGTACAAATTTTCAATCTTTTTTTGGTTTCAATAATTGGATTGCAATCTATTGGATCATCTTCTATTTTATATATCAGTATAGCACCAATTTTATCTTCATGTCTATATACCCATGCCTTTCGTCCCTCTTTACAACATTTACTCCACCAATGAGGAAATTCACTATATCCTGCCTTAAGTGAGTCAAAAAATGGATCAGTAAGGTCTATATTATGCATAGGTATTTCATTTACTGCAGGAGGAGAGATATGTTTTACCGTCAGAGGTGTAGATTCATGTTTGAAGTATTCCAATGCTTCATCAATATCTAGGATACGATTGTCAATTCCTATACTTTCTGATTTTTTATGAATCCCTCTGTCTTCAGTAATTAGAAAGTCCACTGCGTTCTTCCAAACGGAATATAACATTTGAAGATCTATTTTATCATGAGAATTATCATTATTATTTATATCAAGAAAATTTTCGTCTTCTGCATTAGGCGGTGCTTCGATTTGAGGATATGTACTAAATTTTGATATTTGAATGCTCTTTCTAGTTTCATCTTTATCTCGCTGTAGATCATCTATAGAAGCTGGGTGGACAACTAATTGGTGGTTAAGTTTTATAAGTAATCTAGATAATTCTTGAAGGTTTTTTTCAACTAATTCATATCCTTCCCTACTTATCAAGATATTTGTATCAATAAGTATTCTCATTTGTAGAGTTAATGCAGTATCTTATATGAATTTTTTGTTTCCCTCTTTTTGTCTCGTTTCTAATCAAAGTGCCTTTTTGTTGTCGTCTATAATAATGTAATTACTCGGACGGTGAACATCGGTTTTTCCCGAAGTTCCGAAGGAATTTGGGTGAGGAACGCACCGCAGGCTCCTTGAGCCGAGGAGCGTACCACAACCGGTAAAAATCTGTTATACGAACCCGAAGGGCAAGCCCTTGGCTTGGTATGCCGCAGCAACTTATTCAAGCGCAATGGTAAAGTCCAGTCTGGACTATCGGCAAGAAAATAAAAATAATGACGAGGACGAGCCGGGGGTTGCCCCCTTCGGGGTGGCGAGTAGGCTTTAGCCGTCCGAAGTCATTATTATTTTTATTTTCGAATTTTATTAGAGCGCATTCTAAAGTTGCGAGGAATATTTTGTATAACATCGGTTTTTCCCGAAGTTCCGAAGGAATTTGGGTGAGGAGCGCAGGGCGAACCCTTTAGAGGTGAGCCCGAGCACCGCAACCGGGAAAAACCTGTTAAGCTCTCCGACCTACGACTGAGCATATCTATAATTACAG
>WJIN01000149.1 GCA_014730295.1 Promethearchaeota archaeon | reverse complement strand
TTGTTTTTAGAGCTTCAATAATACCAATCCCCTCTATAAACACGGGTTGACGGGATTTTACTCCAGAAATTAAGGGGTATGTGAGAGAATAGACTCTATGAGCATCTTTTCGATATTCCATTATATTTTAATCAATTCGGTTGGATAAAAAGGATAAAACTATTTGAGTTTAGTGATTTTTAAACACATTCATCCACGCCTTAAAGGACGTGGCTTTTCTGCGTGAAAAAGGGTAAAAATACAATAATAATTCACTTATGAAAAATATTCCATTTTACTTTTTTTCAGGTGAGCAATTCTTTTATCAAAATAGATCAGAAATAAAATGTTTCTGAATGAAAAGTTTCAAAAATCTTTACTTACCACATTCAATATGCAGATTCTTACTTTTGAAATATCAATAGTTATTAATAGTTCAATGATTAATCTTAAGAACAAATATTAAGAACAATTGTTAATTTTACCAATTAAATATATTAAACTTATAATTAAAAATCAAAACAAATCAATCTCAAGATATTGGAGGTTAATTTACCCAAAAGGTGTAAAAATTGTCTGAAGAAGAACAGACCAATGAACTAAAAATTGCGGTATTTGTGTGTCGGTGAGGTATTAACATAGCGGGAATACTCGATGTCCCAGAAATAGTTGAGGAGATTGATAAGCTACCGAATGTTTGGGCGTATGAATATCTATCGATGTGTACTGAAGGTGGAAGCGCCTATATAAAGGAGCAACACGAGGAAGTCGGATTTGATCGTGTCGTTGTTGCGGCATGCACTCCTAAAACACATCAACCGGTCTTTCACGCGATACTCGAAGAGATCAATTTACCACCACGATACCTTGAATTCGTCAATATCAGAGAACATTGTAGCTTTGTCCATCAACAAGAGAAGAAAGAAGCGACACAAAAATCGATTGAACTCATTAAAGCAGGAATTTCACGAGCACGGTTATTAGAAGATGTGCCTACAAAAACTGTACCTGTAAAACCCGAAGCCTTAGTAATAGGTGGAGGCATTGCAGGACTAACCTCAGCCATCGATTTAGCAGACGCGGGTTATAAAGTCCATCTTGTGGAAAAGAAAACGACCATTGGTGGTCGGATGTCCCAACTGGACAGAACATTTCCCACAGATGATTGTTCTATCTGAATCTTGGGGCCAAAAATGTTAGAGGCCAATCGTCATCCGAATATAAACATCATGACCTATAGCGAGGTTGTTGATGTGGATGGATATATTGGCAACTTTCAGGTAAAGGTCAAGAGAAGTCCTCGGTATGTAGATGAAGGCTCGTGTACGGGCTGCGGCCAGTGTACTGAAGTCTGTCCGATTTATGTACCGAATTATTTCGACGAAAACCTTTCGGCCCGTAAATGCATTGACATTTCATTCGCGCAAGCGGTCCCAGCGGTATATGATATTGCTCGAGACTCTTGTGTGGAGTGTTTTGCGTGTGTGGACTCATGCGATCAAGAATCGATTGATTTTAGCATGAGAGAAGAATATGTGGATTTAGAAGTAGGAACGATCATCATTGCGACTGGTTGGGATCTCTATGAAGAGGATGATTACGGATACGGCACTTATGACAACGTAATAACTCAGATTCAGCTTGAGCGAATTCTTGCGCCAAACGGACCTACGTTTGGGCATCTAAAGCGACCTTCTGATAGAGAGCGACCGAAACGCATATTATTCATCAATTGCGTGGGTTCACGAGATTTACGTAGTAATGAATATTGCAGCGTAGTGTGTTGTAATTTATCGGTGAAAAACTCCAAGCTAATCAAATCAGAATATCCCGATTCCGAAATTGTCGTATGCTATATCGATATGAGAAATTGTGGGAAGGATTATGAGGAGTATTATCGTAGAGCACGTAATTCTGGTATTATTTTCATGAAAGGTTTGGTTGGAAATATTGAAGAAGATCCCGAAACTAAGAATCTGAAGGTGAAGATGGAGCCCGTTGGAACAGATACGGTCATTGAAGAAGAATTTGATATGGTAGTCTTATCATCGGCGTCTTTGCCTTCCCAGGGCACGGTAGAAATCGCCAACGTAATGAACATGGAACGCAGTCCTGATGGATTTCTCAAAGAATTTCATGCTCGATTGGATCCGATTAGCACGAAGGTTCCGGGTGTTTTTATAGCCGGCTCTTGTCAAGGACAGAAAGGTATTGATAAAGCTGTAGGGCAAGCCAAAGGTGCAGCGTCCTCAGCAGCGATTCCGATGGGTCGGGGTGAATATACCATGGAACTGATTCGGGCGACTCCATCAGACGAGCGATGCGCGAAATGTTATAAATGCATTGAAGCTTGTCCTTACAATGCGATATCCATAAATGAAAACGGAAATTTAGTCGTTGACATTATCAGTTGTCGAGGTTGCGGAACATGTGCCGCCCAATGTCCAAGCAACGCGATTGAACTCAGATATTACAGAGATGTCCAATATATGGCCTATATAGATGAATTCTTACCTATCGAGGAGTAAACGAGGAGGAAATGCTAAAATGTCTGGAAATGAAAATGGAAAAGTTAAGATCATTGGCTTTTTCTGTTGGAAATGAGGATATGGAGGTGCTGATATGGCAGGAACCATCCGTGCCCAATATCCATCCTCAATCCGAACGGTTTTAGTGCCGTGTACTGGACGAGTGGGATCAGACCTGGTGATGCGTGCGTTTGGACGAGGTGCTGACGGTGTTCTGGTAGCAGCTTGATACCCAGGCGAATGCGATTATGAAAATGGAAATTATTTTGCATACCGAGAAGTTGAGTATATCAAGGAACTGCTCGATTCGATCGGTTTAGATAAAGAACGGATTCATATGTTCTATTGCAGCGCCGCGGAAGGACAAAAATTCCAAAAGGAAGCGACAAAGTTCCATAAAAAGATTCAAGAACTCGGTCCAAATCCTATTCGAATAGACACACAAAAATAAGAATATGTGCCCTTATGATACAAGATTACAAAAATGAGAATCTTGTTGAAGAAATGGATGCCCCATTGCGCACATTTTTAATTAAAATAATTTAAAAATATGTATTAAATCAAGTGGAAAATAATAAATGATTTCTCTATACGATTATGTATGGGGTTTTCATTCGAACTATTATTTTTCCAATTATAATTCAATAAAATTAAGATTACGAGTTGGAACACAGTGGATACGAAAGCAGAATATCTCATAAAAGAGACCGACTTTCCCGAATTATTAAAAGCACTTCTTAAAGAGGGAACGGTCGATAAAATAATCGGAGCGGAAGCGAAAGTTAGTAGAAAAACGGGTGAAGAAGATCGGTTCTCGATCTCCCCAGCATTATGGGAAAAACCCGAAGATATTGAAAAATTTCCATTAACAAATTTAATTGCCTATGGATTTTCACGCACGGATTCAGCGTCAAAATTTTTGCATGAAAAAGCGAACGGTGCGAAAGATGGAAAAATCGCCCTTATCGCGCGTCCGTGTGATATACGAGCTTTAATTGAACTAAGTAAACTCAGACAGGTAAATTTGGATAACCTATTCATTATTGCTCTCGAAGATCGAGGAATTACCTTAAATGTCTCACGCGAATTACGCAGTGAGAAAGATCTCGATACTTCTAAAATCATTAAGGAAAAGATCACCGACGATGGCTTACTTTTTATGCTCGAAGGAGGAAAGACTAAGCAGGTAAATATCGATATCGCCGATAATTGCGCTCGATGTGTACGAAAGGACCCAGTTATCGCAGATCTTTCCGTAACTGATATAGGCGTCCCCATCGATTCGGAGGATGTGATCCTTAAAGTTCATACCGAGAAAGGGGCTGATTTACTCGAAGTATCGGGCGTTAAAACGCAAGATTTTTCTGGTGATATTAAGAATGCCCATGAAGAAAAAATGAACGAAATTATTAAGACTGCCGAAGAGAGGAGAGCAAAAGATCTCGCGGAGTGGGATGCCCTTTCACAAGAGGAAAAGATTAAGCAGCTGAAGAAATGCACCATGTGCGGGATGTGTATTCGAGCTTGTCCCGTATGTTATTGCGTAGATTGCATATTACAGAAAAAGCGAAAAGATAAAGCGATTGATAATGTCACATATCAATTAACCCGAATTGCACATGATGCGGATCGATGTGTGGAATGTGGTTCGTGTGCGAATAATTGCCCGATGGATTTACCATTATCACTCATCTTTCAGTCACTCAATGAGAAATTCCAAGAAAAATTCAAGTATAGATCGGGCGAATCAACAGAGGATCTTCCCTTCCGTAGTGCGAAGGCAATTAAAGAGATGGAGTTAGAGAAAGCATAATCTTTTTTTTTAACTTTTTTTATCCTTATTCAATTGTTATGATATTCGAATTCTGACTATAATGTATAAAGATATATATATACTTTTTTTAGATTATAATAATTTAGTCCAATTTGGTTTCACTCTTTAACCCAAATCATTCAAAATCTGATTAGAAATAAAGATCGATCTTATATAGGGTAGATGACAGTAATTAGCAACCCAAATAAACTAAAAAGTATGAATTATTGGAGATGAGCGAAATGAAAAGTGGAAAAGGTCTTGGTGCGATTTCAATTCTATTAGCAATAATTAGTTTAGGATTAGGTGGATACGTAATCTATGATACATATTTAAGTCCATCATCTTTAAATGAGATCTCTTCGATTGATCATTGGTATAAAGAGTCTAATTCATATTCTTTTGATAGTACATCATTTGAGTACGTCGATCCGATGTCTTTTACAGTTGAATTAGATGAAACTTCCAGCGTATATATCGTATTTAATGGATTTGTGCGTTTTCCCATCGATGATACCTATAATATTGTCTACATCCGTATAAAGATAAATGGTTTTTATGAGGGACAGGAAATGACAGTGGAGGCAGAAGCTATCGACTTTCGGCAGAGATATTCCTTTGCCCTCCAGTATTTTGACCCTTCTCTTCCCGCAAATACATATACTATCTCGATATGGGCTCGAACAACCGCGGATACAACAACTTTAGGAGAGATGAGTTTATACATTCAAACTACCTCCTAATATCTTTTATTTCGACAAAAAATTGAGAGAGACATTAAAAATTAACCATAATGCTTTAATCCTATTCCCAAATATCTTATATAACTACTAATATTTATCTTAGGGGATAAAGTTGAGTTTTGAAAGTGTGACGATAGGAGAGTTCACAAGAGGATTAATGAGCCTGGTTTTTGTGGTGGTTTCATTAATAATTGGGATAAAATTGATGTGGAAATATTTTAAATATAAAGAAAAAACATTCATCACTGTTGGATTAACCTGGATATTCCTAAGCGCATCGTGGTGGCATTCGGCGTTCAATATGCTATCGCTATTATTTTTCGATACACCATTAAATGAAATTCTTGGATTGATCTTAGTAAATGCATTTATCGCGCCCGCATTGATAACATGGATGTATTCCTTCGGTAATTTGATCTACAATAAGTACAAAAAAGAAATCACAATCATATCCTTAGTTATTTTTGGTGGATATGAAATTTTGTTTTTTATTCTCCTTATTATTCAACCAGATCTTATTGCCACAGTCTTACCCGGAAATATTGTCCAGCGTACCGTACTTACATTCTCATTCGCCATTATCTCGATAATAATTGCCATAGTTGCGGGTTTGATAATTAGTCTTGAAGCTATAAGAACAGAGAATCAAAAAATTAAATGGAAAGGGAGATTTTTACTCCTCGCCTTTGCGCTTTTTACGGTTGGGGCTTTACTGGATTCAGCAACGTGGATAGGATTAGGTTTTATCGTTTTCATAAGGATATTATTGATCACAAGTGTTATAACCTATTATCTTGGTTTTTTCTTACCCGAATGGCTCGCAAATATACTTATACATAAAGAATAGGAAAGCAATCAACTGATTTATTCCCTATTCTCTTTTTTTTGAATGAAAATAATATTCAAGGTATTAAGTCAATACCAAAAAGTATGTGCTGACAATTAGAAAGCAATCTTTATTAAGAATATCATCAATTTTGATATAAGTACTAAAAGAATGTTTTTATAAAATCTAATTATAAATCCAAAAAAGATGATAAAAATGAAAAAACAAGTACAACTCCTAATTCTCATCGCAATAGTTATCCTAATGCCAATTATTGTCGCATTATCCACCTTCGTTCCCATTAGACCAGAATTAGCCGTGGATGGAGGAGTTAACGGGGATCTTAGCGAAAATGCCCTTCCTGCATCGGCATATGTTTCTGATAAAAACATAACTGAAAGAAAAGATTATTATCTACAGAAAGCAAATGAGAGCGATGGTTTAAGTGAACAATGTGCGAAAGTATATCTCAATAGAAGTGAACCCGTGGAGTATAATGAAGTGGAAATACAAAAAGCCGTGGATTTTGTTAATAGTAGACAAGATACAGCTGATTTTGATATGAACACTTTGCTACGTTTAATGTATTTAGATAATGAAACCGATTATCTCAATAATAGTCTAAAGGATAATATAACAGACGCTATATTGAACTTCAAATACTGGTTTACAGAGCCAGGTGAGGATTCAATGATATTTTGGACAGAAAATCATATGATTCTTTTTCACACAGCAGAATTACTGGCAGGGCAGCTTTTTTCCTCTGATATCTTTAATAATACTGGATGGAATGGTACTCAACATGTTGACCATGCACTCCCACTCGTAAACCGATGGCTTGATTGGAGGGCAAAGTTAGGATTTGCCGAATGGCATTCTAATATATATTATCGTTTAGACTTGACAGCACTCCTAAACTTAGTGGATTTTGCCCAAAATGAAACTATTGTCAACAAATCAAAAATGATAGTTGATTTAATCGGTTTTGATTTTGCAAATAACTATTATAAAGGTGTATATGCCACCGCCCACGGAAGGACAGAAGATCATAAACAAACGAATACTACTGTGAGAGCAATTGATAGAGAATCGACAGCGGACCCTGCATGGGTGATGCTCGGTCTCGGAAAGGATGAAGACCTGGGTAGCGGAAACGGAGCCGCAATATTCTTAGCAACGGGAAATTACACAACTCCCACGATTTTGGAAAAGATTGCCAACGCAACCGCACATCAAACTGAACCTTATATCCATAAGTCAAGAAATAATATCGATATTATCGAGGGTCCGATATATGATATAGGATACCAGATGGAATCTGACCTAATGTTTTGGTGGCCTATGTCTGCTCCTGCCGCACCTCCAGTCTTAGAATCTTCTTTAGGTTTAATGGACAAGTATGACTTAGACCCCGAATTAATTTTCAATGATGAAACATTTGTAGATCTATTTGAGATTGGAGCAATGATCTATGGGACTTCAATAAATGATTTCAGCGAAATTATTAAAGATATTACACAAGGAGTCGCATTAGAAACAGCAAATACCTATACCTATAAAACTCCGTATTATCAACTATCCGGCGTACAAGACCACCAGAAGGGGATGAATGGTCTTCAAGAGCTCATCTGGCAAGCATGTATCGACAGGAATGCTACGGTCTTTACAAGCTCTCCGAGTGTATTAGCAGCTACTAAAAATAAGCAATATACAACAGGGTGGAAACCGCGGACAACGCTACATGAAAATGTGGGGATTATACAATATGATCGCGAAGCACAGTCACTTATCTTAGAATTGGTTTTGGAATTTTTGGGAGAAAAGCCATATACGCATGCTTATTTTCCTCGTTGGGCATTTAATGAGTGGAATCAGACAGGAAATTGGGTGTTCGGTCGGCGTAATGATAGTTATGTTGCATTATATTCCTATAATGCCATTGAATGGAAAAATGATTATGATTTAAGGGCGGACGGTAAAAAGAATACTTGGATTGTGGAGTTGGGAAGCAAATTTGATCCTCAATTCAGTTCCTATGAAGATTTCATTAGTAAAATATTAAATGCGAACTTGCAGATAACCGAGAGATCAATAGGATATGAAATAATTTACGATTCTCCCTCACAAGGGGTGATAAAGGTAGGATGGGACGGATATATGTATGTAAGTAATCAAGAAGTGGATCTCGGTCCATATGAGCGCTTCGAGAACCCTTATTGTAATCAGACATTCGGAACTATGATTACTTTCATTCAATACAATGGAATGAATCTAACACTCGATTTCGAAAATGCAAAAAGAATAGAAGAGGGATTACCATAGAGAGGTGAAAAGATAAATGAATGTAAAAGCGTTTGCAGATAAATATCAATTAGTCAATTGGTTTAAAGGGACAATTTTTCTCCTTCTTGGAGTACTTAACAGTAGATTTGACGTCGGGTTTAATTGGTTCGTTGATAATTTGATTTTTGGTGCAATAATTTATTTCTTAATCACTGTTTCTGGTATGCTACTCGTCCTCTATTTAAAATCGCCGAAAGAAAATGCAGAGAAGAGATTTGGCAAGATTGAGATAATAAAATTCATTTCCGCGGGGCTATATTTAGCAGGTTATGGATTCGCAGGGATAATTGTCTTTTATTTTGCTCGAAATATAATGATATTGATAGTTCTCGCGATAATAGGAATAGTCTGGGGAATATCATTTTTATACGCGGACACATGGAAAGAGAAAAGCATCGTTATTAATTTAATAATTGCTATTATGGTGTCATTTGGATTACTTTTCGGTGCCCTTATTAATGATCTTTCAATTCCAATCTTCGTATATTTCTTTTTCCTCGGCGCATTTAGCCTACAATTATCAAAAGACCTTTTGAAAAGTTGCAAAAAAGTGGTAAAAGTAAGAGAAAACACTGAGGAATACAAACTCCTTGCTGAACTCCTAACTGTGAAAAAATCTCAAAATATTATTTTGGTCCTTCAGAGTTTAACAATTGTTTTTCTAGTAATCCCATTATTCACGGATATCTTCAATTATTTTCTCTATTTAATTCCGATGTTAATTGCGATAATCTTAATCGTTATCTCAGCTATTTTTAATTACATCTATGATTTTGAGACGGAATACATGGGACGGGTATTTATCTTGATGAGAAGCGGGATGTTTTGCCTAATTATAGCGTATTTTTTTGCGAGTATATAAAGTATTATATTACCTAAATTCTTCATTATTTTTTTCTTACCTTCTTAATTAGAAGATTGAAAATTAGAGAGATAAGTAAACGAATTAAAGAAAATTCTGGAAAGATTGGAATTACCATCTCCAGTAAATATCTTCGGCATGACCCAGCATATTTTCGATATGTATCTTTCTGCCGTCATCTAATATGATATCTCCAGAATAATATCCATGCAGTAAGGCAGAATCCAATTTTATTATGCCAAAATTCAATTTTTCTTTATGTGGTATAAGAGGCTCAAGAACCATCTCAAACCTTCCATCATTACTCGTAAATTTCCATGGTTTTGTGGGGTCTCTGTCTTGATGATGAAAAGTCACCTCATCAAGCTTATGCGCTTTGCCGTCATAAAACACGATATTTTCTGTATGGGTTGCCCCTTCTTTACTTCCAACCAAGCCAAATCCATAGCCAATATTAAACGCAACTGGTACATTATCCACCATTCCGCAGGCACTCCCCCAGAGCCAATGGGTTTTATATGGCCAAATTCCCCGCCCCCAATCCATCAAACCGAATGATCTGTCTGGCGTGAACTCATATTTTTGATCTCCTATATGAATGGTGCCGTTCGCAGGCATCATATTGATCTTGTGATTATAATAGAATTGCTTCGGCTTTTCATATCCAGTAACAACCACAGTATTATCCCACTCTGGTTTATCTTCAAGCATAATATTTGCTTTAATCCCTTTATCCAAAAATTCCGAGTCTTCCAAGGCCAGAATTCTCTGATCCCCTTTCTTTTCCAAGACCGCATCAAACTCATTAGTAGGAAATTCAATACGACTATCTTCCAACGAACTTGTGGGTAATAGCTTTGATTTCGTAAAGAATTTCATTGTACTTTTATCAGCACGTTCTTCTTTATTGAAGTCAAGCCATACATAGCTCATCTGCGTGAGATAACCGATATCTCCAATTGTTAATTGAAAACCAAAATCTTTGTTTAATACGGAATAATGATCCCATTCTTTAATTCTCCACCAACTTTTCCCAATATCCTCTTTATTATAAGTTAAAATCGGTTTGCGAGCCCATCCTGTTTGAACTAGCGATCCATCCTCATTAAATAATTTTGAGGGTTTAGTGATTTCTATCTGTTTTCCCATTTTCATTCATATCATAATTAGTGTTTTTATGAATGAGATTAGGTTTCAAAGCTAATAAAATTTAATCCAAATAACACCTTCAGAATTCACTCATATGTTCAATTATTTTCTGTTTTAATAATTGGGCTTTTTCAAGATCATATCTCCCTTCAGTTCTCCAGAGTATATCCCCTTTATTATTAATTAAGAAAATATAAATTGATTTATGATCTTTTAAATCTAGGATTTTTTTCAATACAGTTAGTTCTTGATAAATATGAATTACTTTTTCCAGATTTCTATTTAAAATACTTCTTCGGGCTCTTGCTTCGATATATCTTCTCAATACCTTAAGTTTCTTATTAAATATATTAATTTGGTAATAATCTAAAAAGGAAATGTCAGAAATTAGCGTGTCCATAAATGATGCCCATCGTTCCAAAATTAGTTTATTGACTTTTGAACACGGTAAAATCAAAATATTTAATTTCCGTTTGAAATCATTTGGGAGTGTAATAGGGAGTTTATTGAGAGATTTACCACTAATTTCCGGAAATTTCGCATATACCATGATTTAATCAATGTGTTATTAAAATTGATATCCTATCTAATAAGATTTTTTTTCAAAATAAATCTTTTTACTTTTTTGTATAAATGCTCTTGCGATATGATACTTTCCCATCTCAATGACATTCAGAACTTTGACAGCATTTACTTACGTACTTATCAAAGTACTCAGTAACACTTATTAATTCTTACGGACTTCATTGCTTATACATTAAATAGATAACCAATATTAAGTGATACATTCTATGCCATTAAAAACTCCCGAAGAATATCTCGATAGTATCAAACGTCCTGTCAATCTATATATGTTTGGTAATAAAGTCGAGAATTTTTGGAATCACCCCATCATTCGACCTTCCATCAATACCGTAATGAAAATCTACGAATTGGCACAGATGGAAGAATACCAAGATATTATGACCGCCAAATCTCATTTAACCGGGGAGATTGTCAATCGATTCACCCATATTCATCAATCCACCGATGATCTGATTAAAAAAGTTAAAATGCAGCGCTTACTCGGTCAGAAAACTGCATGTTGTTTTCAGAGATGTGTTGGATTTGACACGGCGAATGCGCTATTCAGTGTGACCTATGAAATGGATAAGAAATATGATACGGATTATCATGAACGTTTTAAGCGATATTGGACTGAAGTCCAAAACCAAGATTTGATGGTAGGAGGGGCGATGACGGATACAAAAGGAAACAGAGGTATACGACCTAAAGATCAACCAGATCCGGATGCTTTTCTACATGTTGTAGACCAACGTGAGGATGGGGTAATAATTCGAGGGGCTAAAATTCATCAAACAGGATTTTTAAATTCTCATCGCGCAATTATTATGCCTACACTCTCACTGCGAGAGGGAGAGGAAGAATATGCCATCAGTTGCGGTGTGGATACAAATGCGGAAGGAATCACGATGATCTATGGACGACAATCTTGTGATACCCGCAAATTAGAAGAAGGAAAACTCGATATTGGAAATTTTAAATACGGTGGTCAAGAAATATTCGTCATTTTTGACGATGTCTTTGTCCCAAATGAAAATATTTTTATGAATGGTGAAGTCGAATTCGCAAGTGAATTAGTCAATCGGTTTGCGGGTTTTCACCGACAGTCATATGGAGGATGTAAAGTAGGCGTGGGTGATGCACTGATCGGCGCATCCGCTCTTATTTCGGAATATCACGGGGTAGAGAGAAGTTCTCATATTAAAGATAAATTGGTAGAAATGATCCACCTAAATGAAACACTCTTTAGCAGTGGGATTGCATGTAGCGCCTTAGGATTTCAGAGGAATGCGGGAAATTATGAAATGGATATGCTGATAGCGAATGTGTGTAAACAAAATGTGACCCGATTTCCCTATGAAATTGCCCGCTTAGCAGAAGATTTAGCGGGCGGATTAATTTGTACCATGCCTTCTGAGGAAGATTTTAATTCCGAGGACATAGGGCATTACCTGAAGAAATATCTGGATACGACCGATGAGCCCGTCAAAAATCGATTCAAACTCCTCCGGTTCATTGAAAATCTAACGATGGGAGTCGCCTCCGTGAGTTATCGAACAGAATCAATGCACGGAGCAGGGTCACCTCAAGCGCAACGTATCATGATTTCTCGGCAGGCAAATCTGGGGGAAAAGAAAAAGCTGGTAAAGTCTATTCTCGATATTGATGAATGAAATATCGTTGTATTATCTCAAAGATCGTAATAATTAGATAACAAATAGCATCTCATTTTGGTTTTATAGGTGAAGTTATAAATTTTAATTTAGTTTAATATTATTCTATATAATAAGAGTAAAATTAAAATTACAAATCTAAAATGTCATTACCAGCAAAAAAAACCATCGAAGTAGACGAGGATGTGACCCATTACGTTTATAAGATGCTTAACCATGAGATGATTCTTGAATATGATGAGTCTAAATGCGTTGAATGCGGTTTTTGTCATCGCGTTTGTCCCGTCACTGTTTCCATTTACGACGAACCTATTAAAAAAACTGCAATTGGCACTCCCGAAGAGATGCGAATGGAATCGGATAAAAAGATCGTTGTGGATACCGAAAAATGCATCTGGTGTGGCTGTTGCACGTGGATCTGTCCAGGTTATACCTTAAAATTATATATCAATGATGAAGAACGACTTCCTCTTGTCGAAAACGAATCTCTTCCCGAATTTCATGAAGAAGTACGAGAGTTAGAGAATGGGAATAAAGTTCGAAAAGTAGTTGATGGAAGTATAAAAATAACGTCCGAAGAAAAAGACAAAAAGATCCTTGAACAATTTGCGGATGAATGTTCCGTAGGGGCTCTTTCGGTGGAGGATGGAGAAATAATAGCAGACAGAAAGAAGTGTATTTTATGCTTTAAATGCTCAAAAGCTGCGGAAAATTATGAGAACATAAGCGTAAAAGTGTTCCGGGATCGTTTCATGGATGTAAAAGGAGAGCCAGGATCGGTGTGGAATGCGATAATGCAACGCGTCCTCGGAAAGGTTGGGAAGGTCAAAGGCATCACTAGCAAGAGACAAAATAAACTCGCCGATGCCATGATGAGATTATTAGGCAAGGAAACCGCGGAAGAACAAGAATAATACTAATTTATTTTATTTCACTATTTTAAATCCAACAGCAATCTATGTAAAATATCATTATTTCATATCTTCTGTTCGATTTTGGAGCGATATAATGAGGGATCTATAACCTCAATCATCTTTTCTTTATAGAGGGGCGCATCGAGAAAGGAAATAATTTTATCTACCTCTCGGGAAGGATTTTCAATAATGTCGGAATAGTTCATATCAAGGAGCTTAATATTGGATTGCGCGCGGGCCCATTCTTTCACTCTTGTCGCCTCTTTATCAAATGCTTTCATCAAGGCTTTCGGATATTTCTTCTCAATTTTGCCCAACATTTTTTGCTGAGATTTTATGACTTCATTGATATGGCGATTCATAAAAATGACTTTATATTGCTGGCTTCCTGGGAGATGTTTAAGAAGGTGAGAGATCACCTTCACGGCTTTACCTTTCTGCCCTTTTAAGCAGCTATTATCCTTTGAAAGCTTTTTAACTGCTTCTAATTCGAGGTATCCTTTTGGATTATTCCGATCTGCGACGCGTTTGCGGTCTGATAAAATCTTTACTCCGCCCGCTTGAAGCATCTGCATCATAAGGGAGGTTCCTGAACGCGGGATTCCGGAGACCACCACGAGAACTTCTTTAAGCGCCTTTTTAATCGATTTTTCCTTCATTTTCTCTAACAACTTCACTATTGGAATGAAATAGTTTGATTAATTGAAAATTATTTTGATTAATAACATTTAGCTTTAAGCTCTATCACATTTTTAAATATCAAACATAAAACCAATTTTTCGAAATATCTCAGATTACTTCCCAGATGGTAATATTTCAGCATCTATAACTTTTACACCAAACTTTAAAAAAAGTTAAAAAATTTTGTTGTATTACCTACATTTGACAATTCAAAACTAACAAAGAAAAATTAAACAGAGTTGAGAAAAAATGGCTAAAGATATAATGATCAACGGATTCGGGCGTATCGGGCGTAATTTCTTCCGAAGCGCATACGGTAACCCAGATATTGACATAAAATACATCAACGATTTGTTTGAGCCAAAATACTTAGCATATGTGCTGAAATATGATACCGTGTTTGGACGCTTTCCAGGCACCGTAGATTATAAAGAAAAAGCATTAATCATTGATGGAAAAGAAATTCCAATTACAGCCGAACGAGATCCTGCCCAATTACCTCATACGGATTATGGTGTTGAGGTAGCCTTAGAATCGACCGGATTTTTCACTGACAGAGATGGCGCTGCAAAACATTTACAAGCAGGCGCTAAAAAAGTATTAATTAGTGCCCCCGCGACGGATCCCGACATTACCGTGGTGTTAGGTTGTAACGATGATAAAATAAAAGACGATCATCAGATTATTTCCAATGCTAGTTGTACGACTAACTGTTTGGGACCTGTTGTGAAAGTCTTAAATGATAGTTTCGGGATTGAAAAAGGAATAATTACGACAATTCATTCCTATACCAGCACTCAAGCACCTGTGGATACGGCTAAAAAAGCCTCTCCGATTAAGATGACCAGAGGAAGGGCTTGCGCAGCCAACATTTTACCGACATCTACGGGCGCCGCAAAAGCGATTGGATTAGTATTTCCAGAGTTGAATGGGAAATTAGACGGAATGGCGATGAGAGTTCCCACACCTGATGGAAGTGTAGTCGATGGTAAATTTAATCTAGGAAAAGAAGCTTCAATCGAGGAGGTAAACGCTGCCATGAAAGCCGCAGCAGAAGGTCCATTGAAAGGTATTTTAGAATATACCGATGATCCCATAGTGAGTAGCGACATCGTCGGCAATCCATCAAGTTCTATTGTATGTGGCATCTTTACGAATACCATCGGGAATCTTGCAAGTGTATTAAGCTGGTACGATAACGAATGGGGCTACAGCAATAGATTAGTGGATGTAATCGTCAAAAAATTATAAAACTTCTGAATTTTTACCTTTTTTTTATTTATCAAGTTTCTCCCGTAAAATATAGTAATTTTCAATATTTCTTCGGCTCCAAATTTATTGAAGTTCCAAACGCTCTATAGATTCTACCACTTAACTCAAATATTTTATATTTATTACCTTGATTTTCATCTAATTATTAGTGATTTACTATCATCACCAATCTAAAACTTAATTAACAAAGAAATGATTATATTTTTTTGATCTCAAATTTTTTGTAAAAGGATTTACATAAAGGAGGTTTATGAAATGGTCAAAAAAGTAGCGATTAATGGATTTGGAAGGATTGGTCGTTTATTTTTTCGGGCAGCAATGGGAAATTCCGGTTTAGAGATTATATCAATCAATGATCTTTTTGAACCAAAATACTTAGCCTATGCTCTTAAATTTGATACAGTTTTTGGGAGGTTTCCTGGCACTATTAGCTATAAAGAAAAAGCCTTAATTGTAAACGGTAAGGAAATCCCTATTACTGCCGAACGTGATCCCACGAGCTTGCCTCATAGTGAAAACCAAATTGATGTTGTAGTAGAAAGCACAGGACGCTTTACAAATCGAGATGATGCCGCGAAACACTTAGAGGCAGGTGCAAAAAGGGTGTTAATAAGCGCTCCCGCGTCGAATCCAGATATTACGGTTGTTATGGGATGTAATGACGAAAACATTCAGCCAGAACACAAAATTATCTCAAACGCGTCATGTACAACTAACTGTCTCGGGCCAGTAGTCAAAGTGCTTCATGAGAATTTTACAATAAAATACGGCTTAATGACGACAATTCATTCCTATACCAATGATCAATCAAATGTAGATATCGTGCGTTCGGGAGATGCCAGTAAGATGATTAGAGGAAGAGCATGTGCAGCCAATATGATTCCTACGTCAACAGGTGCCGCAAAGGCCATCGGTGAGATTTTTCCCGATCTAAAAGGAAAATTGGATGGAATTGCCGTTCGAGTCCCAACACTTGACGGAAGTCTCGTCGATCTAAAAGCCGTGGTGGAAAAGAATACTAACCCCGAAGAAATTAATGTGAAAATGAAACAAGCATCTGAATCTTCATTGAGAGGTATTTTGGAATATTCTGATGAACCCATCGTCAGTAGCGATATTATTGGGAATCCTCATAGTTCAATTTTCAGTAGTATCTGGACCAAAGTGATCGAAGATGAAGTATTCATACTTTCATATTATGACAATGAAATCGGCTTTTCGAACCGAATGGTTGATCTTATTGTGAAAAAATTATAATTTATAACAAACTCACTTCAGATAGTCATTTTTTTCCTTTCTTATTTAGTTTTTTTTTCCCTTTATTTTAAAATAAAATATGGCTATTAATTGATAAATATTAAATAGAAATACTCTCACGTTATAGATAGAAATACATTTTTATTATCAGTTTCAATATTTAGAGTGCACTTACTATGCCTAGTTTAGAACAAAAGCAAGAAAGAAGAAGAATTGGGATTTTTTATTTTTCAGGAACCGGCAATACACTAATCGTTGCTAATTTGTATAAAGCCGCGTTTGAAAATAACGATATTATAGTAGATACTATTTCGATAGAAGATATTATTGAAAACACTCCAGATTTCGATTTTGTGAAATATGATATGATGGGATTAGGGCATCCCGTGCACGCTTTCAGCCCTCCCTCGATCTTTTTGGAATTTATCGAAACTCTCCCAAGATTAAAGGATATGGATGCGTTTTTATTTAAAACAATGGGAGATCCCCTCTTTTATGGGGGATCAACCCAAAGAATTCGAAAAGAATTGAAAAAGAAAGGCATTTATGTATTTCATGAGGATTTTTTGGTGATGCCGTCAAATATCATCATAGATTACGATCCAGGGCTTAAAAAGCAGCTATATCTCACTGCAAAACGCAAAATAAATATCTATACTCGTGAAATTCTCCAAGGAACACAAAAGCTTCAAGCCAATCCCGCTTATCTGAGATTAATGTCAAGGATGTTTGGTTGGATGGAATCATTCGGAGCGAAATATTTTGGAAAATTTCTGCGCGCTTCGAACTCATGTAATAAGTGCGGGAAATGCGTTCAGAAATGCCCTGTACTTAATATTCAAATCGGAAAAGACAAATTAGAATTTGGAGACAAATGTGTGTTCTGTATGCGATGTGTTTACACTTGCAAACGTAATTCGCTCACAAACAAATATATGGGCTTTTTTATAATAAAAGGGGGGTATGACTTTAAAGAAGTACTCAAAAAGGGTAATTTTTCCTCGGAATTCATAACGAAAAACACTAAGGGCTATTTCAAACATTTTTATACATACCTTACCCATGAACTATATTGAAATTTCACTAAGAAATTCGGATTAAATTAAGAAAGAATGGCTCTAATTGTTAGAATAAGGAATGTTTACAAAAAAAAAGTGATTTTTTCATAAATTATACACTTTTGTAGGATAAACTAAATATTTTTAATACAATAGTTTATTAATTATGTGGGAAATGTCGTTTTCAGGTTCTCATTCTGAACTAAGGCGTCCCTAATTGATTGTACTTAAACACATTTTTAAAAGTTCTCTAAACAACGGGTTAACTATAAACATTGAATAGTGATATAAAATATATTAAGGAACTAGTTCGGGAACAATTTAAGGGATTATTTCAATATTCGCTTGACCTTATCTATGTATATAACCTACAAGGAGATTTTATAGATGCCAATGACATTGCTTTAGAAAAAATGGGATATAGTCGTGAAGAGATTCAAAATCTCAATCTAATCGATATTTTGGACAAAAAGAGTTTGGAAAGAGCCTATAAGAGCATTCGCACATTATTAAAAACGGGAGAACAGATAGAAACTTTCGACTATAAAGTGAAGAAAAAAGATACTGGATACCTTTATGTGGATGCCTATGGAATTCCCGTGAAAAAAGATGAGGAGATATGTGCGGTATTAGGTATTGCCAAAGATATTACAGAGCGAAAACTTCTAAACAAAAGATTGAAACAGTTAGTATCCTCTAAGGAAAAAGCGCTTAGATCTAAGGAAATCTATTATAACAATATTTTCGAATACGCGAATGATTTGATCGCAATTTTAGACGCTGATTTTAAACATGAGTATGTAAATAAGCATTATAAGGAAGTTTTAGGATATACACCGGAAGAAATAATTGGAAAACATCCCGCTTTATATGTATATCCAGAAGACTATAATAAAGCTCGTAGGACTACACTGAGAGGTTTACGAGAGGAGGAAGCTCAAACGGAATTACGGTATGTTGCCAAAAATGGAGATGTGTTCTGGTTTGAATTAAAAGGAAAATTTTTTGAAACAATTGATGGGGAAAAAAAATCTCTTATAATTTCTCGAGATATACGGGAACGTAAAGAAGCAGAAAAAGTTCTGAGGAAATCAGAACAAAAATATCGAAGCCTTTTTAAAAACATTCCAGATGGATTCGCGTTTCATAAAACCTTATATGATGAGGATCATAATGCCGTTGATTATTTATTTTTAGAAGTGAATTCTGCATTTGAAAATATAACAGATTTAAAAAAGGAGGATATACTAGGAAAAAGGGTTCGGAGCGTATTGCCTGGTATTGAACACGATCCCACAGATTGGATTGGTAGATATGGAAGAGTGGCCTTGACCGGTAAGCCAACTCGGTTTGAGAGTTATTCAAATCCGTTAAACCGATGGTATAATGTGTTAGCCTATTCTCCGATGAAAGATTATTTTGTAACTATTTTTTCCGATATTACTGAGAAGAAACAAGCAGTAAAACAATTGAAAGAATCGGAAGAAAAATATCGTTTGTTAGTTGAAAAATCCCCTTATGCAATAATTTTGTTAGATCATCAAGGAGTGATAGTAGAGGCGAATCCAGCAACTTATGAAATTACTCAATTTGAAAAGGAGGAAGTTATTGGTAAAAAATTTTCTGAATTCGATATTTTTCCGAACCAGAATCAGTTAAAAAAACTTCGTAATCGTTTCAAAAAATTATCTGAAGGATTAGTACAAAAACCTATGGATTTTAGGATTAAAAGAAAAGATGGAAAAAAAATCTGGGTTAAGACTACTTCAATTGTTTTTCAGAGAAATAATCAAACCTACATACAGACAATATTAAATGATATTACGGAACAAAAAAAGCGAGAAGAACTTCAAAAGGAATTTAATAGGAAATTAGAGGAAAAAGTAACTAAACGGACGAAAAAATTAGAGGAAGCCCTTGCAGAACAGCAATTATATATGAAGGAAATTATGAAGGCGTCGCAGTTCAAAAGTCAGTTCATGGCGACAATGAGCCATGAATTTCGAACTCCTTTAAATGTAATAATTGGGTTTTCAGAACTACTTTTGGATGGGGAAGTTAACAAGGTTTCTTCACTCCAAGAGGAATATCTCAATGATATTTTATCGAGCGCCGAGCATCTATTAAACATGATTAAGGAGATTTTAGATATATCTAAAATTGATTCGGGGGTAATGGAGTTAAAATTAAAACATTTTTCTTTAGAAAAAGTTATCAATCAGACCATTTCAGAATTTAGAGCATTATTAAAGGAAAAATCTCTTGAAATAGACATTCAAGGTCTAAAAAAATCCCAAAAAATGTATGCTGATCCAATAAAACTCAAATCTATCTTATATAATATTATTAGTAACGCAATCAAATTCTCGATCGATGGAAAAATTACCATACATATCGAGGAAAGTAAAGATGGGTGGTTATTTAGGATAGAGGATGAAGGAATTGGAATTTCTGAAGATGAAAGAGATATTATTTTCGAGGAATTTAAAAGGTCGAGGAGTGAGAAGGTGCGCAATACCACTGGAACAGGCTTAGGGTTACCATTAACGAAGCGATTAATAAATTTACATGGTGGAGAAATTTGGTTTGAAAGTATATTAGGGGACGGGACGAAATTCAGCTTTACTATTCCAAAACATATAAAAGAGAAAAAAAGAGAGAATATCGAGAATTTTTTGAGACAGATTTAACTTTTGATATCTGAGAATTTATATTTTCCAAGAAAAATTTTTTTAAACCAGTTCGATTTACCACTTTACATGGATTTAGAAAGCGCTAAGAAGATTGAACTCTCTGATAAAGAAAAGTTTGATTCTTATTTTTAGAAATATCCCCCAGAAATATCCGAA
>WJIN01000148.1 GCA_014730295.1 Promethearchaeota archaeon | reverse complement strand
TTGATGAATTTTTTTTCGTTTGAAGAGATTCTTCAGATTATCGAATACCACGACCGAAGGATTCTAAAACAAGTGATTAAGAAAAACATATTTGAGCTTGATCCCGAGTATTTCATTAGTGCAAATTATGGATTTGATTTATGTGTAAAATTAATAGCTAGATATTTAGGAAAAGTTTCATTAGTCGAATTTTTACTTAATCTCGATGATTTAGAGGAGATTATCTCCAATTCATATTATGAGGTAATCGAGGCTCCTGAAAATCCTACATTAATTATAATCGAAAATGTGCTAACAAATACATTGGAAGGTCACTCCCAAGATCAATATGAAAATGCCGTAAATATTATTAATGCTAGTGGCGTATTCTTTGAGCATCTAAAGAAGGAGCTTCTAAATTCTTTTAGAATTAATGAATACATTACTTTGAAGTTAGTAGGAAATAGAACGAAAATATACATGCAAATTCAGTTAATTCCATTGCTATTTTTGGATTCATTAGAAAATCGGAAATTTTCACTATAGAATCAACATTTAAGTAAGTAAGTAGTTGTTTGATTTCTGAGAATCGATCCATATAGATGAAATCTGTGGGAGTAAGAGAGTCAGATTTAGGTACTAAGTATCTTATCAATTCATTTTCCATTGAATCAGCTATGATGATAAAATCGAATTCAAAGGGATGAAAGGATTTTCCCATCTTTCCTCCATCAATAGACTTATAACTCACTGAGGAGTAAGTTGAAATAGAATCAACTGGGATAAATTTTAGGTTTCGAACTAATTTTCGTAGGTCGTTAAATTGCGTAATTTGTGAATTAATAGTTTTTTTGATGTTTTTAATCTCATCCAAGTTGAATTTAATATTCTGTGCCATGTTTTAAACTCTCAAAAAAAAATCATTTTTCATTTATTGTCGAGAATTAATTTGGTGAATATGTTTAAAGATTTTTATATAAATGAATTTGCTTGATTCACTATTTAAATTTTCTTATATCTTCAAGTGTAGAGAATGAAATCCTTCAGTTGAAGAGTGTAGTAGACTCTATAATAAGAATATTAAATACAATTAATTGCAAGCCTTTCAATAGAGCATTTATAGGTTATAACTTCACTGAATTTTAATATTGAGTTCAATTAATAAAATTAGAGTAATAATCTTTAAGATCTCCGATTTTTATTCAATTCTCAATATAAGAATGATATCACAAGAGTGATATATAGAGTTGTTAAGTTACTAAATTTTATATATAGGTCTAAAGATAGATAGTATATAGGTTGGTTTGTGGTAAAAAAGAGATAAAGTCCTCATAATATAGATTCAACTTTGAACAAGATATTAAACAACAGGGATTATAGTATGAAAGCTATTGTGTGTTCAGATTTTGATTTTGGAAATCATTTTAAGCATATGTCGTCGAAAGATGTATTTAAGTATGAAGAGAAGCAAATCGAATCTTTTAACAGATTTGTTTCAAAATGCATCGAAATTGAACCAGAGATAATTTTTATTGTAGGAAATTTATTTGGTTCCTCTAAGCCCCGGAATTTAGCAATTGAAACGGTTAGAAAGGGATTGAATGAATTAGCTGATAATGGAATGAAAATCCTTATCTTACCAGGAGCTCATGATGTTCCACTTCCGTTTACAAATGATATACCCGTGCATTATGTGTTTGAAAATAAAAATATCAAATTTCTCTTTACTAGAGAGAATACCGTAAAGTTAAGTATAGAAAAGCCTATTAAGCAAATGACTGTTGGAGATCTACGTTTTAATATATTTACAATGACCTCTCCTTTAAGAAACCCAACAGATATAGAATTTGATTTGGAAATAGATAAAGATTCCCTTAATCTGTTTCTATTATCAGACGTAACATCTTTCAAAAAAAATATTGAAAAAATATTTGTTGAATTATTAAAAAAACTAGATAGATTTGAGTTCGATGCTGTATTATTGGGGGGGAATTATCCAGATGTGCCAGAGATTTCAAAATGTGGATTTGACATTATCTATTGTCCTCAGATTCACAAAAATAACTTTTTATTCACTCAAAAATACCATGGGATAAAAATAATAGAAATTAAAAATGGAATGATCAATGATACTGATCAAATCTTTCCTATATCCAAATTTAATGTAAAGAATGAGAATTTAGATGTTTCCGGTTTAAATTCGAAGGAAATTAATGATAAAATATATGATATTATAAAAAAAAATTCCGATCCTGTGAATAATATCATGAGATTGACTTTGGTCGGTAAATTGGAAAAGCAAAAATATCATAATCTTAAGCTTTTTCAACGGAGCGAGATGGGAAAGCGGTCAAATTATTATTTCGAACTTTTTGATCGAATTGAATTCGTCAATAGTTCCCAAGAGATTCAAGGATTAAATGTAAAAGAGGAGTTGGAGGATTTCATATCCAAGAAAAAAACATCAGAACCACAGAAAATTATTGCAGAAGAATTGAAATTTGATATAGATGATGTGTATAAAGAATGTTTAGACTTAATAAAAAACAATTGGGAGAGAGAAGCTTAAAATGATAAAATTAAACTCTCTTAATGTAGATGGTTTTAAGAATTTGAAGAATTGTCGTTTAAATTTTCCTCCTGAAGGAAATATTCTAATTACGGGAAAAAATGAGAGCGGTAAATCGAGTTTATTTGAAGCAATCTTTTTTGCTCTTACTTCAAAATTATTAGTCCAAAAAAATCGTGGATATATTGATGCGATTGCGCATGATAAAAATGGAGCGGTGATTGATCTAATTTTTCAAAAAAACAATATCCCCGCGAGAATTCGGAAAAAAATCTATAAAACTTCGGGTGGAGGAACGACCGTTGATATTGAATTTTGGAAAAACTTTCAAGGAGAGAGAGAGGCACCGCTTGAGGGAAAGACTACCGAAATAGACCTTGAAATTGAGAAATTTCTGGGTTTTGATGACCAAATTTTATTAAATAGTGCATTTGTAAAACAAAAAGGGTTAGAAGGATTTATGGATGAGTCCAGACAAGATAGGATAGACATTCTTAATAAATTGCTAAACCTTGAGAAAATTCCTGAAATGAGAGAAAATTTTAAATCAGAATTCAAGGAAAAAGAAGTTATCAAAGAATATTTAAAGAATTTATACATAATCCATCAAAATAAAGCTCAAATTGAGAAAATTGAGCATGAAGTCAAAGAATTTGATAATTTAGGAGAAGAGTATACCAGAATTGAAGAAAAAATTCAAAAATTCAATAACAGTATTTCCGAATTTGAAAATTTAATGAAAAAATCCGAGCAAAATGATAAAGAAATAGATCAACTTAAGAAGAAAATTCAAATTCTTCGAAGTGAATTAGAAAAAGTTAATCAATATAAAAAAAGGATTAAAAAGTACGAAGAAGCTCAAAATATATTGGAAAAGTTGGAGAAAGATCATGAGAAAGTTAGTATTGAACTAAAAAATTTAAGAGAAAGATTAAGCGAAGCGCAAAAGAAATTAGAAAATTTTGAGAAAAATGTTAAATCAAAATCAGAAAAGACCACACAGGTTGAAGAACTCAATCAAGAGTTGGAGAAATTTAACGATTGGAATCAGTTTCTAAAAAACCAACAGATATTGCAGAATAAGATTGATAAAAAGAATATTGAAAAAAAGAAGTATGAAGAAAGAATTGAAGAAAAAACTGCTGAGATTAACAAGGTTAAGGATTCAATCCGAGGGAAAATTAAAACCAAATTAACTACCTATGATAATGAGTTAAAACTTTGGAAGAAATGTATTCAGATAAGGAAAGAAAAAAATACTGAATTCGAAAAACTTTCCGATCTTGATGAAAAACTAGAAGAAATCAGAAATTTAGAGAAGTCTAAACAAGAATTAAACCATAAAATTGAGCTTAAAGAACAAGAAATAAAGGATTTAAAGAAAGAAGTTGGGGAAAAGAGTAATTTAAAGAAAAATTTAAAAGTTTATGAAGAAGAATTAGAGGAAAGTAGGAAAAGAATAGAAGATATCAATATTCTAATTAAAAAAATTAATAAAGAGAAAGAAAAATATCAAAATACAGAAAAATTACGAAGTAGAATTGATGGTATCAATAGCAAAATTGAGAAATTAGATGAAAGACTTAAGTGGATCGAAGGAGATATTCAAAAAACTAGAGAGGAACTTGAGCCCCTTGTAGAAAGGAAAAATAAAATAGAGGAATTAAAGGAAAAAAAGAAGGTAATTTTTGATAAAAAAGGTCCATTTTTCAAATTTTTAATATTATACATCATTGGATTGATATCTACAATTCTATTATCCGTTCTTATTGAACCCTTGATAATTATTGGGACGATTATTATTATAGGGATATTTATAACTCATTACTTAAAAGAAAAAGGTATATTTAGTTCATATAATGAGGAAAACTTTCCTCAAGAATGGTATACGGCATTAAAGAAAAAGCAAAAAGAAAATGAGCGTAATGAAAAAAGAATAAATCAAGAGAGATCTAATTTAGTTAATCAAATACGTGAAATTAATAAAGAATTGAATGATTTTAATTTAAACCGTTCAGAAAAAGAATTAAATGAAGAAAAAAGACAATTGCAGGACGAGATTATAAAATTAAATGAACAAATAAGAACTCTAGAAAATAACAAAAAAAAGGACAATAAGATTCTTAAAAAGTTACATGAAAATAAAACAGAAGAAAAATATGGGCATGAAAAAAAAGAGATTCAAGATTTAAGAAATAAAAAAGAATCGCTTACTAATCAAATTAAGGAGATTATAGAGAAAAGTAATCTAGCTAATTATAATCAAACAGAATTAAAGAACAAACTTGAGGTAATCAAAGATGATATTAAGGAAAAGAATAGGGAAATCCAAGAATGCTCCAAAGAATGCAAAAATATTGCAAATAGTTATGGAATACCGATAAATTCATTAGATCTTCAAGATTATGAGGATATATTAGAAATCCAACTCTCTGACATAGAATATATATGTTTAAATGAAATTGATTGGGATAATAATAGTGAGATAAATAATAAATTAGCCCAATACAGTTTGCTTAACATTGAGTTAAAAGAATTTAGAGAATTAATGGATTTTATTAAAAGACAGCACGAAATGAAGGAGATTATCGAAAAAGAAATAAAGGAACTAATTAGTAAGAAAGATTTAATTGCTAAAAAGATTCCAGAAAAGTATGAGTCTCAAGAGAACGTTTTTGAGAGAGATTTTGATCAAAAGAAGGAAGAATTTAGTAAAATTGAACAGCAATTGGAAGATCTAAATGATTACTTTAAGAAAACGGAAAAGGATATTTTAATGAAGGAGAAAAATGAATTGGAAAAAACTATTAAAGTAAAATCTCAAAATTATGAACAAATTAATAAAAATATAGAAAAACAAATAAATTCTTTAAAAGAGATTAAAGACACAATTCCAGATAAATTTCTTAATATAGAACAAGAAAATAAAGAGAAATCCCTTCGCGATGAAATTAATTCGATGGAAACTCAAATTAGTTCCAAAAATTCAGAAAAGAAAACCAATTGGAATAATTTCAAGAGAAATATTTCAAGATTGACAACAAATAAAAATATAAACGCTCTAGAAAATGAAAAATTAAAGGAAATACTAATTAGTGAACGAAAAACACAAATAGAAAATTTAGAGAAATTGAGACAAACAATCAGAAATAAATTTCCAGGTCTTAAGAAAAATTTTTCCTTAGCAGAATTTAAGAGCAAAATGGCTAACATAAGAGACAAAAGTGGGGGTTTAAAAAAGGAGATAAACATTGCTAAAGAAGAAAATAAAAAAATGGAAAATCATCGCAGAAAGTCGAGAATCATAAATAAAGTAGATATTAATCTTAATGACCTAGAAAAAGAATATCAAAATATTGTCAAGAAATATGTTATTCTAGAAAAAGCAGTAGAAATTTTGGATGAAGCACAACAAAATATTCTAGATAAAGTTCTACCTAAAACTGAGGAAAATCTTACAAAAATCTTACCGATTTTGACAGTGGATAGATATAAAGATGCACATATAACCGAGGATTACCAGATCCAGCTTTTTGATTCAAAAATGGGAGATTATGTTGAAAAAACATTATTTTCAGGAGGTACAAATGATCAAATTGCTTTAGCGATTCGTCTTTCTTTTGCGATGGTCACAATGCCACAAGACGAATATGAGGAATCATTTATCTTCTTAGATGAACCATTAGGATTTTTTGATGATGAGCGAAAATCAGCTCTGATTGATTTCCTAACTCATGGAATAATTGCGAATATTTTTGCTCAGAGAATTGTAATTAGTAATTTCTTAGATATTAAGAAATATTTTGATTATGTAATCGAATTAGAGAATGGAAGAATAATTGAAGAATATTCTACGAGAACCTTAGACTCGAAACAAATTCCGTTTGAATATGATATAGAAGAGGTTAGTAAGATAATTTCTGTAGAACAAATTAGTTATGATGCGGAAGAAGAGTTTTATCAAATAGATTTAGATCTAATAAATAATTCTAATAAAACACTTGACTTAGTTCAACTCGATATAGACCAAGTGAGAGCAGATCTACGTCCTAAATTTATTTATTACCTTAAACCAGGGAAGAGAGAGAATATCCAATTAGGCATAAATCAGTATATTATAGATAATGAAGATATTTATTTTGATATCAAGATCAAAATGAAAGATGGCAAAAATGGGGAAGAAACTGTTATAAAAAAACAAAAAATTCATTATGTTCCAAACTTAACCTCATGAGGTGATTATAATTATAAGTAAATTACCACCATTAGATAAGTTAGATAAAAAGTGCAGTGAAACTTTCCGTAATAAGGTCGTAAGGAAGCATTATGCATGTAGCATACCTGAACTCGAACGTTTTCCTACTTATGTTTCAGAATACTTAATAAGCCTTCATGCGGATCAAAATGGTATGCTACCCGATGATGCGATAAGTTTTATAGTAGATCAAGTCAAAAAGAGTTTCTTTGAAAAGAAAGAAAAGGAAGCGATTAAATCAATCGCACTTGACTTAGGATCTGTAGAAATAATTGATCATTTTGATGTATATTGTGATTTAAGGAGAGGAAAATATTATACGGATATATCTGTAATAGATGAAAGAGCTACAGTTAATAAAGATTTAGTTTTACCTTCGGGTTACCAAGAATTATTAAAAGGAGGATTATGGGGAAAGGCAAACTTTCAATATGTAAAACATGGAGATCTAGCATCATTGAACATGAATGATTTTGAAGGTTATCAAATGACTAACGTTATTTTCAAGCGATATATAGAAAATCGTCAAAATTTTATCACAGCAGAATGGATTAATTTTTTAATACGCTCAATTGGATTAAAACCCGAAGCACTAACTCATAAACAAAAATTATTGTATCTATGTAGATTAATTCCATTTGTACAGCCATTTACCAATTTATTAGAATTGGGACCCCCCGGAACGGGGAAATCTTATATTTTTGAAAATATTTCTGAGTATTGTAGAATTTTAGTGGGAGGAGAAATCTCACCAGCTAAACTCATCTATAATCAAAGTAATAAACAAATAGGAATCATATTTAAAAAAGATATTATTTGTTTTGATGAGATAAATAAGAATAATCCCAAACTTAATCAAATTATTCCAAAGTTGCAGCAAGTTATGGCTTCTAATCAGATTGAAAGAGGGGATATGGAAGCTAGAACTGAAGTGAGTTTAGTTTTTCAAGGTAATATTGATTTTGTACATAAAGATAATAGAACTCAACCTAAGGATGAGGAATTTTTAAAAGTTCTGCCTAAATATATGTACGATTCAGCATTTCTCGATAGAATTCATCTTTTCATTCACGGATGGGATATTCCACGTATTTCAGATGTTCATATCAATAAAAACTTAGGATTAATCGGAAACTATTTTGGTCAGATCTTGCATAAATTTCGAAGAGAACATGTTTCTTTTCTTATTGATCATAAAATAAACTTCTTCAAAATAGACAAGAATGGGAATGAGCGCGGATTATCTTTAAGAGATAAGAAAGCTTTATACAATACTATATGTGGGTTGATCAAACTTATCCATCCCCACAAAGAGATTGAGGATGCTGAATGGAGAGAAATAGTCGAAATAGCGATAGAACTTAGGCAAAATATTATTAACGAAATAGTAAAAATAGACAAAACTTTAGATAGAGAAATTAAGTACGACTTCATAGGAGCAACGGATGCTGAAGGGGAGATTATTGATCAAGAAGAACTGGAAAAAGATTTAGAAAAAGTTGAAGACGAGCAGAAAAAGGAATTGGAGCAGGAACCTCAAGAATTCCATATAGATTTTAATACCATAAAAATAAGTGAAGAGAAGTTTTTAACCCGTCCAATACCTTATTGGATTGTAAAGATTATCGTTCAAGAAGATATTCTTAAAATTGATAATCAGTTCTTCAAACTTCATAATCTTGAGCAACTTAAAGAAATTAATACTTCTGAATCGAGTGAAGAGCCAATACATTGCGTTTCTAGGGTTAAAAATGAAGATATAAATTATTCAGAAGATGAAGATAAAATGGATATCATTGAAGATCACCTAGGAAAATTAGTTGCTAAAATAGAGCAATATAGAAAGTCATTCTATTATCTTAATTATTTCAAAGTTCAAACATTTAATCTAAAGACTACTGATCAAGAAATTTTGGATTTAATAGAGAAATTGGAAAGATCAGACGATAATTTTCCTATTCAATCAAATCGATTTTTACAGAATACTATAAAAAGTGTACAAAACACCATAAAACTGATTAAAAGTAGTAGAGGAATGCAGCCTGATCTTATATCTTTCAATTATAATCCCATACTTATTGAAACACAAAGTATTATTGATAGTATCAAAAATCGGATCAAAGAGTGGAATGATTTAAATGAGGGAACTAAACGATTTAACAAAGTTTTTAAGAAATTGAATCAATATGTCAAAAAACGTAAGAAGGACAAGAAAAAGTCAAATTTATTATTTGAGGGAAAGCAATTTCCTCTTTTCGCAATTGATGTTAATAATTTGATGCACAGTTATAATGATAAGTTTCCCTATAAAATATTACCTGAAGATGATACTCCAATTAAGAGGATAAAGAAACGTTATCTCAATAAAGAACTATTCCTCGCTAATTTTTTCGTTTCTGCTTATTTGACAAAATATCTTAGTCCAATTCCTCAAGATCAATTTCACCAATATTTTATAGAAAGATGGTATAAAGATAAAAAAAGCCGTGAACAAGTTGATGTTGATGCTACTCTCTCTGCATACTCTGGGAAATATATAGAAATGTATAAAAATCAAATATCCCATTTTTATATCGGTAGTGGTGATAAAGATTTTCGTCCTTTAGTAGAACAAGCAAGAGAGTATAAGATTCCAGTCAGTCTTATTGTTGTTTCAAAAGATAATGTAAGCATTGACATGGAAAAATTTATTGGGGATTCTAATATTGAAACACTTTACTAATATGAGTTCTTAAATAATATATTTCAGAGATAAAAAAATTGAGTAATTTAAAAGAAAGTTTTCATAATGGGGAATATGAAGATATTATGTTGAAATATATTAATCTACTAGCAGATTTAGAAATAAAATTTAATAAATTCATTTTAAAACGATATTTTAATAAACAACCAGTAATATCCAACAGTCATATTGATTCTGAAGGGAACATAATCAAATTAAAGTATACATTAGCCGATATTTTATTAATAGGAGCGATAACACAATCATCAATATTACTTTCAGGGTCTTCAGGAAGTGGAAAAACATTATTAGCAAAATTAGTTACAAGGTTCCTTTTTGGGAAAAATGGATATACAAGAAAGAATATCACACCAGATATGAATGAACAAGATTTCATTGATATTGATTTTGGTGCGATTAAAGAAGGTAAAAGATTAAAAGAAGCTATTTCTGCTGATGAAATCTTCTCTCGACCGAGTCTTATCATAGACGAAGCGAACAGAGCACCTCCAATAGTACAAAATAGATTAATGCAAGTGTTAGAGAATAATATTGATTTAAAAAGTAAAATAGTTCATGCTGGGATTAAATTGAACTCCGATATGTATTACCATTGGAATATTCTCACTTTAAATTATGGTTCTGAATATGCTGGTACTTCTAGAGTAGATAGGGCTTTAAAAGATAGAGTAATTTTTAATATTCCGATTGATAACTTCCCACCTACGTTAAATGATCAAATAAAAATGATTAGAAGTGATTTAAATGAAATACTTGAAAGTAATATTAACTCTAAAGAGGAATTTATAGTTGAGATTTTTCAAAACTTAGAAAAGATAGGTTTAAGTATTGAAGCTGAAGCACTTATACTCTATCTTGGATTTGCATCTAATTGTGTCAAGAGCCCTAGCGGTTCGAAATATGGGATTTTGTTTTCACCTGATTATTGTAAAGATAACGATTGTCAATATGCTCGAAATCCTCCGTTAAATAAGATTTGTCCTTTCACTTATGCCCCATCAAATAGGGTTTTAAGAAAATTAGTGCACGCAGCTAAAGGATTTACTCTTCTAAAATTAGCTAAAATATATAATTATTACGAAGAAAATGAGCTGAGTTTTAAAGAGAAAGGATTGGAGGATCTTAATATTGAAGTTACTTTAGAGGATATAATTTCAATTGCTCCACTAATCTTAAATGAGAAAATTTCAATGAATAGAGATTGGATTATTAATAATTTTCATGGGAATCAATATTTTGCTATTAAATTCTTTTTGGAAGTTATTGAAAACCAGCTAAATTTTTTCATGAATAACTTACTAAAACCATTATATCTTGAGAAAAAAGGAGAAGATCTATCTGAGAAAGATATTGGAATACGAAATAAAGCAAAGAAGGATGACTTTCATTTTGAAGGTTTGATTAAATATGTAAAAGAACATCTAATATAATATCTAAAGAGGTTTTCCTAATCAAGATCGATCAAAAAACCCTATATGATACTATAGAATTTTATTTTCTTCATTTTCTAAATCAAATAGGTTGGAATACTAACTTTAATTTTAAATTAACAATTGAAGAAAAGCTGGACCATCTTTTTGAAGCCTATATAGATTTAGAAAATTGGATAATACATTGTACGATTCAAAATGATTTCCTAGAACTTTTTAACTTACTGATAGAAAAGTATGAATTGTTTAACCTATATGAAGATATAGATAGAACAGATAAGAATAGAATGATTGCCAAGAAAACCGATAATGGCATTAAACACAAAGAAATCCTTTATGATTTTTTAAGCGGAATAGCTTACCATGAATTCGGGCATTCGAAAGAATGTCCAATTGATATTGATAATTTCTCAAAGATTTTCCAATCTGTAAGTACATGCTTAGAAGCTCAGAAGAAATTTAATCGAGAAATAGTATATTACATAATGAATCTTTTTTCTGACTTAGTAATCAATACGGTCTATGGATTAGAAGAAGATAATAGTTTTTTTAGAAATAGCATCTTCACCTACTTCTATTCTGAATTAGTTCTTTTTAATTCATCAGATATTGTTTTTAATCTTTTTATGCTTTTGAATCTGAAAATAAGTCTATTTAATATTAACTTCCGATACAAAATAGAAGATAGCCTAATTAAAGGTCTTCCAAAAGAATATGAAAAAACCATTAAAGATATCATCAAAATCTTCTGTGATGATAAGAATATTATCGAAAATCTATGGTTAGGAATCGAACCCTCTGAGGATGATAAATGGAGTATAATTAATCAAATATCAAATACTGAAACATGGGATTCGATGGCCTATAAATTCACAGAGATCATATCTAAGTACATAAAAAAGGATAGATTTAACTATGACAAGATCACGAAAGATTCTATATTCACAAAAAAAATGCGAGAAGATTCTAGATTTCGAAAAGAGGTGTTAAAACGTATTGTTAAGAATAAACTTGATAAAAGAGAAGAAATCAGGAAAAAAACGAATACTAATAACTTTAATGGACTAAAAAAAGGAAGTAAAGATGAAAAAGAATCTAAAGATAGTTATGAAAAATATTCTGGAGAGCTTAGCTTAGAAAATGGATTTGCACATTTTGAAAGAGATGAGATATTAGATGCCATTTATAAATATCGATTAAAAAGAATTAAGCTTAATATTAAAAAGATAAAAAAATCTGAGAATTATCCATTAATATGGTTAAATCGAAGAGAGGTACAAAATAACTCCAATATTTCCAATTTTGATCCATTATATACTTATTTTATCCCTGGTTCAGATGAGCTTCTTCTCTATGAAAGAAAAGTACCTTATACACAAGATCTGCATTATAGTAATGAGAATAAAGGTTTTCCTGATTTGGCGATCTTTTGCGACGATTCTGGAAGCATGGACTGGAAAATTGAGAGTGGAGATGGTAAATATGATTCATTAATAATTACTTTATTATCTCTAATGGAATGGCTAAAGGATAAAGGATTTACCTCGGTAATAGAATATAATTTTAGTTTCTTTTCCAATTCAACCCGTACTACTGGTTGGATTGACTATTTTCATTTAGATAAGATGAAAAAATTATTATTTAATCCTGAAGGTGGACAGACCGTTTTGGATTTAGAGATTATGGAAAATGTTTTGGTCTCTAAGGAGGACAAATTGACTATTATTATTTCTGATGGTATAATATTCAACTATAAAGATTTATATAAGAAAATAAAGGAATTAGTAGATAAAGATAAGTTCTTATTCATCCAAATTGGAATGATATCAAAATTGGTTAGCAAATTGCAAAATGAGAGATTTAATGTTAAAGTTATCAAGGATATTTCGAAATTATCAATAATAATTTTAGATTTTTTACAAAAATCATATAATATTAACTAATTCATAATAAAGTAAAATAAGAGAATGGTTAGATGAATAAAAAAGAAATTTCCGAAAGATTGGATAATATTAAAATCCAAATTAAATCAAACGATTTCAAATTTCGCGCTCATGCGTTAAATGCTTTCATAAACTTACTAAGTCAAAATAAAATCGAGTATGATTTAATTGATAATATAAAACCTTTTTTAAAAGAAAATATTTCGGATCCATACTCATCACTGAAGACAGACGCAATAAGAGCTTCTTGTTTCATGATACTTCAGAATATAAATAAAAACGAGGATTTAATGGAAATTCTTTTATCTGAATTATATGATGAGAATATGTATAGAATTGAAATAATTTTATATGCTTTTTCTAAATTAAGTAATTCCAATAACAAAAGATTTCAAGAAATTATAGTAGAAATATTAAGAGAAACACCTAATATCTTCGGTGATAGTAGGTTCATCCCAATTATATTTGATTTTTGGAAGGAAATTTTTGAGCAAAATCCTAAATTTATTGATAAATATCAAAAACTTATTGAAAAAGTGCTGGAATCTTATCCAGAGGAATTTTCAGATATTAGGAGTTTTATCTTTAGAAAAATCTCAGACTATAATGACTACATTAATGAAATAAAGAAGAAAAGGAGAGAAGAACGAGAATTGAGGGGAAAGAAAATAGAATCTAAGCAGAAAGTTAAAACTCCCTTAAAAAACAACAGAGAAACAATATCAAATACAAATTATGATGAAGAAACAAAAAGAATAATAGAAAAAAAGGAAAACCGAAAAAAAACTACATTCTCTGATCTTGGATTTAAGCGAAAAACAGATTCAGAAGATTAATAAATCAATGGTCTCGAAGTTTTTAAATTTCATTTTGATAAGTCTAATTGATAATTGATTAAAATTCAATAGATTCAATGATTTCAGATGCATTTTTAATCTCTTTGGCGACTTTATCAGCAATTAATTTTCCCGGTAAAAGCGAACTCTCTCTCAATTGATTTTCAGGCTTTAGAGCGAAAATTTTTTTCTCTTGTTTCTGTGCAAATTTAATTTCATGAGTTGTTCCACTATCAAGTCCTCCCTCAATTATTAAAGAAGCTTTTGACAACCCACTGATGATGCGATTCCTTTTTACTAGCATGTATTTCCTAACTTTCTGATCTAATCCAAACTCAGAAATAAGTGCTCCTTTCTTAATGATATCCTTAACTATTTCTTGATGTTCCCTTGGATATAATTCATTAAGACCCGATCCTGGTATGGCAATGGTTTTCCCCCCTCCTTCAAGTGCACCAATATGTGCTTCCAAGTCAACTCCGCGAGCTAAACCACTAATTATCACGAATCCAGCTTTTGCTAAATCTTTTGCGATTTCTCTGGTTTTTATATGAGCATAAAAAGAGCAGTTTCTGGAACCTACGATCGAAACTGATTTTTCTAAATCACTGAGGATAACTTTTCCTTTCAAGTATAATCCAATTGGGGGATCTTCAATATTTTCCAGCTGTGAGGGAAACTTCTCGTTAAAATAGGAAATAAAAAAAATTTTACTTTCCTTCAGCCTTTTATCGATTTGCTTTACTTTTTCAATTGAAAGTTCTTTATTTCTTTGAATTTTTTCTATTTCTTTAAGAATAGAATTCCCTTTGATAATCTCTTGGAAACTGTCGATAGAAGAATTAAAAGCTTTCTGAAAACTCCCAAAATTATTATAAATTAATTGAAGGGTTTTAGGACCAATTCCTTTGATGCTCTTAAAGAGTAAAAGATACAAATCTGAAATACTCGAATCCATACTTTTTCCTTTTAAGTCATTAGTTATTTGAATTTAAAGTATATAATCAAATATCATTTTTTTGATTTACCCAATACAAACGCATATACCTCATTTATTCCATGTTTATTCAATGTGTTAGTTAATTCATTTATTTGATTTCCTGTAGTACAGATATCATCAAAAATTAGAGCCTTTTTACCTTGAAGCTGAATTCTTTCATTAGATGGTGGTTTAAAAAGAATTGCATCCTTAACCATTCTCTTACGCTCATACGCTTTCTTATATTTATAGTAATCTAATTTCTTAACAATATACACGTAATCTGAAATATCTTTTAATCTGAGTTTATTAATTAAGGGTCTGGTCCAATATGAAACATGATTCTTATTTTTTGTAGTAGGCATTAAAAAACAATACTCAACATCAGATATAATTGATTTTAGTGTCTTGGAATTAAGAAAAAAGGTAAAAATATCTGCTGCTAATTTTTCTCCTGTACTTAAAGCACTGTATTGATGATTTTTAAATTTAATAATGGTTTGAGAAAAGGGATCTTCCTTATTTTTTTCAGGATATCTATTAGTTGGAAAATAATACCCTAATGCATATAATCCTTTTAAATAGACATTGTTCCTAAGAACCTCAGAAGTAGATTTTAGATCATAGTCAAAAAGAAAATAATCACATCCATCTAATTGCAATTTAGGAATTAATTCATTAAACTGTTTTTCAGTAATTTTTTGAACCTCAGATTTTTCACAATAAATTTCTTTCTCTGTAAAAAGTACCTGGATCTTATATTCATCCAGTATATTATCAAATCCTATACATAATCCCATTCGTCCCTCATTTATACCGGGTTTTTTAATTCTTACATAGTCTCCAGGTAATAACATTGATTAGATGCCTCTTTTAGATTTTGTCCTTCTTTTAAAAATGAAGTCCTCAGGTTTTTGAATTTTGTTACTAAAACATCTTTTCAAATATTTAAATTTCATTAACTTAACAAAATTAATATAACTAATGCTTAAAATAGAGTTCAATCAAATGAGATCTAATTTTGTAACAAAGTTTACAAACATTCTAAGTAAATTAGTGAATTATCAGTTTAATTGATTTCTGTTTAATAGGATTATGAATATAGGAAGCTTTTAAATATTTATATTGAATATCATCAATTATCTAATCAATAAAATAATACTTCAATTCCAAATCTATGCCGTTTTGTCAAAATTGTTGACAAAAAATTACTGATTATCAATATAATAATTATGAGACATTCTGTCCAGCTTGTGTTAAAATTAGACAGTTATCAAAATTAGAAAATAAAGATATAGTTAGAAAACAGATATGTTTCGATCTTGATTATTTTTTTGAGG
>WJIN01000147.1 GCA_014730295.1 Promethearchaeota archaeon | reverse complement strand
TTTTAACCGGACCAAGAGTCGCATTTAAATGTGGTATTCCAAATGGTGAGGGATTAATCTTTTTTCCCGCCAGAAATAGGTTATTCAGTACCATTTCAAGCTTAGATTGGGGGATTGCAAATAACATTTCATGGTCTTGAACACCCGCCATGACCCGATCTCCCATACCCGGAACAACCACTTGACATTGATTTGTTTTATAAGTTCGAATGATTCCCTCTTTACAAGAAGATTCCATTCCATTAAAATGACTAATTAACGAGTCTCCCTCATAGGTAGCTGCTAATATTAAATGCGCAAGGATGAGAGGTGAGCAAAATATTAATATGACATCGGGGATAATAATTGTTGAGTTCAAGGGCGAGAGAACGAGGCCTTCAATCTCACCAAACTCGAGAGTTTCCTCATTTGCCCGTGATTTTTTTTCCATCTCTAAATTCTTTTTGTATGCTGCTTTCCGTTCCCATGCTTTATAAACATCATCGGGATCTGAAGTTTGCTCCAAACCAAAATAACAGATGGATACGGGCTTGCAAGCTATATCTTCGCCCTTTAAGTAAAAATGCATTCCTGCGCGACGGCACCAAGTATATGCTAAGCAAGCTGGCACCTCATAACCAAACATATCTTTAGGTCGTAATGCGTTTGATGAAATCTCTTCTCCAGCTCTACTTAATTTAACTGCAATAGGATACGTGGTTAATTTTAATTTATTGATTAATTGCTCTCCTATATTTCTATAATCCTCTTGATTCATTCTAGATCCTCGTATGATGTTAAGTAGGGGAGACTCTCTGTGGTAAATGGCTTTGAGCTTTCATATTTTCTATACATAATTTATAGATCAATTTGTTTCTTAGGTCTTTATCCTTATCCCATAAATTATTTAACTCATCAGGATCGTTTTTTCTATCGTAAATATCGCCATAACCCTCTAAATCACGATAAAGAGTAATCCGATGATCTTTGGTTATTAAATGCCGTAATCTTACGCTATGAATCTTTATATCCTCATCATGCTCCACCAAACAACAATCTCTAACTTCTGCTTGGGGATCTTTAAGGACAGGTGTTATATCAAATCCTTGCATCTCTGGAGGATAATGTCTTTCTCTTATTCCCAATAGTTTTAATATTGTGAACGGAATATCTATGGAACTCATTAGCGAATCGCTCACTGCGGGTTTAGTTATTCCTGGTACCCTCCACATCATAGGAACTTGCAGAATTCCGTTAAAAGGAGATGGTCCTTTCAAAATCATTCCATGGTCACCCCCAAAATCTCCATGATCCGAAGTATATATAACAATCGTATTATCTGCTAATCCAAGTTTCTCTAAGGATGCTAATATGTTTCCAATGCTGTGATCCATCATTGAGATCATACCATACGTGCCCGCAACAAACTTCCTGACTTCTTCCTCTGTGGAATATCGTAGTAATGCTCCTTTAAAGAGAGGATTCTCCCAAGAGGGACCAATATAGGGATGTTCCTTAAGTTCATCTCTGTGATAAAAACTCTCGGGTAGAGTTATATTGTTAGGGTCATACATATCCTTATAATTTCCGGGGGGCGTCACGGGATGGTGAGGATCGGGAAAGGAACAGTGCATAAAAAAGGGTTTGTCACCATAATGCCCTTTTACATAGTTTTCCAGGAAATTTATAGTTCTCTCCTCTACATAAGTAGTGCTATAAAGTTCCTCGGGTACATCAGTATCGTAAAAAGGAATATCAAAAAATTTATTAAACCCGCCTTTTATATACTCAACCCATTCGGGGGCACGCTCCTCCAACCAATCAGAATAATGTCCCGTACATAAATCGCCATGTCCACATACCATCTCAACATGTTCTAAACCATAATATCCTGTTGCTAACTCATCCTTAATCTCCTTTCTCGTATCCTCATACATCCAGTCATGAATTGCTTCAAGAGATTTTGTTTTTTTTCTGAAAGGGGGCGCCATAAATTGCAAATGGATTTTTCCTACGCTTGCCGTAATATAATTATTGTCTCTTAGCGTGTCGGCTATGGTTCGGCGTTCTGAAGGTAGATTAATACCGTTAGAACGAACTCCGTGGGAATTTGGATAAAGACCCGTGAAGATAGTGGCTCGGTTCGGCATACACATGGGATTAGCGCAAAAAGCATTGTTAAATTGTACCCCTTCACTCGCAAATCGGTCAAGATTTGGAGTCTTCACGTCAGGATTGCCTGTGCAACCCAGATGATCAGCTCTGTGCTGATCACTTATAATAAACAACACATTCATTTTTTTTGGCATAATTTTTTACCCTATTCTTTAATTACTATTTTTAATTTAACAATTTTAGCATCTAAATCAATATCCTCAACATTACAAATAATATCCTTTTCTAAAAAATTGGATCCAAGCTTTTCTATAACGCCTGAGGCGATATAATAATGATAATCGAGCTCTTTTGATTTTTTAAAAAGATCAATATTACTGATTAGAAAGTGAGCTGTGTTTTTTAAAGCTTCTACTTTAATTTTTGGTCTGTTTTCGTAAACAAAATCAATATAACTTAATATTTTCCTAATATTTTTGAAGAAATAGGAGTAATCAGGACCTTTTCTTAAATTTTTATTCTCCGGGAATGTAAACGTATATGCAAATTGAATATAATCTGCAATAGTCTTTCCAAATTCTTTATATTTTTCCTTATCGGCAATTTCTCGCTTTAAACTCGCCAACAGCCCAGAATAATAAGCAAGCATTATTTTCTTAGGTATAAGGCTTCGATCTGCACTATAATAAAGTGTGTAAGCTCCAACTTGTTTTGTTGTAACCTTTTCCTTTGCTTCAAGAACACTAATATATTTGCTAACTGTAATTCTAGAGATATTTATGTCCTTGGCAATATCAGTTATCGTTGCACCAGAAGGATTAATTAACAAGTGATTTAGAATTTCCCTTGAAAAATTTCTCTTTTCGTTGTCCTCTTTATTTTTTCTTCTCCATTCTTTTTTAACTTTATAAAAATATGACTTAGTAAGTTCTGGGAGGAGCTTTTGAGCTTTCTTTAATGAAATATCGGGAGAATTATCTAAAAGGTCTTTGATTTGATCTTTAATTAGTATTGTTATCACTGAGTATACTTTGGTCTACAATATATTTATATTATTTTGTGATCTTAATATATAACAATATACTCTCCATAAATATTTAAAATTAATGATAATGAGTCTACTAAAAAAGTAGACTGTAAGAATCAAAATACAAGCATAAAAAAAGATGTGTTTAAAATTACATTAAATGAAGAAATTGAGATATTTCTCAAGGAAAGGGGAGCAATTAAAGTTGGTTTTGCTAACAAGGAAACCTTAGCAGGACCTCCAAATGCAGACATAACCTATGTCATACCTGAAGCTCAATCTGCGATAAGCTATGCACTATTATTTGATAGGGAAATAATTCGAGAATATTTGGCTAAAAAAGAAGATGCTTTTCATAAACATGAAACCAATAGATTTGACTTAAATTATAATTCTGTTAAAATCTCACGTGAATTGGCTTCTTGGTTAGAGGAAAAAGGCTATAAATCCAAGCATATCATTTCTAATAATAATTATAAGAAGGAAATTAAAGGCTGGAGGGCGAATATGCCGCCAATACTCTCCCATAGATATGTGACAGTGGCTTCTGGAGTAGGGTCATTCGGCTGGTCTGGGAATGTCGGGATGAAAGACATTGGAACAACCATTCTGCTTGGTACAGTAGTCACCACTGCCGAACTTGAACCTACCCCTCCAATTCCGTTGGAAGATTCTTTTTGTACTAAATGTAAAATCTGTACGCAAGTATGTTCTGCTCAGATGTTTTCTAAAGATGAAGAGGTTAAATTCACTCTGGGCGGAATTGAATATACACATGCAAAACGAAACGGTTATGTTCGCTGTCAATATGTTTGTGGAGGATTTACAGGGTTGCATCATAGTGGTAAATTCTCAACATATTCGCCGGGACGATTTCCCATTCCAGAGACTAATCAAGAAATCTATACTATGATGGGTAAAGCATTGAGAAGATATCCAAGATGGCCAAAGCGAACTGATGTGAAAAATAAGTATAAGGACGGATATGTGAATGAAGCTGCACCAGGAATAGACGTACGCCTTACTTGTGGTCTATGCCAAAATATTTGCTGGGGAAATCCAAAAGATACGGCAGAAAATTATAAAATTTTAAAAAATTCTGGATGTGTTATTCAAAATCCAGATGGTTCAATTGTTTTTCTTCCTCCCGAAGAGGCTGAGCAATATTTTAAATCACTCCCGGACAAACATAGAAAAAAATATTGTATAGAGAGAGCTTAATCATTAAAAATGCAAAAGAAGGTGTGTTGAATTTACTTTAAGTAAAGAAAAAGCAAAGAAAAACAATCTCGAACAAGAGATTGAAGCGTTTCTTAAAAACAGAGGTGCACTAAGAATTGGCTTTGCTACTCGCGAAACAATGGCGGGCGGTCCACCGAGTTCAGATATTACATATGTGCTTCCCGAGGCAGAATCTGCGATTTGTTTTGCATTACCGCTTGATAAGGAGAAAATACGAGCCTACCTAAGAAAAGATTTGCCCAATGGTCGATTAAATCATGAAGAAGATAATCTTGATGTGAATAGAAAAGCAAATTCTATTGCCGAAGAATGTGCAGATTGGTTAAAAACGAAAGGATACGAAGCTGTTAGGGTAATTGCAAATCTTAAATATAGAGAAGATGATCAAAATTGGCGGATTATGATGCATCCAGAGGTTTCTCTACGTTATGTGGCAGTTCGCTCTGGAGTTGCTTCATTTGGTTGGTCTGGAAATGTGGGTATGAAAGATTATGGTACTGCGATTATCTTGGGATTAGTTGTTACCTCTGCTAACCTTAAACCTACAGAACCTATTTCTTCTGAGGAAGAATTTTGTATTAAATGTAAGTTGTGTGTTGATGTGTGCCCTTTTAGAATGTTTTCCAAGGATGAGGAAAGTTCTATTACTTTAGGTGGTAGAACATTTACTTATGGAAAGCGCATTGATCTTAAGAGATGTATGATAGGTTGTGGCGGGTTTACAGGACTAGATAAGACTGGTAAATGGTCCACCTGGTCACCGGGAAGATATGAATATCCCGAGGATGATGTTGAGTTAAACCGTGTATTTCCTCTCGTTATTGGAGTTCAAAAAAAGAGACCAAAGATTGCTGATGGAGGGGAAGGATTTATTGATGCTAAGGTTGATGAAAGTTTTGCAGTACAATTCACATGCGGGAATTGCCAATATATTTGTGGTGGAAATCCTAAAGAAACAGCAGAAAGATATCGATTACTCACTAATTCTGGATGTGTTCTTCAGAAAGAAAACGGTGAAATATATATACTCCCTCCAGAACAAGCAAAAGAAGAATTTGCGAAGATGCCTTCAAAACGGCAACGTCTTTACTATAGAGATTATAAAAAGAGAATAAAAAGATAATATAATGGTAGAATATAATACATCTAATTGAGAAAAATTAAACAAAATTCAAAAAATAAAAAAACAATAAGTAAAATGGTGAAAAAAATGGTTGATCAAGCTTTAATAGAAAAACTTAAGAAATTAAGAGCATCACCTGATGCTGCCGACAAGAGAGAAGCAATTCAAACGCTTTTCGAAGCATTTAAACAAGCTTCTAAAGAGGACGAAGACTTGAAGGAAGAAGTGGAAGAATCTAATCTATGTATGCAATTTAAAATTACAGATTCAGATAATGCGTTTTGGATCTCAGCTCGAGGTGGAGAAATTAATTATGGGGAGGGCGAAGGTCCTGATGTAACCGTAACGATGTCTGCAACTCAAGAAACAATGACAGGTATTCTATCTCAAGAAATAGATGCTACTTCCGCTTATATGGGCGGTGACCTTCAGATCGATGGCAGTCTTCAAGATGCGATGGCATTCGCTGAAATTGCTGATTTAGCCAGAGAATTTATCGAAGAAATGATGGAAGATTAAATCACATTCTAATTTTTTTTTTAAAATTTATAAAAAGGTAATAGAACAAAACATGTCAGAAATAGAACCTACTTATGTAGGAAAGAATGATGGATTAGTATTTGTTGTACCAAAAGAACTTTTTAAAATAAAATTGGATGATATAGATCCTGAATTAGAAAAAGAGTTCAGAGGGTATTTACGAGGTACTTTTGCAGGACTTCAGACTGCTACAAGAACATTTCAAGGAAATGAAAATAATAATAAAACAGAGACATCTCCCGAATTTTGGAGAGATTTTGAAAAAGAAGCAAGAGGATTAGGGGTTGATTTAATCGGATATACTCCAGTTAATGAGGATTATATTTTTAAAGGTTATAAAATCTTTGGTAAGAACGCCATAGTACTTGGTCAAGAAATGAAATGGGAAAAAATTAAAACCGCTCCAAGTTTTGAATGTGGTTCAGAAGCCTTTAGGGTATATAAAGAATTAGGCGATAAAGTTCTTGAATTAACCAATTATTTAAAAAAACGAGGATATAAAAGTGAGGCACATCATCCATTTGGTGGAAAAATGCTATATCCATATCATGCAGTTGCTGCTGGTCTTGGTGCTGTGGGAAGGAATGGCTTAGTTGTCACTCCTGAGTTCGGCCCAAGGCAAAGATGGGGCATAATTACCACGGATGCAGATATTTCCGAGGTTTCACAAGAACGACTTATGAAAATGGAGTCTCTTTGTACTAAATGTGGAGCGTGCCTTAAAAATTGTAAGGGGGGAGCTATTTTGGAGGAACCTATCGAAAAGGTAGAAGGTTCTGGAATAATAACTCGTATAGATCGTTCAAAATGCATAGAAAGTCAAGTAAATAATACTATTTGTTCAAATTGTCTAAAAAGTTGTCCCTTAGGACATCCTAAGAAATAAAAAAATTTTAAGAAAGACAGGTGTATAAAAATTACTATAAGTAAAGAAAAAGGAGTGAAAACTTCTCTTGAACAAGAAATTGAAGAATTTTTCAGAAGCAAAGGTATTGTTTAGATTGTGAAGAATAAAATAAAAAAATAAATAAATAAAATATATAGAGTGAAGAAGATGATAGTAAATGAAGAACCTAGAGCAGATTTAATAAGATTAGCTAAAGGGTATGAACGCTCTATGCAATCTTATCCTGCGGATGAAAAAGGGGAGCCAAAAGAGGCGTACCTCGAATATTTAAGCATGATGTATAATCCAGAGCTCGTCAATATAATGCTAGAACTTCCTATTATGCCGAATTTATTAGGCATAAGAAAGTTAGCAAAAAAATTAAATATAGATAAAGATAAATTAACCTCTATATTGGAAGAACCTGCAAAGAGGGGCTTCGTTGCAAAATTAGGACATCTCTATGCTCGTCCATCTCCTTTACAAATTCATGATATGCCATTTATACTACAAGAGAATTTGGATCGAGAAGATGTCGTGAAGTTTGCTGAACTAAGTAGGACTTACTTTGATGAAGGTTATTATAATGAATGGGAAACAAGTCGTAGTGGTAAACCACGATCGAGAGTATTGACAGTTTCAGAAATGGTAGAACCAACTCATGAGATTATTCCCATAGAAGCTGTTTATGAAATTATTAAGGGTCATGAAGATTTTGCTTTAATCCCTTGTCCTTGTAGATCGCGAAAAGAAGTTGAAGGAATAAGAAAATGTAAGGATAAATATCCGATTAACAATTGCATCATTTTAGGATTGGCCGCCAAACAACTGATTGAGATGGCAGATCCTGCTACAAAGGTTGTTTCAAAAGAGGAAGTAATAAAGATTACTAAGGAAGCTAATGAGCTCGGACTTGTCCATATGACGGATAATTACACTACCTTTGGCAATATTCTTTGTCAATGTTGTGAGTGTTGTTGCGGAAATATAGCTGGATTAACAAGATTGGACAATCCTAGATGTATTGCAAAAGCAAATTTTATTTCTAGTATTGATGAGGAGTTATGTATCGCTTGTGGCACTTGCGTTGATAGATGTAAGTTTAATGCAATTACAATCGAGGATATTGCCCAGATTAATTCTGGTAAATGTGTGGGATGTGGTTTATGTGCCGTAACCTGTCCTGAAGAAGCGATCACCATGAAAAGGTTAGAGAGAGAAACCCTACCCAGTTGAAACGATGACGATTAACAAAGAATGGTTCATAGAAAAAATTCAGACCTTTTTAGCAGAAAATGCTGCTAATAAAATGGTTGGTGTAGACGGGAGCCCGTTTTACAGACAAGATATATTATTGGGTATTGTTTCTGGGGATGATCAAATATTTGAAGAATATAAATCTGAAATTATAGGAAGTTTCCACATGACTCCAAGGGAAGCAGTAGAGATTTATTGTAAAAAGAAGAAATTGGATGTTCCTCAAGGAAACCTCTCTGTTATCGCTTACATTTTGCCATTTAATCAAGACACTAGGAAAGAAAACCTTGAATATTCAAAAGAATGGCCTTCAGTACGATGGGCCCATACCAGACTCTATGGAGAGAAATGCAATGTAGCTATACAACAGCATATAATTGATGAATTAGAAAAAGAAGGAATCTTTGCGTTAGCTCCCATGATGCATTCATTCATGTGGAAAATCCTTAAGAAACATGAAAAAGGTGTCTGGGCTTCAAAATGGAGCCATAGACACATGTGTTTTGCTGCTGGGCTTGGATCCTTTGGACTTTCGGATGGATTTATGAACGAGAAGGGTGTTGCCATGCGCTGTGGTAGCCTTATTGTTGCCCTTGAACTTCCATCCGATGCTGATAAACGCCCTTCTGATCCATATGCTCTATGTTCAAAATGTGGTACTTGCATAAAAAGATGTCCTGTCGGAGCTATAGCATTCGATACTGGACATGATAAACAGAGATGTTCTGAAATGGTAATGAGTACCATTCCATATATTAAAGATAATTATAACATACCAATTTATTCATGTGGGTTATGTCAAGTAGGTGTCCCATGTCAAGATGGGTTACCAGTAAATAAAAAATAAAAAATAATAAAAAAAACAAAAATTATGCCAATAAAAGGAATAGATAAAGAAAAATGTTCAAACTGCCAGCAATGTGTACTGGATTGCGTGGCCTCGAACTTTATATTAGATGAAAACAAGCAAGTCCAATTCAATCCAATGGGATGTATTGGCTGTGGACATTGTATTTCCATTTGTCCTGAAGATGCAATCTTATATAAAGGAATGAGAGACGATCCATTTACGTTTGAAGGTATTGAAGACCCAAGCTCAATAATCTCATATGATACGTTTCAGAAGTTTATCCGTGCCAAACGTTCAATCAGGCAATACAAGAAAGAGAAAGTTCCAAATGAACTTATAGAGAAAGTATTTAATTCAATGAGGTATGCTCCTACAGGAGGTAATATCCGTGGATTAAAATGCATGATAATCTCAGATAATGATCGAATAAAAACATTATCAGAGGCTATTTTAAATGCTTTACTTAGTAGTTCAAAGGCGCCAGCTGCTTATGTTGGAAGGTTAAAGAGCAAGAGCAAAAGAGGTTATGATCCTATTTTTTACGATGCACCCCATGTCATGATATTCTATTCAAACAGTTCACAGGGGTTTGATCAGATGAATTCCACAATTGCCATTACCTATGGAATGTTTAGCGCTCAAACTCTTGGATTGGGTACATGTTGGGTAGGATTTGCTCAGAGCGTGTTGGGCGCAAAGAAGGATATACGGAAGAATATTGCGAAGATACCTGGAACCGTTCACGCGGTGTTTGTATTAGGATATCCTAAAGTGAAATATCATCGTGCAGCACCCCGACCTAAAATAAGAACTAAGGGATTGAAATAATATTTATATTGAAAGAGAAAATACAATTTTAATAATTATTAAAAAAAATGAGAAGAAAATAACCAAAAATAAACCATAGAAGAAAAAATAATTTTTTAATACTAAAGGTGTAAAATATGGCAAAAAAAAATATGAATGTATTATTTATAATGACAGATCAACACAGAGCTGATCATATGGGTTGTGCTGGTAATCCAGTAGTTAAAACCCCTAATTTAGACAGATTAGCACAAGAAGGAGTTAGATTTACTAATGCGTATTGCGCTAATCCGATGTGTATGCCAAACAGAGCCTCGATTTTTACGGGGGTATATCCCAATGTTCATGGAGTTAGAAGTAATGGAATCAATTTACCAAATACGGTTGAAACTTTTGTTGAAGCAATGCGAAAGAACGGATACATAACTCATAATGTTGGAAAAATGCACCTACAATTCTTTATCCCGCCTTATAAACGAAAGGATGAATCTGCAGAAATGATTGCAAAATGGATGCATCCAGATACCGCCCAAGAAGCTCTTGATACTTTTCCCCAACCATATTACGGATTTGAAGATTGTGAGATCTGCTTAGGACATGGAGATATTTGTGGGGGCCATTACTTAAATTGGCTAGAAGAGAAGCGACCTGGAGCAACTGAATGGATGCGCAATAGGCTCACATTAGATTATTTCCATCACGTCTATTTTAAAAGCGAGATGCCCGTCGAGCAGTATCCTACTACATATTGTCAAGAACGAACAATTAACTTTTTAGAGAGACATTCTAAAGGAGAATATGGGGATAAACCCTTTTTTCTTTGTTGTTCCATTCCTGATCCTCATCATCCGGTATGTCCTCCGGGTGAATATCATGATATGTATAAGACTGATGACATTGAACTACCCCCTACTTTTGTAGATAAAAATATCGAGGACCATAAATTTTTAGGGCCTCTCGTAAAAAATCCAGTTTTTCGTGGGGCAATGCTTCGACAATCCGATGAGCAAGAGGTTAAAGAATTCACTCGCTTAACATATGGAGCAGTTACTCTATTTGACCAAGCAATTGGACAGATTCTATCGAGTTTAGAAAAATCAGGATATGCTGAAAACACAATTGTAATATATACCAGTGATCATGGGGATTTAATGGGAGATCATGGTATGATTTATAAAGGACCCTCCCCCTTTGAGGGAGTATTAAAAGTTCCTTTAATTATGAAAGTTCCTGGAGTTACTACTTCAGGAAGTGTGTCAAATTCTCTGGTTAGTTCAATAGATTTTGCTAAAACAATCTTAAATTTGACAAAGGTTCGTAAGCGTCTTCATTCACCTTTTATTCAAGGTGTCGATATTACTCCTGTTCTAAATGATCCTGAGATAAAAGTACGTGATTGTTGTTATATAGAAGAGGATGAAGAGGTAGGACCTTTAAAGATAAGAGTAAGACACTTGATTACTGAAACTCACAAACTTACTGTTTACGAAGGTTTAGAAGGCGTTGGAGATATATATGACCGAATAAATGACCCCGACGAATTGAATAATTTATGGGATAAAGATAGAGATTTAAGAGAGAACCTTGTCTTAAAAATATTAGAAGAAAATTTAAAAGCTCAGACTAAACTACCTGCAAGGCAAGCTGCATCTTAATTAATATTAAAATTAAATAAAAAAAGAGATGGTTGTTAAATGTTATTGGAAAGTATATTTATGATTAGAGGAGGCAGTTTTGGTGAAGATTTTGGAAGCAAATTTATTATGGCAATTATAGCATTAATTCTATGCTTGTATGATTATAAAACTAATGATCAAAGAAAAGATTATATCTGGGTTTTCCTAGTCGGAACTATTATATGGTCAGCAGCTGAATTAGCTCTCCAGCTCGGAGGTACAAGAGCATTACAAGAAAAAAGCTTCTTTGGAATTGACGTGACTAATACCTTATGGTTAACAATACCATTGCAAGGTATGTCTGAAGGAGCGTTTGTAGCAGTTTTAGGTGTATTTGTAGGAGATAGATTATTGAATAAGGATAAAAGAAAAGAAGGAATAATCGTCTTAGTTATTTTTGTAGCATGGGTATCACGAACACTATTAATGGGTATAAATTTTAATAATATTAATGCAGGAGATTTATCAATTCCCTCCAGAAGAGAAATGTTTCCATTAACTGCTAATATCTTTATTGCAATAATGTCTGCCATCGCTATTCTTTGGTTAATAACTACGGATCCAGAATCCCGTAAACGAGGTTTAATGATGTATATAATTATGACGGGATTTATTGCATGGTGGACATTTACAGAATGGCTCACTGGACAGAGATGGATCGAAGTTGGAACAATAAACGCTGATGGTTCCTATTCTAATTTAAGGAGGGCACCTCCTTTAATCGAGTTTGGAGCCCTAGCATATGATTTTTTAATTGAAGTATCCTTAATTTACGTTCCATTTCTGTCAATACCTTATTGGTTTAAATTAATTAAAAAATAAAACACAAAAAGGAAAAAATAAAAAATGAATAAAACCATATTAATAACCGGGGCGAGTAGCGGTATTGGAAAAGCTACTGCCAAATACTTTCAAGAAAAAGGATGGAATGTAGTTGCTACAATGCGCTCCCCTGATAAAGAAAAAGAACTAACTGAGTTAGAAAATGTTTTAGTAACGAGGTTAGATGTACTTGACAAAGATTCTATTAAAGATGCTGTGAGCAAGAGTATCGAAAGATTTGGTAAGATTGATGTTTTACTTAACAACGCCGGATATGGGGCTTATGGTATTTTAGAAGCTGCCAGTGATGAGAATATTACCCGTCAATTCAATACCAATGTACTTGGATTGCTGTTTGTAACAAGGGAAGTTTTACCACACTTTAGAAAAAATAAAGATGGTATGATAATTAATATTTCCTCTATTGGAGGGAAAATTACTATGCCATTGGGAACCTTATATCATGGTACTAAGTTCGCCGTGGAAGGACTATCAGAAGCTCTACATTATGAGATGGAAACCATCGGAGTTAAAGTGAAAATTATTGAACCCGGTGTAGTTGCTACTGATTTTACTGGTAGATCATTAGATATGTTCATGAATCCTAAGATGAAAGAATATATTCCTATTCTTCAAAAAATGATGGAATTGAGGAAAGCAGGGGTAGATTATAGATCTGAGCCTAAACAAATAGCAGAGGTCATCTATAGAGCTGCTACTGATGGTACTAATAAGATGAGGTATCCCGCTGGAGATGATGCAGTGGAAATTATCGGTAATCGTGATAAGTGGGACGATGAAACATATTTTAAAGAATGGAAAAAACAATTTAATTAAACCAAAATTTGAAGTATTCACTTAAATTATAAAAAAAACTAGAGAAATTAAAATATGAAAATTTTAATAACGTACTTTTCTAATACCGGAAATACAGAAAAAGTTGCAAATGCAATGAAAGACGCTTTATCTGATCAAGAAATTGATCTTTTCAAAGCGAAGGAGATGAATCCTCAGAATTTAAATAACTATGATATTGTTATTTTAGGTTCGGGAATATATGCGGGTAAAATAAATAGATCTATATTGGATTTAATGAAGAGAGCTGACCAAATACCCTCCAAATTTATCCTATTTAACACTCATGCAAGTCTTGAACATTATCAACATAGTTTTAAAAGAGTAAAAAAAATAATTAGTAATGCTGGAGCTGAGGTGATTGGTGAATGGGATTGTAGAGGGGATAATATTGGACTTCCTAAAGAAATAATTGAGCAAAGACTTGCGAGTTTACCACCAGAAGAAAGAAAAAAAGCTGAAAAATCCCAAAAAGATCTAAAAGGTCGCCCTAATAATGAGGATCTTAATAACGCTAAAAAATTTATAACTTCTATTATAAAATAATTGAAAATTTTGATTAAAATGACACTAGAGGATAAAATTAAAGAGCTTGCTGTTGCTGAAGGAGCAAATTTAGTTGGTATTTGTTCTGCAGATTCAATAAGTGATAAAGAATTCTCAGATGCAAATTATCTCCTCCCAGGCTCTAAATCAATTATTAGTATAGCTCTTAAAATGGATGATGAAATAGTAAAGCAGTATCTCTCAAAAAAGGCCTATCTGCCGTTATGTCATGAAGAAGGGCATGTGACTAAGAATCTTTTGAGAATTGGAGATAAAATCAAAGAATTATTGGAAAATAACGGATATAAAGCATATCGCTGTAATATCAATTTTAATTATCGTAATATAAATACCACAAGCAAGGCTATCCTTCCTGCGCTGAGAAATTTAATTGATTTAATTAATAAAGATTTGGATCCCACTTTAGAACTCAATCAAAAAGAGCAAAAAACCCTTAAAACTCTAAAAAAGATCATTTTGGGGGGATTGAAGAAGACTCCAATTGGTTTGATTCCTAATTTCTCTCATAGGTGTGCGGCTGTAGCAGCGGGATTAGGGAGAGTAGGCTTGAGTGGAAATATCATTACTGTAAAATATGGTGCTCGAGTTTTATTCGGATCAATACTCACTGATGCTAACTTAAAAACTGATAAGCCTTTAGAGAAAAACCCATGCTTCGGATGTAAAATATGTGAAAAATCCTGTCAAGGAGGCTTTTTTCAGAGGGATGAGACTGAGACTATTAAGATTGGCGATATTCAGGAAAAAATCGCAAAAAGAAATAGCTATGCTTACTGCGTTGCCGTATGCTCTGGTATGACAGGACAAAATAAATTTAAGGAATGGTCGACTTGGTCTCCCTTCAAGCTGGATATTGATAGACTTCCCTTGGATAATTCTGTGGATGAGTATGTTCAAAATATGTTCGGAAAAGCTATTGAGAAAGGCGGTAAGGAAGCAGAAAACGTTTATAGATTGGTAGAAAATACCTATTTAGGACGCAATAATAAACCTGCCGAGGATTTTAGGCCGAGTTGTGGTTTTTGTCAGTTAGTCTGTGGTCCTACTATGCAAGATAAAAAGGAAGCTTATAATTTAATTGTAAATTCTGGAAGTGTTGACTAAACTATGAATGAAGAAGATCCTTATTCTATTATTATCTCTAAAATGAGAGAATATCCTAATGATGTTCCTCTTGATAAAGATGGTAACGTTTCAGAAGCGTTTCGCAACTATGTTAAATTATTTTTTACTGCCGAGGAAGCTGAAATTGTTCAGCATTTAGAAATTAAACCTCTAAAACTGGGAGAGATCTCCAAACGTCTTGGTAAAGACAGACGTGAAACAAAAAAAATAATGCGTGAATTGACTGAAAAAGCCCTTATTCAAGATATTGGGGGATATTCACACTATTTAACCATGGCACATTTTCTTAATATTGGTTTTAAGTCTAAAAAAATGTTAGAACGCCTGGGGAAAAAAGGTGCAGAATTATATCTGCAATTCTTTATTAAAGAGAAGTATTATAAACGATATGAGTCTTCTGATGCTGGAACGCCCCTTACAAGAATAATTCCTGTAGAGAAAGCGTTAGATTATCATTCAGAAATAACTAACGCCGAAGAAATGCATCGGGTTATAGATAATTGTGTTTATCCAATTGTCACTACCGATTGTCCATGTAGGGGTCGGACAGAATTACTTGGAATTAGAGAATGTAAAGGTAAGTTCCCAATTGAAGAATCTTGTTTACAATTAGGTCCATTCGGTAATTATTTCTTAGAGCGAGGCGAAGGGAGAGAATTAACAAAGGAGGAAGCACATGAGCATGTCGATAAAATGGCTAAATTAGGATTGGTTTTTACTACAGAGAATGTTCAACAGTCACTTCATCAGATAATCTGTGCTTGTTGTGAATGTTGCTGCAGTCTTATGCGAGGAATGACTCGTTTTGAAGATAAAAATATATTTAATACGAATAAATCAAATAATATTGCAATTGTTAATCAGGAGATATGTAAAGGGTGTGGGCTCTGTGCTAAAAGATGCATTTTTGAAGCGATAAATCTGGAAGATAAGAAAGCAATTGTAGATACAAAAAAATGTTATGGATGCGGTGTTTGTGCTGTAACTTGTCCAACAGAAGCAATAAAACTCCAGCGTGAAGAACGTTCAGAAATACCTGTATATTATAAAGAATTAATGGATAAAGTATATCAAGAAAATAGAACCTAAATTATAATAACAGTGGTTTTTTTATGTCAGAGAAAATGAATTTTCTATTTATTATTACTGATCAGCAGAGAAGAGATCATTTAAGCTGTTATGGAAATCCCGTTTTAAAAACACCCAATATCGATGGTATAGCTAATGAGGGTGTGAGATTTAACAAATATTTTTGTAATACTCCTATTTGTATGCCAAATAGAGCTAACTTCTTTACTGGAACATATCCTAGTGTACATGGAACCCGATCCAATGGAATCAATTTAAATCCCGAAGTTCCAGTAATTTCAGAAATTCTAAGAAAACGAGGATATCATACTGTTAATGTTGGAAAAATGCATTTCAACTTTTTTGGACGTCCGCAATCCAGAAAAGTAGTTTCAATGGAGAATATTATAGAATGGTCACACGGAAATCTCAACTCTAAGAATTTTCCTAGCCCCTATTACGGTTTTAATGAAGTATATTCTGCAATTGGTCATGGAGATGTCATGTCCGGTCATTATGCGGAATGGCTAGCAGAAAAAGGATGGGACCAACATGAATTCCTTTTAAAAAATCCTCTTAGGATTAATGAATATTATTGTGAGACCGAGATGAGTGAAGAAATTTATCCCACAACTTATATTACTAATAAAACCATTGAGTATCTCGAGAGACATGTAAATGAAGATAATGGAGATAAACCGTTCTTCCTACACTGCTCTTACCCCGATCCACATCAACCTGTGTGCCCACCAGGAAAGTATAAAGATCTTTATAAACCAGAAGATGTTGAATTACCTGGTAATTTCAATGATGTTGAGAATTTATTAAAACATGAATTTATTGGTCCTCATATTAAAGACGCTCGATTTAAAGTCATATTACCACAAATAGTTTCAGAGGAACAAGCAAAGATTTTCACGGCTCTAACTTTTGGTTCAATCACAATGATCGATGATGGAGTAGGGTCTATCTTAAGAAAATTGGAAGAATTAGGCTTAGCAGACAATACAATGGTAATATTCACCAGCGATCATGGAGATTATTGTGGAGATCACGGTCTTATCATGAAGGGTCCTGCGCATTATAGAGGCATTACAAATATGCCATTATTATGGAAAATCCCCGGTATGACAGAATCGTCGATTTCAGATTCTCTCATTAGTACAGTAGACCTCCCAAAAACTATCCTTAACTTATTGGGGATAAGAAAAAAATATCATCCTGAGGTCTTTCAAGGATATGATGCAACTCCGATTTTAAAAAATCCTGATGCGAAAATACGGGATCGAGTGCTTATAGAGCATGACGAAGAAATAGCTAAAGATAAGATTATGCGTGTTCGCACTTTAGTCACAGAACAACATAGAATCACAATTTACGATGGACATAACAATATTGGTGATTTATTTGATTTAAAGAATGATCCCGATGAAATTGTAAACCTATGGAACTCTCATAAGGATTTAAGAAATGAGTTATTGGAAAAACTGTTAAGAGAAATTGTAAATCTTCGGCCTCGATTTCCAAAACGAGCAGCTTATAATTAACATAAAATAAGATTAAGGTAAGTAAAAAAAATGGAATTAGAAAATTTATTCAGACCGGGAAAGATTGGTTCTATGGAAATTAAAAATAGAACAGTACGTTCAGCTACTTTTATGAGGAGAGCTGAAAAATATGGAGAGATCGGAGATAATCATATTGATTATTATAGCCGTTTAGCCCAAGGAGGTGTAGGATTGATTATTACTGGTTTCATTGTAGTCGATCCTAGTGGTTCTGCAAGTTCAAATCAAGCCGCACTCTACAATGATTCTTTTATTCCTGGACACGCCAAATTGGTTAATAAAGTACATGATCACGATGCTAAAATAGCGGCTCAGATTGCACATACTGGACGACAAGGATCCCATCCTAAATATCCTCCAATCGCGCCATCTCCTATCCCGGATAAATTTACAGGGCTGACTCCTCGAAAGATGAGTGTCGAGGAAATCCATCAAATTATTAAAAAATTTGCAGATACAGCACGAAGAGCTTATGAAAGTGGTTACGATTCAGTGCAATTACATGCTGCACATGGTTACTTATTAAGCAACTTTCTCTCACCGTATACAAATAAAAGAACAGATGAATTTGGAGGAGACATAAATAAGCGGACGAGAATTCTCATAGATATTTATAACTTAGTCCGAGATGAAGTTGGAAAATCCTTTCCAATAATCATTAAACTACAGACTCAAGATTTTGTACCAAATGGGTTAACTTTATCTGAAGGAAAGGAAATTACTAAAATCTTAGTTGATGTGGGATTCGATGCGATTGAACCAAGTGGTGGCATTGATGAGACAATGATAGGTACAAAAAATGCCTATCCAAGTAAAGTTGTGAAGAAAAAAGAAGATCAGAATTACTTCTTGCCCACTGCTTTAGAATTAAAACCCTTAATGAAAGATTCAAAACTAATTTTAATGGGAGGGATCAAAGATCCTGTTTCAGCGGATCAAATCATAGCTGATGGATATGCTGATTTTATTTCCATGAGTAGACCATTTATTCATGAACCAGATCTAGTTAATCGCTGGAAAAGTGGAGACACAACCCCGGCTAAATGTGTAAGTTGTAACTCTTGTTACATGACTCTTCTCTCGGGAGAAGTATATTGTGTGGTAAAAAAAAGATTAGAAAGAAGGAAAAAAAGAAAACAAAATAGTTAGAAAAAAAAAAACTCAGGACCTCTAAAATAATCTAAAAATCTTCAACTTTTTTTAATTTTTATTCTCAACTTTCAACTCATTCTTCATGATTTCTTAAATCTATCGAAATCGGAAGTTCTATGTTAATTAAATTCTGTCGGTAAATTCTAATGCTGA
>WJIN01000146.1 GCA_014730295.1 Promethearchaeota archaeon | reverse complement strand
TAATTTTAATTATGATTTATATAATATTCAAATAAGTGATGATAAAGATTTTGATGCAATAATTTTTGATGAAACTGTTATTGCTAAAAGATATAAGATTGAAACTAAGCTGTCTGAAAATATTACTTATTATTGGCGAGTTCGAGGAAAAAATCTTTATAGTGATGATGAGTATTCTGATTGGATAATAAAATCAAAATTTTCTGTTGATAATTCTTCAATTAAATTTTTTAACTATAATATTATTGATTTAGCTTATTATGATTTACCATATACAGGATATGATAATGTAAACATTGAAGATTATGAAACCGATGAAGATGGAATTATAATTTTTATATATAATGAACAGACATTTTATAATCCTGTTAGAATTGCTCAATTATCTTTAAAATTAATTGACAATTTTATAAGAACTAGAAATAGTGAATATTTGGATATTGCAATAAAGCATTTCAATAAATTAATAGAACTTTCGGTTGAAGAAGAAGATAACCTTTTTTTTCCTTACAATTTTTATTTCGCTTTGCATGGCTATTCTGATGAATTAATGGTTGCTCCGTGGTATTCTGGTATGGCACAAGGACAAATTCTTTCATTAGCTTCAAGGTTAGCTATAATTACCGAAAAGGAAAATTATTATAAATATGCAGAAAAAATCTATAATAGTATAATTAATATTCGAGGTGAAAATACTTCAAAGATTTGGACTTCATTTATAGATGAGAATAATTTCTTTTGGATATCAGAATACCCAGATGAAGATGATAAAAACTTTACATTAAATGGATTTATTTATGCAATCTATGGATTATATGACTATTACATTTTGCTTTGTGATAATGAAAATAGGAGTTTAAAGTTAAATGTTAAGAATAATTTAGATAAAGCAATTTCTACAATAGAATATTATATTGAAAGTTTTAGAGTTCCAAATGAAATAAGCTATTACTGTTTAAAACATAAAGTTCAAAGTGGGAAATACCATAGTATCCATATAAAACAATTAAAACAATTATATTTAATGACCCAAGAGAAATATTTTTTAGAAATGTCTTCACTGTTTTCGACTGATTATTAATTGAAGGAAAGATATTTGAAAATTTTATTAGTTAATGGAGCTGCTTATCCTCAGATAGGCGGTGTTGAAAATTCATTACGATATATAGGAAAGGAGTTATTAAAACAAGGTCATGAAGTAAAGATTTGGTGTTTTCAGACAAAACCAGAGTTTCCTTTAATTACAATATTTGAAAATATTGAGATAATAAGAATGCCTATTCCATCAATAAAATGGCCTCATAAAAGAAATTGGATGAAGGTTAATGCAACAAAAAATGGAATAATACCTTTTCTTAATGATTTTAAGCCAGATGTAATCTGGTCAAGATCTGTATTCCTTGGTTTAGGCATTGCTTTAAGTGGATATGAGTGTCCATTATTTCAAATCTATTGTACTAACGCACTTATGGAAGCACGTGGTTCCTTTCTAAATACGAAAGGACTTCCTCTTAAACGCAGAATAATGATGTTTTTACTTTTTTTTCTTGATTATTTTTCTTTTCATGCTATTGAAAAAAAATTGTTAAAATATTCTCATCCAATATTTTTTAGTAAAAATATGTCAAATCAAATGAGGTCTCTATATAAGGAAAGAATAATTAATGAAAAAATTGTATACCCAGGTGTAAATACTGATTTTTTTAATAATAAAACTGGTAATGAATTGAAAGTAGAAATTTTTAAAAAATATTCCATTGATGATTCACGAAAAAAAGTATTATATGTTGGTCGTTTGGCATTAAATAAAAACATATTTCTTTTAATAGATTCTATAAAATTATTAAAAACAAAAGTTGAACTTATATTAGTAGGAGAGGGGAAAGAGAGAGAACGTATAAAAGCATATGCTAAGAAAAAAGATGTTTATGAAAATGTAAGATTTGTAGGATTACAGGATAAATTGCTGCCTGGTTTTTACTCAAGCGCAGATGTAACGGTTTTGCCTACTACAATTGAATCTTTCGGACAAGTGTATTTAGAATCTCTGGCATGTGGGACTCCTGTTATTGGATTTAAAGGAGATGGGAAAAAAATTATTACAGCTACTAATGAAATTATAAAAGATGGTTTAACCGGAAGATTGGTTGAAAAAGTTTCAGCGTCAGATCTTGCAAAGGCAATGGAAAGCATATTTTCTTTAGAAGAAAATGATTATAAAGCAATGTCTGAAAATGCTATTAGAGATGTTTCAGAAAGATTTACTTGGAAAAAATTTGTCAAAGAGATGTTATTTTTAAGTAAAAGTGAGTTAAGCAATTATGGTTTATAGATATGTAGTTTTAGGTTGTAATGGGTATCTTGGTAAAGAAATAGTTAAATCACTTTTTATTGAAGGTATTTCTGTTATTGGTTTTTGTAGAAAAGTAAGGAATATAGATGATTTAATAGCTCTGGGGGTTGAGTGTTACACTTATGACAACCTTCACAAGGAGTTAAATAGTTCTGACTGTATTATTC
>WJIN01000145.1 GCA_014730295.1 Promethearchaeota archaeon | reverse complement strand
GTTTCTGTAAACTCTCAAATCTCGAAACCTTTATCATTAGAGAGGGCAAGATTAGCACCCTCCCAGAATCATTTGGAGATCTTAAGTCTCTGAAAAGATTGGAATTAAGATCTCATCAAATTTCGGAGCTTCTGGAGTCCATCGGAAATTTATCCTCACTTAAATTTATGGACCTAGGATGGAATCAGCTTGAAAAACTTCCAGAATCAATGGGGAATCTTACGTCAATCCGAACTTTAAATTTATCTCATAATAAAATAGCTGCACTTCCCGATTCAATTTGGAATTTAAGGAACCTTGAGATATTATATTTAAGTGATAACCAACTCGGAAATATCCCAAAATCTATCGAAAATCTTAAATCACTTAAAAAATTAGGAATTTCAGAAAATAATCTTACTAAATTCACAAGTGAAATTTGTTTTCTAACAGAATTAGAGGCATTATACTTAGGGGGTAATCAATTTACCTCTCTTCCTAAAGAGATAGGCAAACTAAAATCACTCAAATGGCTTGAGATGCGCAATAATAAGTTTGAGAGACTTCCAAGTTCATTAGGGGATTTAGAATCCCTTCATAAACTCGAGATCAGCGATGCTGAAATAAACAAATTACCTGAATCTCTCTTACAACTCGATAAGCTTTCTAATATTCGTGTGGAGAATAAAATTGATAATTACGGAACATATGAAGAAAGAAAAATTGGATTGAAAAATCAGATTGAAGAAATAGAAAAGCGTATCAAGCAATTAAAGTCTATAGATTTAAAAGAGGAATATCAAAAATCATTAGCAATTCAATCATTAGAATTCAAAATAAAAATCCTAAACTTAGAAATAGCGAATTTAAGAGAAGAAAAGTATTATCGAAAATATCCTAATGTTCTGAAGAAGCTTAAAGATAAAGGTGTTCATATTATGTTTAAAACATGTTCTTCAGTTTTTCCCCATATATAATTAAAAAAGTAACATAAATTCAACATAATTTATTTGATATATCTCTTATTTATAAAGGATTAGAACCGTCAAATTCTAGAATGCTATATTATGATGGTAAAATAAGTATAAAAAGGTCATGGTTTCACGTTATTAGAAAAGATTTTTAATTTTTATCAGACTTACTGCGAATAATTTTCAAATTTCTCTTTAGATTTTCTACAAGTGTTGGTTCTTCATTCCAAAGATTATGTTGTTCTTGTGGATCTTTCCTTAAATTGTATAGTTGACCCTTGGGCATTCCTTTTTTTGCTCTTTTTCTTATTGGTGGGGTAAATCCACCTGATCCAAGACCCTTTATTAATTTCCAATCTCCTTTTCGAATGGCAAATAATCCAATATCAGAATGATTAATCATAAAATCCCTTATATTTTTCTCTATCTTTTTTCCTAAAAATGCTTTCAACATGTTTTCGCTATCCTCAGCAGCATTCGGGAGAGATTCTCCAATAATAGCACATAAAGTTGCAACTATATCTACTAAACAAGTAGGTTCATTTGATATTTCATTTGTGGGAATATGGTTTTTCCATTTTGCAATCAAAGGTATCCGATGGCCCCCTTCCCAAATGTCAGCTTTTTGACCCCTCCAATGTCCATTAGAGTTATGACCGTAGTCCTTACCGTTATAGCAACTAGCTCGAGCACCATTATCGCTTGTTATAACTAAAAGAGTATTTTCTAACAATTCTAAATTTTCAAGTTCTTGGTATATCTGACCAACTATCCAATCAAATAATACCACCATATCTCCCCGATCTCCCGCTTGACTTTTTCCAATAACAAAATCTGGTCTTATATCACAAGGGCGATGAGGAGCTGAGGTACAAAAGTATAGAAAAAATGGTTTATCTTTCTGTTCTACTACGTGCTTATTAATAAATTCTTTTGCTTTCTCTGTGAATCTAATATCCACTTCTTCATCTCGCCATCCTGGGGTCATCAAGCCTTCTATTTGTTGTTGGTGTAACTTTTGTTTCATTATGCTGGGAATTCCTACAGTGTGGTCATTTTCTATGAAGCAATAAGGATGCATATCGAGAGAACCGGGAATTCCAAAAAAATAATCAAACCCTAACGATAGTGGTCCATCTTTGATTGGTTTGGTATAATCAACATTAGGTTTTTTCTCCATCAGATTCATTATTGGCTGATAATTAGGAGTGGGCCATTTTAGACCCAAATGCCATTTTCCTATGGCTGCTGTATGATAACCTTTCTTTTTTAGAATGGATGCGATAGTTGGACGATCTTTCTCGATTATAGGCCAACTATAGCCCCACAACACTCCTCGCTTTAAAGGTGATCGCCAGCTATATCTTCCTGTAATTATGGAATATCTACTTGGTGAGCAAACCGCCGAAGATGAATGAGCATCTGTAAATCTTATGCCCTCAGAGGCTATTTTATCTATGTGGGGTGTAGGAATTTTTTCAGAACCATAACAACCCACATCTCCATAACCTAAATCGTCCGCAAGTATAAAAATAATGTTTGGATATGATATTTCTCCCATAATTTTATATAGAATATGTTAATTTTAATTTTTTAGAATTTTTAGTAGCAATAATATGTTGGTAATTTCGAAGCGAATTGTAAAACATTCTATAAAATTATTTAGGAATTTCAATTATAAGAGAAGAAGAAACTTAACTTTCACAATTCGAATATTTTTCTGAAAAAGACTTATTTAATATATCTCACATTTATAAGGGATTAAAAATCTTCAAATTCTAAAAACCTACTTTAGAATTTTAATGTAAATTCTCTTAATAGAAAAAAAAAATTAAGTTAATCTACTTTTTATAATGCCAATCAACAAGAGGATTAGAGCTATAAAGAAAAATCCTATTCCTAAAATCAGAAGGGAGAATTTTATTAATGCAGTAATTGAAGCAATGAAAGGGACAATCGGACTAAAATTTGCTGGATTCTGAAGCATAATGAGTAAATTAATATTTTCGATCAGGTCAAATATTCCTGCAATTAAAGGTAGTATTGTTGTGTATAATCCTATTTTCTGAATTTTTCCATTTAAATTACGAGATACAAAAAGAATACAACCTGAGATGAAGAATCCATAACCGAAAATATATAGGAAATCCCAATAAACTCCAAGAGTTTGAGCTTCTATTCCTACAGTACCCCAAGAGGAAAAAATTACGGCAATTCTATCTGTAGTCCATGCGAATTCGAAATCTAAAACATTATAAGTAGAGACTAACTTCGATAAGGGGACAAAAATTAATTGATTAATTAATATAAAGACTATAAATGCACCAACAGTTATGATTAATAGATATCGGGTGCGTGGAAATTCTTTTAGCTTATCTAAGAACATTTTTAGTACCTTTTGAAATTTAAAATTTATATTATTTTATTTTCATTAAGATTAATACTCTGATATAATTTATCCTCGCATCTATTATATAAGTAAATCAGAAATAAAAAATAAGATTTGATTATATCCAGGACCGAATCGCCCACAAGACAATGGTTATTAATGATCCAATGAGAAAAAATGACGGGTTTCCGCGTTTACCTTGTGGGATCACATCTCGAATGATCATATAAAAGAGTACGCCCAAGGCAAACGCAAGCACATAATTAGTATAAATTTGTTCCAACTCTAAAATAAGTCCCACGCTTGCGCCAATAATCGGTAGGAATGACAAGATTGTCTTACTAATTTTATCATTTAATCGAGTATCTATGGAATCCAATGAAATAGAAGAGGTTAACATTTGAAGGAAGAGTGGTACAGAGAGTTCTATAATCACTAAGGGATCAATGATAAATACCGTTGCAATAATAAAGCCTACCATGAAATTATCAAATCCAAATCCAGCAATGTGGAGTACTTTAAGTTCTTCCAATACTTTCTGCTTATTATCCACATGGCGATATATATATTTCTCCGTCATATGCATGAGAATAAAACCAATTAGCATAAAGAGAAATAGAATACTCGAGAAATTAAGCGAAATTAGATCGGGCACAAGAATTAAGAATAATAAAGAAATTAACAAGCCCGAACTGAAACTAAGAATATCATCCCGATATTTAGAAGCTAAGCCCGAAATGCGATGTCCAAAATAATCCGTCAGACCCATTATTATTGCGATGATAAAAATGAACAGTATTAGAAGAATATCCATATTGAGTAAAGATTTTGAAAAATTATAAATTCATCTATGCTATCAGTTAACTGATGTATTGAAAGAAGGGAAAAATTTGTACCCCATTCTTTAAATATCAGAGAAAATGAGTCTAATAGAAGAACAAATTCCTCAGTTCCTACCTAGATTTTTGTCTTTTGGTGATGCTTGTCGTGTGGCAAGTATAGTTGATTCTTACTCCCCCTTTTTTATTTGGAATTGATGGAAAGTTGTTCTTCGAACTTTTTCTTAATTTTTTTATATTTTGAAAAAATCTAAAAGAGAAATAGATACAGTTATGAAGAAACCATTGATATCCAAATCGAGAATTTCTAATCTAGATTTAAAAATTAGACAAAACGGTTCAAATCTGAAAAGCAAAAAATGGGTTCGATTTTATTTAAAAACATTTTCACCTTTTCAAATCACAGAACAATAACTTGAAGGAGAATAATAAAAAATGAATAAAAAAGTAATTATTGCAATTTTGGCAATTTCTGCAATCCTTACTGCGGGATTAGTCATTTTTGGTATAGTCGGATATGCCACCGCCGGAACTATTGAAAAATCCTATCAATTTACTTATACAAACAGCTCTATCTCTGGTCCAGAAAACATCGATATTGATTCTGACCTTGCCAAGGTAAATATTCACTATAATTCGACCCCGATGGATGCCTATATGGAAGCAAATCTGAGCGTTCGAGTTGAAGGTCTATTTATGGAGGGAAAAACCTTCGCAAACTTTTTCGATGAGCCCGTAACCGTTAATAACTCCGCAGACAAGAACATTCAATTCTTGATGAAGCAGGATCAATGGTTTGACCCCTCTACGTGGTTTTCGACGAAAATAGTGGCGCTATATATTCTGCTCAGAACTGATGTCGAGTATAATATAGATGTGGATGTATCTGTGGGCGATGTCTCAATAAATGTACCCGAAAACGTCTCAGTAGGTACTTTAGAATTGTTAACATCAACAGGGTCAATTTCTGCAGATTTATCGGAAAACTCAACAGTGAATACAATAGAATTGATAACATCTACAGGAAATGTAGTGTTTAATAGTCAATATACAAACCATAAAAGCTTAATAACCCTTCAAACATCCACGGGGAATATTGATTCCACTATTTCAGATGGATATATTGATGGAAATGTTAGAATTCTCACAAGTACAGGCAATTCTATCTTGCGATTTTATAATTTAACCTATGAAACGAATAGCGTGTGGGACATTGATGGAAGCACGGGAAATATTAACATATTTATTCAACAGGATGAGAATATGTATGCGAACGTATCAGGAAGCGCAATCACGTCCACAGGAAATATTTATGTAAACTATAAAGATTGGAACAGCCTTATAGGAGTGAGATTAGACGGTAGTACTTCAACCGGAATCGCAGAAGATTATATATCCTCAGATTTCAACACCGCCACATACCACTATGATTTGGATTTAACAACCAGTACCGGCAATGTTAATATTGATCATAATGATTAAACTTAAGTTATTTCTCTTCCTTTTTTTTTCCTTTTTTCTTAAGATTGAATTATTTAATAAATTTGACAAATAGTCTCAAATCTGTAGAAATTTGAAAATAAATCGGTTAATATTGATATATCACTTAGGATATCATTATAGAAATATGGGTTTTATCTAAAAATTTTTTTCGATAAATTATGAAATTTTTTTATAATCTGAAAAAAATTGACTCAAATTTTAAAATAAAATCCTCTTGTCCAAATAAGTGAAAGAATAAGAAAAAACAAAATATTATTAAAAATTTAATTTTTATTTGAAAATCATTTTACTTTTCTCTATTGAAAAGCTCTTTAAAGAGTGAGATGCTTATTAAAATCCACATTAAACCCCACCACCAGAATGCAAACGTCAAAAATCGAGTGCCAATCAACCAGAATAGTAATGAATTCCACCAGTTTAGAAATAGTACATATTTAGCAATTTGATCTTCAGAGGTAATAAATGACATTGGCAAGATTTTCCATTTTTCATGCATTTTCTTGACGAGCTTTGAAAAGAATGGAAATAGAGTAATCATCAAGAGCACAAGGATTGAGATAATCCAATATAAAATTGTCCCTATGCCAATAATACTAAATGAAGAGATAAGGCTCTGAATGAAATAATAGAAAAACCATCCAAGTCCATATAATCCTGCAATCAATACGATATAATCAAATATAGTGGTATAACCCCATTTTCCAAATCGTTCTTTTAATTCTTGATCGAAGCTTTTACCTTCTTTTTTTGGTTTAGGCTCCTTTTTTGGTGCTTCTTCTTCTGGCGTTGATTCGGGTTCTGATTCTGCCATACTATGTAACCTTTTTATTATTCTATATATTTTGTAATTAGATTTCTATATTTGTTATACATTATGTTATCTTATTTAAACTTTAGTGAAATAGCTTATTTATCAGCTATTTCCTAACAATTTGAATCCATTCAAATACAAAAGTTCATATTTATTAAAAAGTAAAATCTAAACTATAGTATAAAAAGTAATATTTTTCTAAAGGAAGAATCGTATGCAAAAAAAATTCATCGTCATCTTAATCGTTTCAATATTTTTCATTGGTGGAATCTTTGCTTTTGGATTAATAGGTTTTTTTACCTACGGGTATATAGACGAAATTGAAACTTATGATGAGTATCAAATCTCTGGTACCTCCCCGAGTGAGATTGGGTTAGTTTTTAACTCGGATTTATCCGACCTTACAATTCGATATAATACCTCCGCTATTGATTCGACCATTGCGATGAGAATAGAATCCCATATTCATGTAGAAGGAATTTTTGTGAGGGGAAGGAGCTTTTCTGAATTTTTTAGTCCAGTTAATATAATCAATCAAACTGCGGTCAAAGGGATTGAAATCAGACGGCGTGATCTTGCCTGGTTTAGTCCCACAAATTGGTTTTTGGGCATGAGGGTTAATTTAACAGTTACCCTACGCACAGATTTAGAATATAATATAACGGCTAATATTGGAGCAGGAAAAATCAGTTTTCAATGCGGTACTAATACAACATTAGATGCTATCGAGCTTACAACGGGTACAGGGGATATCTCTATAAACGCAGAGCAGGTTAATTTTACAAATAATATTCATCTAGGGACCACTTTGGGGGATATTAGCGGAAATTTTGAGAATTGCTCATTAAATGGTAATGTAAGTTTTGTCGTAAATACCGGCAATATTGGTTTTAATGCCTACAACTTCTCATATGATTCTGACTCCAGCTGGGATATCTCAACGATTATGGGAAACATAAATATTGATGTTCTACAAAACAGAACAATGAATTACGATGTTGAGCTTGATACCATCATTAATGATATAGGCACTTTAATTCTCCACTATAAAGACACAGATGATACCATAGGAGCGGAGATACGCGGACAAGTTGATCAAGGAGATGTAACTATAAGAGAGCCATTGATTGGATTCGAAAAGTTATCTGAAACATTTATTCAATCAGATGATTATGACTCTGCGGGAGCCAAATATGATATTACCCTCCGCGCGATTACTGGCGATATAGATATTTATGCGCAGAGTTCTTGATTTTATACTTTTTTATGAACTTTTTTCGAGAATTTCACCTACATAATAAAGACCAACTAGGTTTCCCCGTCTTTGGAATTTGCGGGATACTAATAAAATAATTACATGTTCATTTTCATCTACCACGTCAATATCAACTGCAAATTTAACAGATTGTTCAATAATACTTTCGGCATCCATATTAAAGAAGTCAATATTCTCGATATGAAATGGTTGGACGCCCCATACAAGGTTTATCTCTCTTGCAGTTTTTTTAAACGGAGTGATCGCAATAATGGGTAGGGGAGGCCTGTATTTTGAGATCATTCGTGCCCCATACCCCCCTCGTGTGATTACCAGTATTTTTCCTCGAAAATTAAGCTCTTCCATCTCATTGGCCAATGAATGAATAGCATGTCCTAAGGTTTGGGTGTGAGTTAATCTCTCTGAATCGTATTTATCTGGGACACGCTGAGGCATATTTTCATACGCTGTATATGCTATCTTATTCATAAAGAGCACAGCGTTGATGGGATATTTTCCTACCGCAGTTTCCGAAGAAAGCATTACGGCATCAGTACCATCTAAAACGGCATTGAATACATCGGCCGCCTCTGCTCGAGTTGGAACGGGAGAATTTGTCATAGATTCCAACATTTGCGTAGCTACGATGCAAGGTTTTCCTTCTTTATTGCATCTATAAATCAATTCTTTTTGTTTTAATGGAACCTTATCAGGAGAAATTTCAACACCTAAATCTCCCCTTGCAATCATAACTGCGTCAGATACGTTTAATATCTGGTCGAAATTAGTGAGGGCGATGGGACGTTCGATTTTCGATACCAGCTTTATTTCATCATTACCATAATTTTCTAGGAGCTTTTTAACTCGAAGGACGTCATCACCACCCGAAACAAACGAGATTGCCACATATTCCACATCTAAATCTGCTATGATCTCTAAATCCTCGATATCTTTTTCTGTGGGAACTTTCTGTTGGATTTGACCGCTAGGAATGTTTACTCCCTTGTTGTTACTAATTTTCCCTCCAGCAACTACTTCAGCCATTATATGATCTTCTTTCTTTTCTCTAGCCTGTATCTTAACAATTCCATCATTAATATAGATGAAATCTCCTTCATTGATAGAATTAAGAAAGCCATCTAATGGAATTGAGAATTTTTCGGCGTTCCCGATGATATTTTTTTCATAGATCTTAACCTTATCACCAGATTGAAGCAAAAACGTCTCATCATTCTGAAAATCACCCACACGGATTTTAGGACCTTGAATATCAGCCATAATGCCAATATAGTCATTCACCTCTCGAATTCTGCTAATCAATTCCACTTTTTCTTCACGTGTGCCATGCGAGAAATTCAGACGAAATATATCTACACCTGCTTTTATTAGATTTTTAATCATTGGTTTCGAGTCGCTTGCTGGACCCAAAGTTGCTACTATTTTTATAGTATTCTCACGAATTTTATAATTTCGTTCTCCATTCATTCTTTTCAAACTCGTTTTCTTTCTTGAAATTATTGGATTTGTTAATAGTATAAGAGATATATAATCTTTAATAATTATTTGTTTGTAAAATTATTAGAAATCATCTTGAGTTTTTTTTCAAAGAGAATCTTAAAATTTTTTAGGAGATTGATAATTTTTTGGACCTCTGCGGAGTTTTCTAGTTCTTTTAAACCAAGGAGGTTGACCCGAAGACTTTTCGGTAATAAACTGTACTGCAAGAGTTGCAAACTATGTTTAAGAGCAAAATCTTTTGCAAGCTCAACTAATAGATCAGAGCTTACCCTTGCCAGTAATATAACGAGAAAATAGCGATATTTTGGTGATTTTTTATAATTCTTTGCTTTAAATAAGTAAAGATCTCTTGAATACGTATCTAATTGATAGATCTTCTTTATATCTAATTGCTTTCGCTCGTCCCCAACCCTTTTGGCAATCGGTGGATGTTTCCCTTTTATTTTAATGGCATCCTTGAGTAGATTATCTAATAAATTTTGAAAGGATTTAGCTGACATAGTGAATTTTTAAATTCTTAGTATTTCAATTTCTTCTAAATAGTCAATGAATGAATTAAAAGTTTATATCCACACAAGAAAATAGAAGAGAAAATTAGTAGAGATCCTTAATCACAAAATCTAAATCTAAATTTTTCAGAGTCTCTTTTAGAGGAAATCCATTCTCCGGATTCCAGCCTAATTTCTCGCATAAATACTTATAGTCTTTCTCATAATTTATGGTGATTCCCTCATTAGGTCCAGACATTTGAGGAGGATCACCTATACTTCTTCCGGGAAGTCTGTTTTTCGCTAACACGGTTCCCTCTCTAAGGGTGAACGCTTGACGTAAGGTTTGAATTCGAATTCCAGAATTTATGCATTCCTCCACACTTATATCCCATCCAGTTAACGCATTGATCAACTCAATAAAAGGGTACTCTCCCATATATCTTGCAAAGATACACAATCCGATGGAACAATAAGTTTGATGCATCCCAGTATTTAGATATAAAGTTTGAGCTTTGGATTCCATATCCTTATATTTCTTTTTAGGGTATTTCAGACTCATAATGAATTTATCATATGGTGCTGTATCTTCAAATTCCCCGCTTGCGGTGGTATGTCTACCCGGGGTGGGGTCATACGCATAGCTTAGTGCTAGTGTATTATATACTTTCGGGTCATGCATAGGAAGGAGCGACCCTTGAGAGGCCATAACATATTTTTCACTCCCCTTTCCGATGATTTTAGAGGCCTCTTCGGCACCATCTGCGAGAATCTCTCCAAATCCCTCTCGATTAATTATTTTTTCGGTCAATTCGATAATAGCATCAGAATTCCCCCAGCTTAATTCTGATCCATCAGTATCATTTTTATTAATGATTCCCTCTTCAAAACATTCAATCGCGAATGCTATTGTCGCACCCGTTGAAATCGTATCAATCGCCGCACGATTACACATCTCGTTTATTTTAAAAATCGACATGAGATCGTCGTTAAGAAGAAGAGTTCCGAAGGAGCAGCACGTCTCATATTCAGGTAAATGGGTTTCTTCTAAGCCTATTTCCGGGACTTTTAAAATCGCACCGCATTGGACCGGACAACTATAGCATCCATATTCGTGGATTTTGTACTTATTTATCTGTTCTGTAGATAATTTCTGAGCTTTTTCAACTGGAAAATCTTCAATACCCACTCCTTTCCAATTTTTTACCGGAGAATCCCCTGAAAGCGCACTTATCGTATTCGTGAATGGAGTACCATAATTATGATAGACTCGTTTGATTAAGGATGCGGGACCCGAATTTGCACCCACCTTGCTCATCATTTTAGGCATCTTAGGGATTTTTGAAATAATTTTATTAATTAATCCACCTTCCAAATCCGTAAATCCTTCATTATATTGTTTGACTAAGCTATTAAAGGTTTTCTTATCATAGATTGGAATTTTTGCCTTCCCTTTGAGGACAAGCATTTTTAAGTTTTTTGAACCCATAAGTGCTCCTAATCCCGATCGAGCGGCAATTCTGCCCCCATCATTCGCAATTCCAGACATTTTCGATAATTTTTCACCCGCAACCCCAATTCCAGCAGTTTTAATAAATTTTCCATGGGTTTTTTTCAACTCGTCCTCCGTTTCTTTAATATCTAATCCCCAGATTTTCTTTGCATCCCTAATTTCTGTCGTACCATCGACTATAGATATATATTTAGGCGAATCTGCCTTTCCAGTAATTAATATTCCATCAAATCCGCACTTTTTTATTGCAGGACCAAAGGTACCCCCGCTGTTCGCGTCTCCCCATGTATTGGTCAGCGGAGATTTTCCAACCACCATATATCTCCCACTAAATGGAGCGGCTGTCCCCGTTAATAATCCAGGAAAAAACCCCAATATTGCATCTTCACTCAAAGCATCTATTTTCGGTGACATATTGTCATATAATAATTTGCACCCAAGTCCATATCCTCCAAAATATTGACGATATATCTTTTCTGGTAATTTTTCTTCTCTTATGACCTCATCTGAAAGATTTACCCAGAGTATCTTCCCAAAAAATCCATTTTTCATTTTTAATAAAATTCACTTTCCTAAATATTAAATCAATATATTTTTGAATAATGTTATTCTGCATAATTATTTATGTCTTACACAATATAACTTGTGAATATATTTTCCATAATTATCTATTCATTTCTGGCTTTATGAATATGATTATTCTAATGTTCTATTTTTAAATATAAAATGCATGCTCCTAATTTATTCTATATAGTAAAATCGTTGATTTTCATTTTTGTCGCAATCTTTAAATACCCTTCTTGATATAATATAATCCCCATCTACGATCTGCCTAATTCACCTTATCAATATCATATTCACTTTTGAGAGGGATAAGCTATAAAATATAAGAAATAGAGTTATAATTTCATATCAATTCAAGTTATAAAGAGGGTTAAAGAAGAAATGACCTTAGCTACCCAATTTGAAAATGACGTGTTCGAGCTCAGTTTTTTTATAGATTTTAATCAAAATGAGAAGGATTTCTATAATAATGTCTACATTCCCGAATATGATTTAGTTTTAAAGGAAAAAATGTCCATCAATGATTCAAAACCCCAATCAATTAAGATTGAGAAATTTGATTTAGCTAAATATACCTATCTTTTAGATTATTAATATATTCAATAATAAGAGCGAGATCATGTCCCATTCCTATGGAATATGATTTAACTAAATCATTTTTTATCTTCTATTTTTTTATTCGTTTCAATTCGGTTATTCCAGCAGGAGAAGCACAGATGATCATCAGGTTCAAAATGTACCAAATCTTTCTGTGCTCTTATCATCCCGCACATTTTACACTTTCTCTTCATATTTATCCTTTTCAGATTATTAGTGATAATTTTTTCGTTCATATAATCATGGACGCACTCTTAATCAAATATAACCGATTCATAGCGTTCTGGAAGATGGATTTTTATATCATAATTGCGAAAGAGAGATTTAAAAAATTGTGGATGTTCCGTATGTATCGGAATCACATTTAAGGGATCAAGCTTTTGGATATAACTAATAATATCATGCGGTTTGGCGTGCCCCGAGGCGTGTATTCGATATGAAGGTATTCCTACTTTCTCCAAGTGATGCATAATTGTTTTGGTATTATCAAGATGCTCTTCAGAATAGGGATCTATATCAGAGCTGATGAATGCGCCATTCAAATCTTTTGGTAAATAATCGAGGAGATCATAATATATATGCGTAATAAATAGGAAAAAGTTGCTAAACTCATGGAGATCATCCAACTCTATTAATCTCCATAATTTTTCCTTTTGCTCGAAGATTTCTCTTATCTGGCGCTGCCATGGGTATTTCTCGTGACCGAAGTGCAAAACAAAAATATTATCATCGTTCAAGATATTAGGATCTCTCATGGTCTCATAGATCGCCTTGTCGTTTAAAAGATAATAAAAATAGGCATCCTTCTCCGTTATAATATACTTCCATTCGTATTGCTTAGCGATGCTTTCAAAATTGCGGAATCGATCCCAATCAAGGCGATTATATTTGACTAAAAAAAAATCAAATACTTTTTTATCCATTAATTTCACTAATTCATTTTCTACAGACTGCTCAGATTCAATCGCACCCCTGTTTATTTGAGTACCCTCACAGATTACAGCTCTCACCCTTTGTGGTTGTTCCTTAGCATTATCTCCCAGTCCTACTTCATTTGGCGGTTTTGCTTTGACAAGATTTTTGGCTTTTTCAATTAAATCCTCAGTCATCTTAGAAAGAGGACCGTGCATCCGAAAATCACCTGAGTAGATGATAATCCCTGCAGATGATTCAATAATAAATCCATATGCAGCGGGAATAGAATGATCTACATGAACCGGAAAGATCTTTAATCCCTTTATATTGATTACATCCCCAGTTCGAAACAGTTTCCAGATAAGTTCTTCGTAAAAATTACTCATCACAGAACGAGATGCCTCCGAATAAGCAAGGATTATTCGCTGAGTCACCACCCCTGTATAGACGGGAATATTGCGGTTAAGCATCGAAATACCATAGTAATGGTCTCTATGCGGATGGCTTATAAGTACTCCATCGATATCCGTCGGAGGATCTGTCTTTCCTTTACATTCATTTAATTTTTGAATGTAATTCATCTCATCGTGATCAAATATGAAATATTTTGAATAGAGGTTTTTTACGGGGAGTTTCGACTCTTTTGGTATAAGATATAAGCTTGTTAACTGCTCGGGAGATGTGGGTTCCTTATATTTATCAAAATTGTTAGCATATTGAACCATATTTATTCCAAAATCCAAAAATAATTTGACTCCGTAGCCCTTATCTTCAAAGAAAATTTGGTTTCCCCCGACTTCAGACACTCCTCCACAAAAAGTTAGGTTCACATTCGAAGACATACTAAAACCTCACCGTAATGAGTATTTTGTCTTTAAAAATAATATATATATATATTAATAATTCAGTTAAAGAATTAAAAAAGTTTGTCTTAAAAAGTCTAGATTTCAGATAAGAACGTGATTAAAATTGGGTTTAACATTAGATTGGAATTTGGAAAAAAAGAAAGAGTCAAGAAAAGAGCCCCAATCCTTATCAAATGTGAAAAAGGAGAAGGATAAACTTTTTTTTTAAAGTTTATAGAGGGCGAAATCCAATGTTGATGATAGAATCGGACTCCTTTCACTTACTTATATGTGCCTTTGGTGATATATAAACCTACGAATTGGAATGCTTATTTCGTGTTATCGCAACGGACTAAAAAATATGAAATTTCCAGTAGAAATAATGCAAGCTAATTCACGGAGAACCCATCTAATTTTCATTTTCTTCATATTGTTCGTCAGTAACCCCGATTTTGTCGGTTTTTAAGAGTTTTGAATACATTAATTCGAGATTGATAACTGATTCCTTGAGGTCTTTAATTTTACTATCTCTCTCCTTAATCAAGGTTTCCAAAAAATCGTTCTCTTCCTTCAATACACTTATTATCTTATCTTTTTTTTGGATTTTTTCCTTTATTCGACTTAATTTCTCTTCCAAGTTTTTCATTGACATATTTTTTTTAGTCAAATTCTGTTGGACTTCTTCTATCATTTCCTGGAGTGTTTTTTTCTTCTCTTCAATACGTATTAATGTGGCCCCGGGATATTTACTGGTACTGCCCTCTGTATCATCTCTGAGCTTTCGCTTTAATTCGAGATTTTCTTTTCGCAAGAAGCCCATATTATTTTTTAATCGTCTGATTTCCTTTTCTTGTTCTTCTAATTTAATATTTTTGAGAGTGAGAAGCGGATTATCTGGATTCTCCTCTTGATCTTTAATAGATTTTTCGAGTGCAACAACATGCTCTTCTAAATCCTCGATTTTGTCTAGTAATTCGTAGATGCGCTGGTTCTTTTGATCTATCTCTTCTCGTAAAGATTCAATATCCGACTGAATCATCTTTTCAACGGTCATGCATATACTTTCATTAATTAATGTACCAATAATTAATTACATCATTCTTTAATTAATTACTGTAATTGTTATTTTTTTAAAGTTGTATAAAAATATTTTTAATATTATATCATTTTCTACAGTAGATCTTCGTTAGAAAAATTGAAACCCATACGCATCCGCCCTATGAATGATTATTTCTTGTATATCCTTATCGGAAATATTATACAGAGAAAACACAAGCGAGTCTAAGCGTGAATAGAGGGTAGATATTTGTTTAAGTAATTTGGATCTGGTATAGCTAACTGTCTCCTCTTTGCACGTAGAACAGGTATGAATTAAAGAGACGTTTTTCAGTAATTCCTTTACTATGGAAATAAGTTGCGAATAAATTTTTTTCTTAGGGGAGATAAGAGGGATTGGGAGAGCTTTTAGATTAGATTGTGTAAAATAAGGGAGTACTTTTTTGTAAGGATCTCCAAATTTGTTGATATAATAATAATGAATTAGGCGGGAGATCAAGATACCTAAGAAATAATAAAGAGAAACGTCTTTAATGCTATCCTTCTTCTTGAAAATATAGATTTGTTGATTGGTGATAAGCTTATTACCCATGTGGAGCATTATCTGGAGATTATGTTGAGTGGATACTTTTCGTATCAGTAATTTCTTTCCGTGATAAAGCTCATCTCTTCCCCACATCACATTGGAGCAATCCAACATTTCATTATTCATAATATTACGCACATTTTCATCCCCATAAAGTACTGCGCGAGGGGGGCGTCGAAAATGAAGTTTGCCAAGATCCTCTCCTATATACCCCGGAACAGTATTCGATTGCTGAAAATAATAATCCTCAGAAATTAATTCTATTGTTTCATAGTTTAACTCATCTTGTTTTTTGAAGATAAAATCGCAGTTGTCAGATTGACATATTTTTGATGTATGGCGTCCCGAATGACCCCGTCCGAAGGGAGGATTTAACGCAACACACTTCGGACATATAAAATATTTGCCGGTTTTATTGGTATCAACTCCTCTTCCGCTGTAGAAATAGTCTCCGAGAATGCGAAAGTGATTTGAATGAATAATATCCATTATTTTACGATCCAGAGGATCCGAAAATATGTCGAAGATGTAATTTCTATTGTCAGAGAATTGACTCTCAAGACGAATATAATGATCTTCTTTAATTATCTCTTCTAAGGCGCTCATATCATCCAAAATGAGAGATTTCTGTTTATCCGAAAAGTCCACCCTCACTAAAATTTCATTATCCGGAGGATTAGGTGGTGATTTCTGTAAAATCAATAATAATACGGGTTTTTGGACATTGGGAAAGATCTCAAATCCTAAATTGATCAATTCCAAGATTTTAAACTTCAGGAGGTGCTTACGCAAACTCCCATATTGGTCAAGAAAGCATATTTCATTGGGAATGAGAAATGCAATAATTCCATCATCTCTCAGAAAACATTCTATAGATTTATATAAAAAAATCGCGAATGAATCAAATTGTCCTTGTGCTATGGAAGGAAATTTTTGCTGTAATGTGGATTTAAAGGCAGATAGATCTGCACCCCAAGGAGGATTTCCAAGGATGAGGTCAAATCCTATATCTTTTCCCATAGATTTCTGCGGTATTTCCTGAGAAGAAAACCATTCGGAAATCGGATTCTCAGTTAAGAAATTTCCGTAGTGTATGGGATGAAGCGATTGGTCTTGAAAATCTATTTGGAAATCGTGGAGAAACTCTTGATTATATTGTTCAATGAGCGGTTGATTGATATCAATGCCAAATATGTTTTTTCTAATAATATGTTTTAGTACCTCTGTCTCTGAGGGCTGGGCTATATTTTTGACAACCTTAGAACCCTTTAACTTGGCAGTTAAATCATAAAGAAGGGTGGTTGCAACCTTCAAAAAAACCCCGTTTCCGCATGCGGGATCTAATATATGGATCTTTTCTGCCTTCTCTCTAAGGTTTTTGATGGTTTCCCTATCCCGTAAGATTAATTCCGTTGAGGAGGAGAGTATATATTCTCCACCTAAATAGTACTGCAACGATTTTCGCGCCGCATAATATGCTATAGAGATTGGTGTATAATAAATCCCTAATTCGCGTTGGTTCTGAATAGATACCATTGAAAATTCAATTAATTAATTGATTAGTTTTTCGTATATAATATAGAATTACATTGATTCTATTCGAATCAAATCTCTCTATACTTCTTAATGAGAATTAGAATAATAAAGTTAAGGAATAGATACCTAAAAGAAAGCCGAAACTTAGAAAAGTTGGAAGAGCTAACGCTTTAACGACTTTATTATAATCAACCTCGAAATATGTTGCGGAGTATGAGACGCATGGATGAATAGGTGTAATTAAATAGCCGAGAAATATCGCCACGTAAAGAAACACAAAATCCAATAAGGGCATCGCGGACAATGTATGTTGTACGAGATAAATTGGGATTAGGATGGACAAGGGGAGTTGGATGCGTCCCGTAGCATAACCCAAAAAAAATCCCAAACATATGAAGAGAATATAGGGCAGATTAAGCGAACTAATATCGTCTGGTACTCCAGAGTTAACAAAAACTTCAAGAAAAAAGAACATCGCAAATATGATTAAGGGAAAGCGCCATATCTTCATATTTTTTGTAATATTCTTAATATCTATAGCAGACATCTTTCCCATCTGAGATGCGATTATTAAACTCACGAGCAAACCGATCGCCAAATATATTTCTTCAGCCATGGCAACATTAAAGAAAGTCCTTCCAATAAAATCAATGATCGGAGCGATAATGATGGGGATAAAGTTTTTTGCAACAACTCGAAGATCCCTCTTATTTTCTCGGGGTGAAACTTTAATCGACCGTACAAGAAGAAAATATCCGATGATTACCAAGAGTATGAAGGGAATAAGCATCGAAATAAATATGATATACAAGCTAATAGATGCTAATACGCTTCCTACGATTAAGGCAGATGATAATGGATAAATCAGAATTACAACGTGCCTATACCATATATTTATAGCTACTTTACGTCGGGGTTCAATATCACTACCTATTTTTTCGACCATTGGTGCAGACATTAGAGCCCCGCCTGCGACTGGGAGCAAACCAAAAATCGCTGGACTGGCTATCAACGAAACTCGTTTCGACACATTAAGTTTCTGGACAAGTTCCAACATCAATCCCGACTCCTCCATAATTCCACCCAAAATAGGAATCATGCTAACGGCGATCATAAGCAAAATTATTGAAGGAGCCGTAATAACATTCAAAAATGAGCTCAATACGTTAACTCCCGCTAATATTGCAAATAGAATTGCTCCGGCGGTTAATGTTATCCCTAATTCATATTTAGAGAATACAAGAATTAGACTTATTACAACTATAAAACTAATCCAAGAGGGGATCCAAGCGCTTATCACATTTTTTGGAATATTTTGTTGCTTTAAAAATTACTCGAAATTAGAAATTATGGAAGAGTTAATAAGGAAAATTTTTCGAACATAACCCTCATCTCTATTTTAAAGAAATAGGAACCAAAAAGAAATCCCATCTATTAATGATTTACATGTTTGGAAAAGATTTATTTAAGATATGGGTTTAACCTATCTATTCTCTAATATTGTGAGCTGACAAGGGGAATGTTAATTGAAGAGTAAAGAAAGTAAATCAAAAAAGAAAATATCACTGAAAAATGCGATAGGGTATGGATTCGGACAGTTTTCCGATACAGTGGCATATCAAACCTTTACGTTCCTAACTTTCACATTCTATTTCTCGGTGGTCGGGTTAAGTATTGATTTCATAACATTTGGGTTTATAATATGGGCGATTTGGAATTCCTTAAATGACCCCCTATTAGGCACTCTTTCCGATAAAACAAGAAAATATGAGCTTCTTCAAACCCAAGAGGAATACATACGGGTAATCCAGCATGTACAGCATTCTGCACGCGAATATTTCCTCAAGCTAAAAGAACTCAGCTTCTTATTGGAAAGAGAGCGCATTAATCTAAGAGAACAACGATTCAAGAGGCATATAGGTAAAACTGACTATAAGGATAAATTGAAGGCCCTCCAAGAAATAATGCAATACATCACTAGAGTTTTGACCTTTCTAAATCGTTCAATCCTCTTTTATCGGTACGAATAAATTCTCATCAGTATCCTCCTCTTCTACATTTTTGCAGTATTCACCTGAGTAATTGAGTAGATAAACCATAAAATCTAAAAGTATGAGCAAAGATGTAGTTCAATTTTGAGAGATTGCCGGCAGATAGTATCTTGTTAAGTT
>WJIN01000144.1 GCA_014730295.1 Promethearchaeota archaeon | reverse complement strand
TAATCGTTTAAGAAATTCTTAGTTTTAAAATTATTAAATATACTCTTAATAATATATTATTTCTCAATTTTAGAACCACAAATAGGGCAGAAAATAGATCCCTTTACAGTTGCTCCACATATTGGACACAATTTTAGAGAACTTTTAGATCTTGGGGGTTTTAGAGAAGTTATCGACATCTTCTCATCTTTATCCTCACTTTTTGCAAATCCAGGTTTAGTTTTGTTATTTGAAGAACCATTCGAATTTATCTCTATTTCTGTACCGAAAAAACCTCCAACTTTAACCTTTTTTTTACTCGGGGGTCGAAACGGGATATTTTCATCGTCTATTATATCTTGTTTGAAATCCTCTTTGGACATATATTGTTCTAGAATATTTTCTTTCTGTTCTGAATCAACCTCTTCTTGCTCTGATTTTTCGGATAAAATAGTATCTACAAAATTCTTATCCAATTTCAAAAGTGCTCCACAGCGCGGACACCTAAATATATTCGGGAAGCCAATTTGATTTGAAATCGAATATTCCGCAGCACAACAGCTATGAAAAGGAGCATCGCAATTATAACATTTATGAAGCTCATCACTATGAGTCTCACATATCGGGCATAATTCCTGTTCGCATAAAATACAATTAGTGTCATCTTCTGAAGAAAGAGATATCAGATCTGTCGCCAATTTTTCATAAAAGGAATAATCATCATCTAATACTTTTTGGGATTCGCTTTTTAAGATATTTATACTTTCTTGAGTTTTAAGTAGTGAATTTAGATATGTATCAACGTTTTTTCGATTATCACAATAGAATGTAGCCCCAAACGTTTCGCTTGTAATTACCTTTAACTTAACGTCATCCTCATAAAATTTATCTTCTCCTAATCGAATGACATTTATTGTAGTAGAAAAGTTTTTAGCTTTCAAAATTAAATTATAGAGTGCTGTATGGTAATCGTCTGAAAGATGACTAACTGAATCAGATAAAATTATTACTTGATATTTCTTGGGATTGTTTCTGCTTACTTTAAAAATATGTGCAAGGATTTCATACAATCCATTCTCGAAATAACTTTCATCTTCCTCCCGTTCATCCCAAATATCTTCAATTGTATCTATAATCCGTTCCGCACTTTTATTATATAAACTAAAGATCTCTTTTCCTTTCTTGAATAAAACTAATCCATAGGAAATATTCTTAGAGATTTCAGCCTTGTTTTCAATAAAATCATCTATTGCTTTTATTACGTTTTTTCTTTTTAGAAATTCAGTCGATAGATCCAAATAGAAAATGATTTCTTCAGACTGGGGTGCTTTATTATTATTAAAATCCATGAGATATGATTTTACCTGTTATTAAAATTTCTAAATTCCATCTATTTTAAAAAACTAATCTAAAACTAATAAAATAGATTTCTTATTTATTTTTAATCAAATCGAAAGTTCAATATATGTATCTTAGTTTCGATCTAATTTTTATTACCACAATACAAACAGCGATCTACTCCATTTGGGAGTGATTTGCCACAAATAGGACAAAGTTTTAATTTTTTCCTATTAGTGTTATTTGTTTGGAAAATATCATTTTCATGATTCGGTTTCCAATATCTTGTCTGTTTTTGTTTAGAAGGATCATTCAAACTTTCACTTGAAGCGATATTTCCAGTCTTAATATGTTCAAAATGGCTTTCTGAAGCTGATTTTTTATTATTAGGCCTGGAAGTCTTTAATAATTTTTCATAAACCATTTTACCTTCTTTCTCTATAACTTTATAAGTTTTACCAAAAAATCCTCCAATTTGTATATATTTAACATTTCTTTCATCTTTCTCATCTATTATTCCATCTTGACCTTCCTTCTCCCACTTTTTAAACTTCAAGGGTTCTGGGGGTTTGACTTTGTCAAGTTTAACTCTTTGTTGATTTTTTTTTATGGAATCATTCTCAGTTATCTGATCCTCTTGATTTATCTTCCTATTATGCATTTTTATATCTTCTTTTTGAAGTTTTAGTAGCCTTCCACATTTTGGACATCTAAATATAAAGGGAATTCCAATATTATTATCAATTGAATAATCTAAAACGCAACAATTATGAAATGCTGATCCACAATCGGTGCATTTCATAGGGATATCATATACATCAGCACACACCGGGCAGATTTCGTTATTGCATAAATAACAAACAAGATTTTCCTTATTTGAAGGATCTTTTAAGCTTTTAGCTAGATTAATGTAGAACATTAAATCTTCGTTTGAAATTTCGATCTGATCTGGTTTATCTCTAAATGTATTTACAAGGTCTTTTGGATTGATTAGTTTATTGAAAGTTGAGGTTAATTCTTTTTTGTCTTTTACATAAAAAATCCCTCCTTTTGTATCTGACACCAGAATGTTCAGCTTAACCTCATCAGTAAAAAACCGCTTTTTTTCTTTAGATAATCTAATAATATCTATAAATGTAGGAAAATATTTTACCTTGGAGATTATATCAAAGAGCGATTTTTGGTAATCTTCTGAAAGTCCGCTAGGTGTATCTGAAAGAATAATAATTCTATATGCTTTAGGATGCTTCCTAATACTCTCAGTTATGTAAGAGAGAATATAAAATAAACCATTTTCAAAAAAGGATTTCGAAACAGACCGAGATTCCCAATTTTCATCAATGATTGTTTGTATCCCCACTGATTTATTTTTTTGACTGGCAAAAATAGGGGAATCCTCATTATCAAAAAGAAGAACTCCGTATTCTACATCTCTATTGATCTCATTTCTTTTTTCTATATAATTCTCTAATAATTTGAGTAAGTCTTTTTTTTTTACATAATTTTTAGTTAAATCCAGATAGAATATGACTTCTTCAATTTTATTTGCCGGCAAATCTCAATCCCATTTTTCCTATTACTAATTAAAATAAATAAGAATGTAATTAAATGTTTTTTCTATCCAAAAAGATTAATAGTGTATTTTTCTATATTTAAATAATGTTTTTTATATATTTGAGAGAATTTTGAAGGTTAGGGATCCAGAATGAAAGAATTTCTTGAAAAATTAGGTCTAAGTAAAAATGCAATAAATATTTACCTAAAAGTGTTAGGAGATATACCACATACGTATTATGAATTGAAAACTATTATGCCCGAGACTGAAGAAAATATTTTTAATGATATTTTAGAAGAATTAAATGACCATAAACTTATTATAACAATTGAAACTGAGAATAAAAAGAAATTAAAATCATTTTATGCTGTTCCTCCGATAACACCTATATTGAATTATTATAATAATATTAAAAATAGCTTTTCTGATATTAAAAATGCTATCCAGGATCTTATTGTAAAATCTGTTAGTGAGATCTTTCAAAATGAGAATAAAATAGAATTAGATAGCATTTATAACGATTTTAAAGACATTAAAAAAGATTTTGACGAAGATAGTCTATTGCAGAAGAAAGATGCTGAAGATATAGCCAAAGAAATGGAAAATATTAAAGATATTGAAACAGAAGTATCAGAACTCCAACAAAGAATTATGGGTATTACTCAAACCGAATTCGGAAATTTAGTAAAAATCATTGGGCAGTTAAGGAAAGACATTATTAGCAAAATACAAGATTTAAATCTTAAAAAGAGAGAAGAAATAGTCATTGAGGCTATAGAAGAAGTGTTTGATGTAAAAGTTGACAAAATGGTGGGAGATTTTACCAATAGGATAACAAGTTTGATCGAAAGAGAATTTGAAAAAGTATCTCTAGAACCAATACTAAATACATCAATTCAACAAAGAAATGATTTTAAAATGTTACTTTTAAACCTTCTTTCCAGCTTTGAGATGAAAATGAAACGTTTGGGTGAATCAATTACAGAAAAAAAAGAAAATTTAGACCCGAATATTGAATCTTTGAAAAATACGATTCTTAATAAACTAAATATAATAATTAGCAATTCTGTTGATCAAATTGCAAATCTAAATCAACCTATTATTAGAGCTCTAACTAATTTTAGGCAAATTGCACTAAAACCAGAAGATTTAAAAATTGAATATATTTGGAAAATAAAATCTTCTACTCTCATGAACGAGCAAATTATAAATGCAATCAAGAATTCCACATCAGAACTAATTATTATTATTCCAAATCTTAAGGATTATTTATCCATTGAATTATTGGAAGATCTTCCCAAGAATCTAAGAATAAGGATAGCCAGTTCCGATCCTCATGTCAACAGCAAAGTTATGAAATTAAAAAGTATTGAAAATTTGGAATTTCGAAATTATGAAAATGAAAACTTTATAGGTCTTAAATCTGACGAGGATTTGCTTTGTATGGGATTTATTAACCAAGATTCAGAAGATATTTTAGATAACTTTATTGGGCTTGGAATTAATAATTCTAAATTGGTTAAACTCTTTCAGAAAGCTATATATAATGTATGGTCAGCTGCAGAGCCGGATTATGGGGGTGGTCCGAAAAAACCAATGACATCCGGACCCACACCAGCAACTCCACCACCTAAAACTAAGCAATATAGACCATCTCCTATACAACAAAGTCAGCCAAAACTTAAACAGAAAGATTCAGAGAAGTCTAAAAAGCTGGAAACCATAGAAGCAAAGCCTAAGGAAGAGGAAAAGCTCTCAGAAAAAATAGGGAGTGAATTAAAAGCTTCCTTAGAACAAAATAACGTAGCAAAAGTGAAAAAAGAAGAAATAGAACCGCAAGTCTCAGAACCGGAGGTTGGTCAAACCTTTAAATCGAAAATTTCACCTAAAGCTGATGATTCCGTGGGTATGGAAATAAATTCCGCGTTTAACTCATTATTACAAGAATTAAATGACTTTACAGGACAAAAATTTGCTCAATCATTAGAAAAGATCGCCGATTTAATTTTAGAAAAACGTGGTTTTTCTGTTACCTTGCATGATCTGAGGAGAACGATAAATGATTATAAAAATACAAGAGGAATGTTAGACGGGGAAGAAAAGGAACATATATTCAATAAAATAGAGGAATGGAAGAAGAGATTATTCTAATCCATTGAGGAAGCGATTTTTTCTTAGCTATTTATATATAAATAAGGATTTTTTTAAAGTGATTTTTTAATTGAAAAACTCGTAGTTTAGTCATTCCAAACTTTCTTTATTAATGTCCTAAAAAGTCCATATATTATGTAACTCAATAATAAACTAACAAACACGAAAAAAACAATACTTACAACCAATCCAACTAGAGCAGTAGGATTAAGAATTCCAATTATTCCGAATATAGGACAAAGTGGGGCAAATACCAAGAATAAAATGTATACCTTTTTTCCTTTTTTTCCAAACTTGATATATGTCGTAATATTCGTCCAACCTATGAAAATCATAAGAAATGGAATGATATATATGGATAGAGAAGGAAACGGATACGTAATTGCAGCAGCTCCTCCACCAGATTCAAATACAGCATAAAAATAATTCCCATAGAAAAAATTCAAGAGTATTAATCCACTCATCGGAGTTGGGATTCCTGTATATCCTTCTGATTTAGAAATATTAAAACGCGCTAGTCTCAATATACCACCTAAAGTGAAAATAATGCTTCCAATAATTAAAAAAATGTCGTAAAATTCACCCGTTCTAAATGCCAGAAATGTAAGTACCGCAGGAGCAATCCCAAATGTAAGGGAATCATTTAATGAGTCTAACTGAATACCGATTTCATTTACCGTATTAGTTTTGCGAGCGATATATCCATCAAGTAAATCTGTGGCAACTGTAAATGCTATAAAAAAGAATCCCCAAGAAATGCCGGCTCGACCTCCAGTACTGGCAAAAATCAGTGCAAGTAAGCCTAATGAAGTACCTGTGATGGTGATGTAGTCCTTCAACTTAAGTAAATCAATTAATCTTTCTCCTTTTGACATACTAATACTTATACATTCCAAAATTTAAAAATTTCTCAATTGATTTGAAAGGTTTTTATTAGAATATTTTTCATATCTTATTAAAAGAATATTCAAAAAATAATCATTTTAAATGGAAAGTGAATTAAAGAGATGTATTGTCCTAATTGTGGAGAAGAAGTAATAGATGAAGGACAAAATTTTTGCGAACATTGTGGGGGATCTTTAAAAAGAGAAAAATCTCAACCTCAGCAAAAAGTAGCTCAATCCAATCAAGAGCTTCCTTATCACTCAGACGGAGGCCTTTTCGATCTCAATAGAAATTATTACATTTTAAAGGAGGGGTACTGGGATTGGGGGAGCGGAGAAATACTCGATCAAAACAATAAAATAATCGGGCGGATGCATAGAAAAATTTTTAGTATACGAAAAAAGGTGGAATTACAAGAAGTCGATGGAACTGTCGCAGCAACAATTCATGCAAAATTGATCTCTGCCCGAGGAGCTCAAGATTTAAAAGATCCTCAAGAAAATATGATTGCCCGAATTAAGAAGAAGATTCTCTCCTTTTTTAGACCAAAGTTTTATTTAGAAGGACCAGACGGTCAGAGATGGTATGAAGCACAAGGCAAATTCATGGGATGGAGTTATAAAATTAAGGATCTGAATACAGGCGAGATTGTTGCTGAAGTGGAAAAAGCTGATCGGTGGAGAGATGTATTTCTTAATGGGTTATTAGATTTTAAAGATACATACGCGCTTAAAATTTTGGATAATGAAACAGACCGAAGAATATTACTTGGATTCGTGCTTAGTATAGATAATGTATTGCATGACACAAAATAATTGGGATAAAAACAATAACAAATATTTGTGACTTTTTGCAATATAATTTTTTTTTTTTGATTTCAAATAAGATATTCTTGCTAAAAGAATAATAATAAAAAGCATAAGTTTTATAAAAATAATAATAAACAAATAATTTTTGCTAAACAACCATTCTGTGATTGATCGGAAAAATGTCAGATCTTAACGAAGAATACGATTTTTTTATGGTATTCGAGCTTCTAGACAGCGGAGAAAAACAGAGGATTGATGTAGATGAAAATGATTTACAGTCGATTCTTGCTCCCGAACAAGTATTCGTTATCGTAAAGGAAGATGTACGCAGAATTTTCATATGGAAGGGTGTAAAGTCACCCGTGAGAAAACGATTTATCAGTTCTCGAGTAGCTAGTTCTCTTCAAGAGGAGCTTCAGAAAGAAGCGGCATTTCATCGCTGCAAAATTGTATCAGTGGATCAAGGGGATGAACCCGTTGAGTTTTTAAGTACGTTCAATTTAGAATCAATGGAGGTAAAAGAACGGCCTCAAGATATGAGGTACATCCGCAACATTGAAAAAGATACCACTAGACCAAAAGGAAAAGTGGTAGAAGATACTGGAAGCGAATCAGAAGAGGAAGAGGAATACTATTCACCTGCTCTAGAAGAACTTAAAAGAAAGGGTGTTGATGTATCTGCAGAAATGGAAAAGACAAGTAAAACCCCCTCTTCCAGATCGGCATCAATCAGCAGAGCTAAAAAACCTTATAGTCCTCCACGGGGACAAACAAGTTCGAGAGCATCTCGTTCAAAGAAAGTGAATGCAAAACAAATCATTGATAAAATCTTAGAACAAGATCTTCCAGAAAATTACGAAATACAAAACTTACTTATAGGGAAAAATCTGTATGGAGCAATTTCAAAAATAACCAATGTTTTTGGAGAGGATGTTGAAGAACAAGAATGGGAAAAAATTTCCAAACTTCCTGAAGGGATTTACTCGTTAAACAACTATATTTTTAGAATATACCTTGATAAGGATGCCGGGACTGTGGAAGGGATTGAAATCTTAAAATCTGATGGTGGTGGGAGACCCTCTGAAATGCAAAAAAGTTCAATTAGCTTGCCAAGTGAGGGAGATACTATTTTTGATAAGATCCTAAATGTGGAAATCCCTGAAGGTTATAGGAGAGAAAATTTAATTGTTGGTCATAAGTTATATGGTGCGATTTCAAAGAAAGTTAAAGTATTTGGAGAGGAACAAATTGAAACGGACTGGAGCTTGGTGGAAAAGGTCCCAAAAGAGATAATTGTTTTAGATTCTCATTTATTTCGAGTATATTTTAACCAAAAAAATGAAACAATTAATGCCGTCGAGATCCTCCAAAAGGGTTCTAAAAAAGAAACTCAAAATACTCAATCATCAAATAAGAGCGAAGAGAAACCAAAATCTAAAGGAAAACGAAACCTACCAAAAATACCAAGCTCAGATTAGTGAAATATCTACTATTTTTTCTATTAATTAGATTCTTAACTTGTCATATTTCATTAAGAAAAAAGTAAAAAAATAATCTTAAGATTTTATTTCCTTTGCGAAAATTAGTGGTATCAATGTTATTAGTGTCACTAAAGCAGCTACAAAAAATAGCATATCTGGTGGAATAAAAATCGTTCGACCGGCGCTATCTATATCTTTTATCCCAAAATTAAAAGCAATAATACCCCCAATTATTGGACCAATAATCATAGGAATCGTTCCAGAGAATAAATTCCAGTAGCCGCTGAATTGTCCACGCCCCTCAGATGGGTATAAATCTTTTACCCAAGTAAATGTACTTATCGAAAGGGCAGTATAGAATACAAATGTCATTATGCCAGATAATAATAGAGTAATTAATTCTGGCGAGAGTCCGATAAAGAACATTCCCAAACTAAATAGCAAAGTTGATATGAATGTCATTCGTTTTCTTCCCAATTTGTTGGTCAACTTTCCTAATGGATAAGAAAACATAATTGAGATGAGGAGGGCTACAAATAAAATCATTAAAGCCATCATCCTATTTCCAAGGGTATGCTTTAAAAATATGATGAGATAAGGGAAGAATACATTCAATCCTATTTGCCAAGAACAAATTACTAAGAGAACTGTTAAAAAATTCTTATAATTAACAGAAGATTTCTTTTTGAAAGTATTTTTGATGTGTTGAAATGTGGATATATTCATAGGTTCAAGACCTTTTGGCTCACGAGTCTTTTTCACACCAATCAGTCCAATAACTCCAACAAGTATTCCAACCAGTATAAAAAACATATAATACCCTATGAAATCAATTAGCATGCCTAGGGCACCATACACTATAACCAATGAGGCGAGAACCGTTATCTGTGCTATTCCCATTGCTTTACTTCTATTCTTAAGTGTTGTAACGTCCGTTACGTATGCATTAAACCCAGCATTAAGACTCATTCCTCCAAAAAAGGTCATGATCGAGTCAAATAATATTGCGGTAAACACCACCACTCCAAAACCATATATATTGAATAGAGCACTCAGAGGGAACAAAGAAGTGGTTATTGCCCAGAAGATAAATCCATATAAGAGAATAGGTTTTCGCTTTCCTATAACATCGCTATAAGATCCCATTAATATAGTCGCTAAAGTACCTACACACGTCGTTATGTTGACTAATAGAGTTATCGCTATTGGTCCAAATTCTGGAACACCCATAGCTATTAAGGTTTCATCAATGAAATCGTTATAAAACTGATTTTCGACCGCCCATGCGATTTGCCCAGCAAGTGAAAGTAGAGTTACACTTATTAAAATGTTCCGAGGTAATTTTTCTTCACTCATATTAATATATTTTCCAAAATAATGTTTAATTGTAAATCATACATTTAATTAATTAAGTTTTACTTTTGGTTGAATTATTTTATAACAAATAGCAGATTTCGGCTAAAATAAAAAAGAAAAAGAGAAGGATAAATTCAATCGGTTTATACTATGATTATTGAATATGATTTTTTATGGAAGTTTGAAAAGATAGGCTATTTCGTGAACATTTAAGTACTTTTTTCTTGTGCCGTGAGAAGATTATGTGTTTCTTCAATACCTTTTTCAGATTTTTTAGGCTTTTTACCATTTTTCTTCAATTTAATATCCTCAACCTTCCAATATCCACCACCAAATTGACACATGTTTATTTTAACCCCCTTAGATGATTATTTTATATTATAATTTTACTATTTCTAATAATATTTTGGATATGTTTTTACATACTAGTAATCAAAAAACTACTATTTAAACCTAGTTGTTTTGTCTTGATTAAAACCAAAATTATAATTGAATTAACCATTTTCGACGAAATTTCACTAAGAATGTATTTGTCCCAAAAAGAATTTAATATTTTAAAATGAGAGCGTTAATTTAGTTTGGACATATAATATTAAGTAAAGAGAGTAAATTGTTTTTTCAAAAATAGCGATGATTAAATATGATTTTGATCCCAAAACCCAAGACATTTTTAACAAATACTATCTTCATGAAGGTGGTACAAATTGGGAGAAATGGCTTAAGATTTCAAATAAAGACGAATATCTTGACTTATGTTTGAAAAATTCGGGTTTAGATAGCGTGGATGATATTTTCGATAAAATCAGAACCGCAAAAACAAACTCAAAACAATTGTCAGTAGATTTAGAATCTTTTTTAGCTGGCTATGACCAAAATTTTCCTCCAATTCTCTGCCATACCTCGGGGACAACAAATAACAATCCTCAAGCTCTTAAATGGTTTAATATGTCAAAATCAATAATAAATAAACTCTGGATACCTGGGATGGAGGCTATTTTTGAATCAAGTGGATTGAATTCTTCCTCATCAGCAGTCATATTCGTCCCATCAAGAATGAAATTTGATGGAATAAATGAATTTAATGGTGAAAAATATCTGTCGCTTTATTCTTCCGAATTTTCGCAGAGGTTAGTAATATCTCAACTCAAACCAAAATCCTATGTGTTGTATCCTTATAAAGATGTGTATAATCTTGAAGTTCTTAGCTCGGTTCTAAGTTTAGAAAATATCACAATTATTTCTGCTCCTGCGGCAACAATCCTAAAATGGGCGGATTTTAATCGATTGAAATCTGGCATCCAGCAATATCTTAGCAATTTAAAAAAAAATAAGAATTACCGAAAAAGCGAAAATAAATTGAGTAAAAAGATTACAATCAAGGGATTAGATAATGCAGTAAGAGAGATCCAAAAAGATTTATCAAAAAAATTCTCAAAATCTGTAGCTATATTTAGCATCAGCTCTCTAAATCGAGAAAAATGGAATATGATACGGGATTTTATGCATTGGACCAGAGGCAATGAACGATTTACTAATCTATATGTTGGTTCAGAAATCGGTCCATTTGCCTCAAGCCTTCCAAGGGATAACTTTCAAATTTCTAAAGAAAATAAGATGTATGTACTCCCATTAACCTTACCAGCACTCGAATACAGAGATAAGATCAAACCAATTTATGAATTCGAATCCAATAAAGGTCGATTATTGATTTCCAGAAATCATGATTACCGCCCATTGCTTAACATAGACACAGGCGATGTCATTTCGCTGCTCGGTCATAATTCCCTTCCAATAATAAGAGGAGATATTTTGCGGGGCGAATTCAAATTGAAATATAATGTCAAAATTAATAATACCATAGAAAGTCCCCCTAATCCTATAATAAAAGCAGGAAACTTTTTCACTTTTGATAATTTTGTAATATATAATTCTCAATTATTATATAATTGTATTAATAAGCATTGTTCTCTAGACGGAGATTCTATGGTATTGGTTGAATCATTAAAAGAATCTCCACAATGGAAGTTTATAATACCTACTTCCGAAGTAAAATGTGTATCTAAGAATAAAATAGAGAATATTATATATAATTGTCCAGATGAACCAGAATTGAAGGATAATTTACGTAATGGAAATATTAGCATTAAGCTGTTCGATAAAAATGTTATCGGTTTTTTAGAGCCTAGATCAAAAGTATTGGAAAAAGTAAGAAAAGGATTATATCCTAAAGGGATCTTAAAGAAATGGCCTTTATATGTCATAAAAAAAGAGGTTAATTAGTAATATACTTAAAATTTTGACACAAAATGTAAAAAATATGTGATATACTTGGAATTTTTAACTAAGATTTTTAAGTATTCTATATTCTCGAAGCAAATTTTTTTTGAATCTATATATTTTCATAATTGACTATGCCCGACGAATTTGATTTTAAAAAATATAAATCATTCGAAGAATATGCTGAATCAGTAGAGGGATATAGATATATTCATGATGTATATCTCAAAGCAGTTAATCATCCCGTCCGAAGAGGTATTTTGAAAATAATCAATGAAAGAGGAGATGTTTCAGAAGAATTCCTATTTGCCGAATTAAAAAAACAAGGAACAATCAAAAATATGCAGGATTTACAGTACAATCTTGATTATCTTCTCAAGGCATTTTGTATTAAAAGAATGGAAGAGGCGGATGGCAAGCTATATAGGCTTACTAAGAATGGGAAGATTATTAATTATCTCGAATAGATTATTCATCTTGCTCATAAAGGTTTTTGTAGCAATTACAACACAAAACGCCGATATTAATATTAAATTTATTGAGTTTTCGATTATCAATTTTCTCCATCATATAATCAATTAAGAAGTCCTTAAAATTGCTTAAGTCTTCATTAAAGTAAATAGTCTTGAGATTATGATAATGATTATAATTCCCACAAACTGGGCAAAATTTAAAAAAGCTAATAAATCTATTAAATAGTATTCTTTCATCCTTGGATAACTTATTTAGCTTTCTATCAGGATTGTTAAGAATAAGTTCCTTCAACCTATTGAGTTCTTCTAGCATCTCATTTCTCAAACAATTTTCACTTGGAGATTCGACACTCCCATCTGAGGAAGAGCTCTCTTTTTCATACTCGGTTCTAGTTTCATCAATATATTCATATTTCTTCATATATTCAATAGCTTCATTAAAAAATAAGAGTTTTTCAGTATCTTCATTTCGAAATTCCTTTTCATCCAAGCATCATCACCTTGACTTTCGTTATATAAAATATAGTTAATCTTTATTTTATTTTTATTGGTATGAGAGGTTATAATTTAAGGAACTTATCTTTTCTTTCATATAACCCAATATGATTATTTTCCACTTTTTTATACTCAATCACTTTAGACGGAGCAAAATATTCAAATTCAAAATTGATATCATCTCCAGCAGACTTTCCTGGTATCGGCATTAATCTTGCAGTTAACGGTTTGTCTAATTTTAGTGAAATGGTACAAACATCCAGTAGAATATAAAATAATTCTTTTTCAGTTATATCTCCAGGTAAAGGAATGCAATCTAAACCCGTACCACATAAACAAGAATATAACAATAGAGTATCTAAATTAAATTTTTTCTGTGAAAGCCGTGTTGCAATTGTAAGATCTTCTAAAACAGGTTGCATAAATCCACTAAAACCGATTTTCTTCTCTAAATTATCGGGTATACTATTCTTAATCAATGCTACTCCATAGGTCGTACCATGGGCTCCAAAATATTCAAATCCCAATTTTTCGATCGCGTTCCCAATACTCTTATCCAATTCTGGATATGGGGCTGGAGAAAGATCTATTCCTTTAAATTCTATCTCATATCGTTCTGCCAGCTTTTCTGAAATCTTTGATAAAATGTTATAAATTTCTCTGAACTTACTTTTAAGCTGTTTTTTGAACTCTGAAAAATTATGACACTCTGTAGCAATTTTGACTACTTCATCTGCCATTTCTAAGGCCAATGAAAATCCAGGGGTATCGGAAAAATGATATGATGCGGGAAAAAAGGGGACATTTAATTCTGGGGTTATATTTGAACTGACACAAAAATTCAGATTTTTAAAAGGATCTGAGGAAAGAGACTTTATGATTTTCGCACTCGATTTCAGTGCCGGAAGATTTATTCCTTTATCTTTTGAAGCCACATTAATAGAAGAAAAAAGATATTCATAATTTTTTAAATATTGTGGAATTTCATTAAGGAGTAGTTTTTCAAAGACTCCAAAATTTTCCAATTTATCTGCAAGCATAGCACAGCACGCCAGATAATCAATATTATATCTTCGAAATAAATCTCTTATTAATTTGAATTGATAATTTAATCTTTGTAAGGTCTCTTTCAAATTTTCTTTATAAAAATGTTGGTCAGCATAGGAGAACAATGGTTGAGAGCAAATCCTTCTGCTCTGAACTGCTAAATTTATTTTTTTGAATTCATCAGTTAGATCTTCATTTAATCTACGGAATTTGAAGAGATTCTCTTCCACAGAGGATTCTAATTCTTCATCTTTTGAAAGATATGGAACTTTATCACCAATAGTAATTGCTCTAATTTTCATTGAGAATTTCCTCTATTTTTCAAATTAATATTAAATAATAAATAAGCTATACTTAATAATTAAAATTAACTCAAAAAAAAATCAAATGAAAAAGCTTAAATTTCATCCAGACTAGCTTTTTCTTTCGGTTTAGGTTTAGAAGGAATAGTTTTCTGATATTCTTCCGGTCGGATAGGTCCAAGTTCTTCAAGCTGATCAGTAAGTTCTTTAATAACTCTGGCAAATTTCTCCCCTTCACCAGCAGATACACTTTCAATTTTAACACGTTTTTCATTTATCCCCGATTGCATTAACATTTGTTTTATCGATTTATATCTCGTACTTGCTTTAATAAATCCTGTTTCATAATGACAATCTTGAGGATAGCACCCCGCAATTAGAACTCCATCTGCTCCTTCTGCAAAAGCTTCGAACACTAAAGCAGGATCTAACATTGCGGTACACATAACCCTAATTGGTCGCACATTGGTAGTATAGTTTATTTTACTTGTGCCCGCGAGATCCGCACCCATATAAGAACACCAATTACATAAGAAGGCGATAACTAATGGAAATTCACTCTTCTCTTTTAATGTTGCTTTAATTTGAGCTGAAATTTGATTCTTTGTAAATCCGGGAATATATAGAGCCTCATTAGGGCACATCGCAGCGCATGCTCCACATCCCGAGCAGTTTGCTGGAACAATTCTTAATTTGTTATCTTTAATTTGAATAGCTTGATAAATACATATATTTTCACATAATCGGCAAAGGTCACATTTTTCTTCATCATAATATACTATATGTGGATCTAATTCGACCCTTCCTTTCGAAATTAATGCGATTGCCTTCGAGGCCGCACTTTCCGCTTGTGCTATGCTATTTGGAATGTCTTTTGGACCTTGGATTGCCCCTGCGATATATATCCCATTTACAGAAGATTCTGAAGGTCTCACTTTCAGATGTTTTTCTAGCAAAAATCCATAATTATCTTGTGAAATATTCAATTTTTTGCTTAGATCGTCAGTTCCCTCCGCGGGTTCAATACCGACAGCTAACACAACCATATCAGACTTGTTTTCAAATAGTATATCTTCAATTACATCTTCTCCCCTTACAATTAGTTCATTGGATATATCACTTTTTACAACTTCGGAAATATTGCTTTTGATAAAGCGAATTCCAAAATCTTCCCTGGCTCTGTTATAAAATTCTTCACAATTTTTTCCAACAGCTCTAATATCGGTATAATATACATTGATATTGATATTGGGATATTCCTTTTTTAATAGAATCGCTTGTTTAATCGATGCATTACAACATACTTGACTACAATATTCATGATCTATTTTCTTATTTCTGGAACCGACGCAGAGAATAAATGAAACTTTTTTTGGCGGTTTTCCATTAGACGGTCTCACAACTCTCCCGTTTGTTGGACCATCATTATTTAATAAGCGTTCCAATTGAAACGTCGTTATTACATTTTGATATTTTTCATAATTAAGCTCTGCTAATATTGATGGATCAAAGGTTTTAAGACCCGTTGCGACGATAATAGAGCCTACTTTGATGTCAATGATTTGGGGTTTTTGATCGAATATTATCGCCTCTCTATCACAAGCTTGTTCGCAAGCTTGGCATCCAATACAATATTCTTCCAAAATATTTGGTAATAGAGGGATTGCTTGAGGATAAGGCACGTCGATAGCTTTACGTGGGAAAAAGGTATCTTCGACGTCAATTGGACACACTTCTCTACATATGTCAAAACATCCCACACACTCTTCCTCATCTATAAAACGTGGTTTTTTCTTGATTTTTACCTTAAAATTCCCAATATATCCATCCACTTCTTCAATATCGGCATATGTTATCAATTCTATATTTGGATGTTCTTTTACTTCCGTCATCATGGGTCCTAAAACACATATCGAACAATCTAAAGTCGGAAAAGTTTTATCAAATAGAGCCATATGCCCCCCAATTGTCGGCTCGCGTTCCACTAGATATACCTTGTATCCTGCATCTGCAATAACTAACGCGGCTCTTATCCCTGCGATACCCCCTCCAATTATTAGGGAACTGGGAGTGATTTCCGCATGTTGCACATCTAATGGATCCAGAAGTTTCACTTGGGCAATCGCCATTTCTATCTGATCAATTGCTTTTCTGGTTGCTTTTTCTGGTTGATTAGCATGTACCCATGAATTTTGTTCCCTAATATTAGCAAATGCAATTAAAAATCTATTAATACCCGCTTTTTCTATGGTTTTTCTAAAAAGTGATCCATGTAATTTGAAAGAACATGCAGCAATAACAACTCTATCTATTTCTTTTTCTTTAATTTGTTCGATGATTTCTTTCAATCCAAGCTCAGAGCATAAATAGGTTTCGCGAAAGACAACGACATCTGGATAATCCGAGAAATATTCAATGAGACGCGCATTATCAATAACAGACGAAATGTTTTTCCCACAATCGCATAGATAAAGTCCAATATTCATAATTTTATTTAAAAACTTATTTCAAAATATAATTATTATAATTCTATGTATTGTAAATAATTATTAAAAATAATGTTGTCTGTTCACAAAAATAATGAGATCTCTATAAGATATTTTTGACTAAAAGAAAGTTAATTTAATATAAACTTAGTCATAATATTTTAACTATCAATTAAGTAGACTAATTATTCCAACCACGGAAAATAAACAGTGTTAGAAAAAAATGAAAGAAAGTAAAAATGACCCATATATAAAATTAAGGACATTTCTTGACGAATTACCTTTAGGATTTCCTGAAACTTCTTCTGGTGTTGAAATAGATATTTTAAAAGCTCTATTCTCAGAGGAGGAAGCTGAAATTGCCACTTTATTAAGTCCTATACCTTCAACTGTCAAGAAAATTGCCAGAAAACATGATATTGGTAAGAAGTATCTTAAAGAAAAGCTCTATTCTATGTCAAAAAAGGGACTTGTTTTTAGAATTCGTAGAGAGGGAAAAACATACTATAATACCGCCCCTTTTATGATTGGATTTTATGAATATTCTGTAAAAAAAATTGATGAAAACCTAGCCAGACTCTTTAATCAATATTACAAGGAAGCTTATATGGAGGAATTAGGAGCAAGCGGAGTGCCAGGATTTAAAGTAATACCTATAGAGGAGAATATTGAACTAACAACAACTTTATATCCGTATCATCGATTAAAAGAAAGTATTAAGCATGCTAGAGTTATTTCTGTAACGGATTGTATATGTCGAAAAGAAGCTAGCTTATTAGGGGGAGGATGTGATTATCCATTAGAGACTTGTTTGAATTTTGGTGCAGCTGCAGAGTATTATATAGAAAATGGGCTCGGTCGTAAGATTTCAGCAGATGAAGCCATTGAAATTATAAAAAAAGCAGATGAGGCAGGTTTAGTTCATGCTGGAGCCAACACCAAACACTTGTCAAATATTTGTAATTGTTGTCCGTGCTGTTGTGCATCTATGAAAGGGATTACAAAATATGGATTAGATAAACATAGGTTTTTGAACGCTTTATTTTTATCTTCCCTTAATTCTGATCTATGTATTTCTTGTGGACAATGTGTTGAGAGGTGTCCTACCAATGCAATAACATTAATAGAATATGCGATTATTTATGAAGAACGATGTATCGGATGCGGTTTATGCGCAAGTGTATGTCCTGAAAATGCTATAAATATAAAATTGAGGGTGGACAGAGAAGAGCCTTATGAGAGGGTTCTAGCATTAGGCAAAGCTATTTATCAAGGCAAAAAGAAGCAAACTTAAGAGACTAGAGATCTTTGGGTAAATAGGGATATACTTTATAGATATCAAATTCATTTTCTTTCATTTTTAAGAAAAATTTTTTCTCAATTTCATATTCTTTTTGAGCCCATTCAATTACTTCTTCTGGGGTATAATAATGGCCCTCATTCTTAAGAGCCTTTTGAAGTCCCGGACATTCTCGTGAATACTTCCTAAAATTTCTTATACTCTTAATAAGCATATTCCATCCAATCGGAAAAGCTCGGCATTGAAATGGTCTCCCTTGGTGAACTGTACAGATATTATTGTCCGAAATAAAAGGGCAATGTTCATCTTCTCCCTCAAATTTAAATCCGAGAGTTTTAAATGAATATGTCTTTCCTCGGCTTGCCCCACTTTGTTTCCAATAGAAGCTGGTGTGAATTATTTTCACATATTTTTTACAGAATGAAGGGGGCGTTTCTTTTTTCTCCATATTTTCGTTTAAAAATTCCACTAAACGGATGATATCCTCATGGTATAAATAAACCTCTCCGTTATTAAATCCTTTACAACATTCTCCACAAATTTGGCAAGAGAAATAAATCCCGTTCTTAAAATATTTTGATAGGTTATCCGTAGAGGTCAATATCCTTATATTAGCTTAGTATTAAAGATTTTATTGATTTGATATATTTATTTTTTACCACTAGTAAATATTAGAATAGCAATTAATTATCTATCTCATACTTTAATTAATATTTAAATTTAATATATTCCATAAATCTATATTTTAAAATTAGGATAAAATAATGGTTCCGAAAAGGCGAAAAATTTATGGAAAACTTCCGCAACTATTTTGAGAAGGAAATTACCTCTCTTAAAAAGTTATTTACCAATTATCAGCTTGTTCAGACTAAAGAATATAAAAAATGGAAAATAGTATTTGGTAAATTTTATTTTGAAAAGAATGTAAATTCAGATTTATATACCTATTTTTCCGTGATCTACTTTTTTTGCTACTATTTAATAGCAAAATTTGGATTCAAAAGTAAGTTTCGGGATACTATGAAAGATTTTAAACAGCAATTAGTCCAGATTATACAAAAAACCTCGAATACTTACCCAAAATTAAATTCAGATAATATTGAGTATTTCAATCCAATTTTACATCGATTATCAGAAAATAATTTTAGCAGTATATATTCGATTATTAAGAAACTATCAGATATAATTGAATCTAAAAATATAAAATACTATTATTACTTAGATTTTGCCATACAGAACTTAATTCCTTCCCATATACGTCATAACTCGGGCGAGTTTTACACACCTCCATTTTTAACAGAAAAGATGGTACAATATTCTTATGAATTTGGAGATAAAGTTCTTGATCCGTGTTGTGGCTCCGGCAATTTTTTGCTTGCAATAATACAAAAAATATTGAAGACCAGTAACTCTAAAGAACAGAAAATTGAATGGATAAATAAGATTTTTGGATATGATATCAATCCAATTTCTATATTTATCTCAAAATGTAATCTTTTTCTACTATTAAAAGAAGATTTTTCTTATATAAACAACACACTTCATAATATCAACTCGTTAAATCCTAATGGACAAATCATCAAAAAAAAATATGATTTAATTATAGGAAATCCTCCATGGTACACTTTAAGAGACATAAATTCAGTGAAAGAACAAGAATTTATTAAAAATTTGGCAGAATCGCTGATAATTAAACCTAGAGCAAAAAATATATTGAATACAGAAATAGCGACCCTCTTTTTTTACCAAGCTCATAAAATGTATCTAAAAGAAGGGGGGAAAATCTTTTTTGTATTATCAGAAGGAATACTCAATGGTTCGCACGCTTCTCGATTCAGGAATTTTCATGATTTAGAAGATGTAAAAATATGGTCTTTTTCAGACCCAATCCAAAAAACATTTAATGTGAATTTTATTTGTCTATATGCGAAAAAAAAGTTGGATAATAATAATTACCAAAAGGAAATTATAAATTGCATCTATGGTCTTAAAAATAATAGTCAGGAGGTAAATTATTTCAAAAATATATCTCTAAAATTAGTTAAACAAGAAACTTTAGTGCCCTTTGATTCCATTAAAAAAAATGGGAAAACCTACACTAAAAAGTTAATCCCAAAAGAAAGGAAAAATGAACTTGGTAATCTCAAAGAAAGTTATTATAAAGACTTATTTCATAAAGGTGCGGATCTAAATCCCCGAAATCTTATTTTTGTAGACATTGAAGATATTAATAATAAATACTATAAGATAAACCCCGATGAAAGAATATTTAAACGTGCGAAAGCTCCATGGAAAAAGAGAGAATTTAATAATGAGATCGTGGAAAAAAAATATATTTTCAAAGTAATTAAAAGCACTGAACTTGTAAAGTTTTTTATTTTCGATCAATATAATGTTTTCATTCCTATAACTCGGGAGAAACTTCAATTTAACTATGCCAAACTTCAGCCTAAAGCTAAGATATTTTATGACAAAATTAATGAAATATATATGAATTTGAAAAAAAGGACAACGAAAAACAATTCTTTGATGGATAATTTAGATCGATGGTCTAAATTATGTAATGAAAGACAAAAAGCAAGGATCAAGGTGGTATACAATAATTCCGGTTCAATTTTAAAAGCTGCTGTCTTAAAGGGTGATTTAATTATCACAGGAGATCTAAGTTTTTATGACTCAAACTCCTTGGAAGAAGCATATTATCTTTCAGCAATTCTTAATTCTCCGCTATTAACCAAAAAAGTCCGAATTATGAAAAGCTCACGGCACATATTTAAAATTCCATTTAATTTACCTATACAAAAATTTAATCAAGAAAACAAACATCATCAAGAATTAGCGTACTATGGAAAGTTAGGTGAGAAAGAAGTAAGAACCCTTTATAATCTAACAAAAACCCAAAACACAACTTCTGTATCAAAAAGAAAACTAGAAAAACAAATAGCTCAAAGACTCGATCCTCTTCTAGGTAAGATTAACGAAATAATAAGAGAATCTCTATAGATTGGTATTTATAGCTTTTTAACAAATCTTAAATATCATCTGATTTTTAAAAAATCTATGGTGCTTGATGCTTTTATTGAACGGATAAAAAGATTAAGAACTCGAAACAAAATACGCATACTGATAATATTACTATTAATTTCCTTTAATTTGGTAATGATCCCGCAATTATTTTTCAACAACAATTTTTTAGCCCCTCACGATGTTGATCGAAAATCAAATGGAAACACACTAATCTGTGCTGTTAGTTTGAATGAAATGTTTGCGCATCCTCCACGTGTTCGAAATCAAATTCCCATGCCGATCAATTCGGCAAATAATAGAATCATTGAAATAAATGCAAGAGGAACGATAACTTGGGAAATCTCAGGTTTAGCAATGCCCCACGAAGTTGAAGAACTACCCAGTGGGAATTTACTTGTTGCAGATACCACTTTTGATCGCGTAATAGAAATTGACTATGACACAAAAGAAATCATTTGGTCTTGGGAGCCTTCCAAAATTAATTGGACGGAAGTTAATGAAGAATGGGATGAGAATCATTATTATAATAATCCCAAAACCTATGACTGGACTCACATTAATGATGTAGATTTCAAAAAATATGGATCATGGAATGCATGTTTGGTGTCTCTCAGGAATTTTGATTTGGTGGTCGAATTAAATTATACCGCAGAATCCATAAGTGCGAATAATGCTTCAAATATATTATGGTGGTATGGAGATTATGAAAATACAACTTTACTCTCACGGCAACATAACCCTGATTACTTAGAAAACGGCAATGTGATTATTGCAGACTCCGAAAATGATAGAATTGTTGAAGTAAATTATTCTACAAAAGAAAAAGTATGGGAAAGTGCAATAGAATTACGCTGGCCAAGAGATGCCGATGAGCTAGATAATGGAAATTTACTTATTACCGATAGTTATAATAACCGCATTATTGAAATAAATAGAACAACACAAGAAATCGTCTGGATGTTTGAGAGAGATTTGATGATTCCTTATGAATCCGACCAATTAGAAAACGGAAATTATCTAATCTCTACGGAATATATGGGCAAAGTGATTGAAGTAAATCAAAAGGGCTTTATTGTGTGGTCATATGGATTTCCTGTGTTTAAATTGCTTTTTTATTTCAATTCATTTATCTTAATCGGGATTGCGGGAATTGAAATCTTCTATAAAACGCAGAATCTCTCTGATCCAAAATTATCCAAGAAGAAGACTGCATTAAATTTTGTCGCCTTAGGTGTTTCTATTTTCATAATTGTACTTTTCTTAATAGTAATATTTCATTTCAACGGACTTCTTCAGAGATTCCTTCAATTTATTTACCCCTCGATTAAGGGAAGTGTCTTTTAATTTTATTTTTTTCTTCTATTAATTTTTGACACCCATATAGACTTTCTTAGAATTAGTAGAATTCTTTTCAAAGGGATTGCCACAAAAACAAAGAATCCAAATTTAAATATGCATTACTATATAATAACAATAGAAACCCATTACATTTGAAAAAGGCTGGTTGTGTGGAGAAAAAAAAATATCTCTATAAAATTTTAGTAGCTGGGAACGCGGGGGCAGGGAAGACCTCCTTATTGCGGAGATATGTGGAGGGTAAGTTCGATGAATCCACGATTATGACGGTCGGTGTAGATTTCTTCATTAAAGAAATTGAATTTGATTCGAAAGCAGAATGTACACTCCAACTTTGGGATTTTGGGGGGCAAGTGCGTTTTAGGCATCTACTTGAAAATTACGTAATGGGAGCGCGGGGTGCTTTATTATTAACCGACCTTACACGTGAGCCCGTTATGGATGAATTGGTGGAATGGGTTAATATCGTTCGACTCCATGATATCACCTTGCCTATTATTCTTGTGGGCACAAAATATGACTTGAAAGGTTTTATCGCGGTGGATGACGAACAAATGCTTAATATAATGGATACTTTCAATATGATGGGATATGTAAAAACATCTGCTAAGACAGGCCATAATGTTGAGAAAGCTTTTAGGATGATGGCAAAAAAGCTTATTAATCGAAAAAACCCATAATCACAGTGTTATGAATTGGGCTTTAGGATAAAAATAAGTTCAAAAAATCTTTTCCTAATTAAATCAACAAAATTTATTCTAATGAATGATGAAATAGTTATTCTTGGTTCAGGAGGCGGAAGACACCATATTAGGACACAATATAGAGCAACTGGGGGAATTTTATTAAATATAGGGGGAATACAAACTCATATCGATCCGGGTCCGGGTGCTATTGTCCGTATTAATCAATATAAAGAAGACCCAACAAAAACAGAATTATTTATTGTTACCCATTTTCATCTGGATCATTATAATGATTTAGCTGTTATGATTGAAGGATCCAGAAAAGTCCTCCATGATAGGAATCATCATTACTATAAGAAGGGAACGCTAATTACCACAAAAGAAGTCGTCAAAAACCTTTCGCAATATCATTTAAATATGCTTGAACGAGTTCATATTTTAAATCCCAGAGATATGATTAAGTTTAAGGATCTTAAGCTTATCGGTACAAAAATAATCCACGCCGATGTTGAGGGATTTGGAATCATTTTTGACTTAAATGAATATTCAATCGCATATAGTAGTGATACAACTGTATTTGAGGGATTTGGTCAGCAATTTAATGGGGTGGATATATTGATCCTCAATCTTTTACGTCCGGATTCCATCATTTGTCGTCGCCATCTCTCAACTAATCAGGTCTTACCAGAATTAAATAAAATCACCCCTCCACCAAAAACGCTTATATTAAATCATTTTGGTGCGTATATGGACAGCCCAATTTCACAAAAGAATTTTGTTCCAAGTCAAGTCGCTAAAATAAAAAGCCTAACTAACATAGAAAGAGTAATAGCAGGAGAAGATGGGCTTAAACTCAATATTTTAGATTTATTATCTTAATTTGAAATTATAATCTTTATATAGAATTACTTTCTAAAATAGGAACTTATTTCTTTTGTTAGAAAAAAGAATAAGTGAAAAGGGCGAACATCACCACCACACAAATGAAAGAAAGAGGGAGAGAATTAAACTCGGTGAGAGTTTAAAGAGGGCGAAATCCAATGTTAGTGGAACGGTAATGTTCATCGCAATTTTTTTAGTTGCTAACCCTTCTTTAATATCTAATACTATTCCACTCTATAAAAAAGATAGTTTTTCAATCTTATTTTGTATCACAAGAACAGATTTAAGTAAATTTAAAAATGAATGTTGATCAAAAAGAGAGTATTTTTATTCTAAAGATAATCAAATGATTCCTAATCTAATAAATAACAACAAAAACTATAATAGACATATGGAATATTCTTTTTGGATAAGAATGAATTTGAATTTTTAATTTAGTTTCTAATCAGTTCCCTTCTACCAAATTATATTTAATTATGTTCCCTTAAAAATACTTATTTTTTCACATAGTATATCAAAAGGACATATCTTTGCAAAAACGATTTTTAGAAAAGAGCTAATTCTAAAAACTATTTTCATAGAATAAGATTTCTTTTTAATTTAGTTCTGGAAAAATATTAAAAATGAATTCCTTAGTAAATCTTGCTTTTTGGAATAATATTGACC
>WJIN01000143.1 GCA_014730295.1 Promethearchaeota archaeon | reverse complement strand
TCTCGCATGAATAAAAAGGAGAGAGAAAGCCATGATGACGCATGGGGGCTTAAATTTGCTGATCCTTATCAAGAAAAAATTACACCATACTTTGAACAAGACAAACCAATCGATGCTACTATTGAGCATCCCATGAGTGAAGAGATGATTCCAAGTCTTCAAAAATTTCTGGAAGACCCCCCCTCTCAAATTGAACGCAAAGATGAACGAGGATGGACAATGTTACATCATCATTCACTAGCGGGTAGCACTCCCACGGTGCAGGTGTTACTGGAATATGGTGCGAACCCAATGATAAAGACTAACGAAGGAAAAATTCCCTTAGACCTCGCAATGATGATGAATTGGGATAAGTTAATAGCCCTATTCGAGAATAGATGAAGATATAGCTAAATATTAAAAAAAATATTATAGATGTGGTTAAATAAAGAGAAAGTAACGTGGCACCCGTTGTATGTAGTTCACATATGATTCCCCATATTGCTCAGTTAATGAGTTTTCCTCTCCCAAAATGCTAAAGTGGCTGCAGATAATACTAATGAGAAGCAATCCCAAGTTTATCCATGAACCGATCACGAGACACATACCAAAGAACATGATAAAAATGGAAATGATTTGAGGATTTCGAGAATATTTGTATACTCCTCGGGTTATAGGTTCATCCAGCGGGGCATCTCTGTAGTTAATTATCGATATTACCAACAAACTTAATCCCAGCAGATAAAGTATTGTTCCTATATAGAATTCCAGACTACCAATAAGCAACCTCGCAAAAAGGATTAATATGATGTTAGCTAAGGAGAATAATTTGCCTAAAGCGGTAATTATTTTTGTTTTTTTATTCCAAAGAGATCTATCATACAACCTTTCTCTTACATCTTTCGAACAAATGCTTAATGTTATCCCAAATATAACGAGATAAAATACAAAAAAGATCCATCCATTAAGCCAATTTAGTCCTAAGCTAGGAAATAATCTCATTAATCTTAACCTCCAAATTAAACTATTAGAATAAATTTAATTCTCTCAATTCTTCAGATAAATGTTTTCTTATTAATAAAAAAATACCATTATATTTAAATCATTAGGTGTGACTAATAATGAAAAACGAAAACTCGGTTTCTTAGCTTAAGAATAAAAATGCTTCCTGTAAATGATTTAGATATTAAAAATATATTACATAACCATATATTTTATTCTAAGGAGTTAATTATAGGATGTTATTAATCTTAAACAAAATCTCTCAATCGAAAAAGAGAAAAATAAAAAAAGAAAAAAGGAAATGTGGCTTAATACCAATCTCTTGTTGCTTCTCTAATATCTTCGGCAGTGATTCTTTTTCTTTTATCAGCTTTAGTTATCTTGATTGCTTCCTTGGTCGCTTTTGCAGCGCTTTTTTCTAAGAAATCGATTAATTTATCAAGAGAGTCAGCACTTACCAGATCCGCACCTTCTCGTTTCATGAGGCGCCGGATCGGGGCTTTTGCAATATAGCTTTCTGTTTTTTTAGCCATAATTTTATTCCTCCACTAATTATTTTTTAAGAATTTGTTATTTTAAATTAATTTCTTAATAATAACTACACATTTCTATTATATAAATGTTATGATTCGGATTGATATTTTTATGAATCTAAGTAGATGTTTTGGATAATTGAAAAATTGTCTTCATATATTTTTGACCGACAAAATACTAATGAAAAGTAAAATTTTAGAATCTATAACATCCCTAATAGCGTTCTTTATTTGTATATATTACACTTTGACTAATATTCTGCATATATCACCGATTCTACACTCCTCTGTGACTAAAGTTATTAATTTTTTAATAAAACAGAAATTATACCCAGAAAAATATATTCTTTCCTCGTTCACGTAAATTTTCTTACTGCGTAATTAAATTGAATCTTAGCTAAAATACGACATATTACCCAGAAAACGTGCGACACCTATCTCCTAACATTGTATCCTTACTCGAGACAATGGTGAAGAATATTGTTTTTTAAAAATTTATATTTTAAGAGACAAATATTTTTATTAGTCCACTATCATAAGAGTTATTGAAGCGTATTTATTGTCGAGTACCTATAATATCGAATGAATAAATTTTTTGGAAAAAGAATATTAAAATATAATATCCAAGATAAGTTAAATAAAGACTAATAAAGTGATATAACTTCTGATTACTAATAGCAAACCTCTAAAGGATATTGACGAATCTGATATCGAGCAAGCCTTACAAGAGCTTGGATTTACGAAAAATGATTCGAAGGTGTTTCTTACCCTAGCGAAATATAAAGTATTATCTCCCGCAGATATCGCACGCCATAGCGATGTAGATCGAGCGCGGGTGTATGATTCGCTAAATCGTTTGATGGAAAAAGGGTACATACGTAAGGAGCCGGTGAAGCGAGGAGCGAACTATATGGTCATCCCGATCGACCGGATCTTCAAAACGATACGAGAGGGCTATAAAGAGAAAATCGAGGAGACTCTCCTTCTTGAAGATGCGATTAAGGAACTTGAGGTCGAAGAGGAGCAACCAGAACCGAGGGTTTGGGCCATCAATTCCAAGGATAAAATCAGGAAAAAAATGAAGGGTTTAATCGATGAATCGGACGACCGAATCTTTTTCATTATAACTCCAGACCTTTTGATGGAAGAATTAGGTGGTTATGAATGGATTCTAAAAGAGATCTGGAACAAAAAATTCTCCACCGAAGATATAAACATAATTCTCGCTCTCAAATATTCTGAAAATCTGAAAGAAGAAATCAAAAAATTGCTTAAGATTGGAGTACAACTTCATGCGATTGAGGGAGACAGCGTAATACCCTTTGGTTTGCTTATTGCCGATAACGACTTCTTATTGACCACATTAGATCAAGTGAAGGAAGCGCCGGAGTATACCTCAGGAATTTGGCTGGAAAATGGTATCGACAAACAAATCCTCGGCTACGAACACCTATTTAAACATTTTATTAGCTCAGAATGTAAGGAAATGAAACTCACTACAAAGGAAAAGCCTCCAGAACAATGATTATAATACAAACCTCTGAGAAATGACTGATTAGTCAAATCATAAATAAATAATATTTAAATGTAAAAGATTAATATAATCATATACCAAAGTCAAAGGGGATAATTAAGTCATGAGCTACTCAGGTAAAGCCATAATCCTTGGAAATGCGCAAGTGGGGAAGACAAGCTTATTAAGTCGTTATGTTGACGATAAATTTCCCGAGAAATATAATCCCACTATTGGGGCCAATTTTCTGGTAAAAGAAGTGGATTTAACATCAGTTGTAGATAATTTAGATAGATTAGATGATGATCTTAAGGAAAAAGTAAAAGAACAAGGATTTAAGATCTATTTCTGGGATATTGGAGGGCAAAAGGATAAATTATTTGCGAATGAATATTATTTCCAAGATGCTGTTGGAGCGATTGTCGTATTTGATTTGGCAAACCAAGAATCGTTTGAACATCTCGAATTTTGGGTGTCTAAATTGAAGGCATTAAGTGGAGATATCCCATTCATTCTTGTCGGTAACAAAATTGACTTGTCAGACAAACGAGAAATCGAAAGAGACCAAATCGATAAAAAAAGAGAAGAATTGGGGACTGAATATTTTGAAACGTCCGCGAAGACAGATGAAAACGTCAGGAAGGCGTTTGAGGCACTCTCAGCAAAAATCTTGAATAATCTGAAATAAAAAGAAACTTATAATTTCAGTTTTAATTCTTTTTTATTAATCTTAAATTGCTCCCAAATTAGAATTGCGTAAATAATGAGCATTTTATTAATTCCCATCGCACCGTTATCAAGAACGAAATCTCGCTTGCGTGATTGTTTTAGCAAAACTCAATTGAAGGAATTAACTATTTGTATGTTTAAGGATTTGGGAAGCACACTATCGCATGTAGATTGCTTCGATGAGATCATTGTATATTGTAATGATGAGGAAATCTTAACATTAGCCCAAAAATTCAATTTAATCGGGATGAAAGAAAAACTAACTACGCCCCGTAAATCCTTTGACGAGGTGATTAGTGATCTCAATCTAATTGCCTTGGAGCAATTCAATGCACAAAGAACGATCTTTACATTTTTAGACACGATACTGATTTCCCTAAAGAATTTTAATGACATCCACGATCTAATGGAACATAATGAATTAGTGGTATGTCCTGCGATTCATTCGGCGGGTATCTCTGTATTAGGGAGAAAACCACCCAATATTATTCCCACTTATTTTTCAGAACCCACTACTCCTTCGTTTGTTGCCCAAATGAGGAATGCTAAAAAGCAAGGGCTTACAAAAGTTAAAGTATATGACTCTTTTCGGGCGGGCTTCGATATTGATGTAAAACAAGATTTACTTTTAGCTTATGAATATTTAGAAATTCTTGATCTTACTGAAACATTTACATATAGCTTTTTGAAAGACAATTTAACACTCTCCATTCAAAAATCAAATTCCCAAAATAACAGAATATTTCAATTTAGAGAGAAATAGCAATTTCAAGGGTAAATAGATTAAACTAATAAGGTAGGGAGGTTAAAAGGTGAAGGTAATTACTAATTTAAATTCCTCATCGATAATTTGTTCCACTTCTTTCTGAAACTTTGCCCTATCTCTCTTGAGAGTTGCAAGGTACTTTAAATAATCCTTGTTCTTACGTTCAACGTCATTTTCAAGATGTTCGACTCTCTGGGTATAGACTGAAATTTCATTTTGCAACTCTTCCCGTTTTTCGTCAAGTCCTTTTTTCTTTATTTGGTTTTTAAGGTCTTTAATGTTATCTTTTAACTCTTGATATTTATCCAAATCATTGTAGATTCCCTCTTCATCAAAAATCTTATTGATCTGTTCGATCGTCTTTTCCCGTTTATCTGCCTTCAGATTTAACTTGTTTTCCTCTAATACATGCCGTAATTGTACGAGTAATCCCCGAAATCGAGTCAAGTCTTTACCTTCACTGGCTAAAATCTTAATGGGATTTTTGATAAATTCTCTAATATAATTTTCATCTAGATTGCTGAGATGGATATTTTCGCGTTCTACTTCCACTCGTAGCTTTTTAAGCGCTTTTTTAAAGCCAAGTTCGTTATTAATTGTGATTTTGAGCTTGAATAATTGGTCGCGATATTTTTTCAAGTCTTCGAATAACTCATCCTTTTCTAATTTAATAAGCTGTTGGTTTAGATTTTTAAGCGTCTGCGTAGCCTCTTCAAATTCGTGTTCAAATTTATCCAAATCATTTTTGGCGTTTTCTATATTATCAATAAGAGCATAAAATTTGGAAAGTCTATCTAATACATCTTCAGCTTCTTTTACGTCGGTGTACTTCTTTCTGATGAATTTTTCTAAGGACGCATGTGTTTTTGATAATTTCCTGGTCAGATAATTTAGCTCCTTAATCTCTGATTGTGCTTCCCTCTGAAATTTAGGAAGGGATTTTCGGGCAACATCATTGATATTATTAAATAGTTTTTTCATGGAATTAAGTAATTTAAGCAAATTATCATAGGTAATATCTTCTTTAGGAATGTTAATTTCATCGATTTCTTTACGGATCCTGTCAGAAAAGAAGTTTAAGGAGCGAACTGCTTTTTTCTCAAGCTGATCTTCCTTTTCCATGAAATGCTCCATACAAATCTTAATTTCAACGAAATTCTCTTGTATCTCTTCGATTAGTTTGGACGCGACTTTTTTCTCTTTATAGAATATGTCGTTTAATCGATTTTTGTAAAATTCTTCAAACTGATCTAATTCAACTTCCACCATATTGAATATATATAAAAAACTTTTTTTATAGATAATTTAACTAATAGATTTGAAACTTTTTAAATCTTATAATATCAGAGATGTTTAATAATTTGTGAGAAATAAGATTTTATTATCGTTTAACTTGCCTTGGAATAATTTTCTTTTTTCCATTCATATATTTACGTAGGATTTTGGGTATGGTAATCGAATGATCTTCATTCTGATAATTCTCAAGTAAACAACAAATGGTCCTTTCCGTCGCGATAGCAGTAGAATTTAATGTATGCACAATATCTTTTTCTTTCTGAGTACCCACTTTCCCCATTCGAATTTTGAGTTTCCTGGCTTGATAATCAAGGCAATTACTGCATGAAACTAATTCCCGATAAGTCTGGGATGCCGGAAACCAAGCCTCTACATCATATTTTTTCGCAGCGTTATCGTTCAGCTCTCCTGATACGATGCTGACAATACGATAAGGTAAGCCTAATTTCTTGTAGAATATTTCCGCATTTGAAATTAATTCTTCATGAAAGTCCCATGATTGCTCGGGCTTACAAAAGATAAACTGTTCAATCTTCTCGAATTGATGGACCCGAAAAATTCCCAAGGTGTCTTTTCCGTGAGAGCCTGCTTCTCTTCTAAAGCACGATGAGATCCCCGCATATTTTAACGGTAAGATATCGGGATCTAAAATCTCGTCATAATGATATGCCGCAAGTGTTTGTTCTGAGGTGGCGATCATATAGAGATCTTCATCTTGAATTTTGTATAACTGCTCTTCAAAATCAGCAAGTTCCGCAGCAGCTTTAATGACTTCATATTTGACGAAGAAGGGAGTCCACATGGGCGTATATCCCTTTTCTTGTAAGACCTCCAGCCCAAACTTCATTAATGCTAAGTTTAGCATAGCGAGATCACCTTTCAAATAATAAAACCTCGAACCTACTACTTGTGAGGCTTTAGTTGTGTCTGCGCCATCTATAAGCTCGACTAGATCTACATGAGAAACGGGCTTAAAACCAAACTCGGGAAGTGCTCCTCCTTCTCGAATGATTTTATTATCCTCTTCAGTCTCACCAATCGGTACGGTCTCATGAAGAATATTCCCCACAATATATCGATATTCTTCTCTTTTGTTCAGAAACTCCTCTGCTTTCACTTCTAACGCTTCAATTTCCTCTTTGATAGCTGCCGATTCGCTTATAGCATTTTGTGCTTTCTTCTCCTCTCCCTTCTTTTTATACTCTGCAATCGAATGAGAGATTTTATTGCGTTTTTCTCGAAAGCTCTGAAGCTCTCCTAAAACTTCCCTCCATTTAATATCGAATTCTAACACTTTCCTGGCATTTTCTGGATCCTTGAATCGTTTTTCCTCTGATGCCACTATCTTTTCAATATTCTCCCTGAAGATTTCTATATCAAGCATGATTCCTTTTTATTTTTTAATGGTTGTTTTAATCAATATTATAATTCACATAGATAATAATAACTTGAAGTAAAAAAAGCCCATATTTTATGATTTATTTATTCATCTTCGATTCGGTCTGTGATAGTTGAGCGCATTAAGGCGGTTTTCACTTTTCTTTTATCAAAGCCGACATTTTTAATAATTCTCATGATTTTCATTCTGCGAGCTTTTCCTTTCAAGCCTTCCTCCGCCATGAATTCTCGTGCGAATTCCTCGATTTTCTCATCATTGTTATCTGACATATCTATAGGGTAAAATGTTTAGTAACATAAAAAATTTGATGAGATTTGGATCTCTTTGATTTTTACCTACTCTAAATGCATTACTGATTTCTCTCGAAAGTTGATTTGTGATTCTCCTAATAAATATATCATTGGTCGCTCCTATTATGGCATGCATATACTAGAAATTCCTTTTCTTATTTTTGATAGTCTATTTTCTTTATTTTCTCCCTCCATTGTGGTGTCTCCTCCCGAAAAGCGGAATAAATTATTTGAAATATTCCTAAAAATTTTTAAGTTTTATACTTTAGCCTAATACTTAATTATCTCGATATTTTCTATATTTTCAAAATGTTTTATATTTCTAGTAATAATTTTTTTTATTCCATTAGAAAGCATGATGCTCGCAATAAGAATGTCGTTATCATCAATCAAACTTCCTTTCAATTCAAGATTATCATAGATTTCAGCAGCTTTTTCTGCTTCTTTATATCCAAGAGGAAAAATCTCCATGCTGCTAATAAATTTTAACCATATTTTATACAATTCATTATATCTTTTCTCTGATATTTTTCTCTTAGTACGTTCTAAGCCAATTTTGATTTCATATACCACAATTGATGTAATATGTACTAGATCTTCTTGTTCTGAAAGAACTTTTGAATTTTTTTCCATTTAGATAATCTATACATGCATTCGTATCAAGAATAAGTATATTAATTCACCAAGTTTGGTTTTTCCCAATTACGCCCTGATCGACTCGTAATATCCCTCCAAATCTCTTTCTTTTCTTTTTCTGAAAGATTCCAACCACCAAAACAACTTTCTAATTTATCTTTTTGAATTTTAAGTAACCTTAAGAATAATTCTGAAAAGCTTTCATCCTCTCTTTTAATTTTCAGGAGTTTGTTATACACTTCTTCAGTTATACTAATATTTTTTGATGGCATATCTATAGATATATACATGCACATATTTAAAGAGCCTTGTCATTAAGATCTAATCAAGACACTTCAGGGCACTTGAAAAAAAAAATGTTCTTAAAAACGTGACTCCTCGATTTATAAAAAAAAATGCTTAGCACTTTTTCTATTACGTTTATCTTTCCTATTTTTCTCCAGTAATTCAGCTAATACCTAATCTCTACTTGGAAATTAAAGCAGCAGAACATGCCCGAAATAAAATTAATTTAGAAAAAAGGTTTGATAAAAGGATTTAACTAAATTTGTTATTAGAGGTAAATAGATTGAAAACTATCAACTTGAGTTATAATGGAGAGGATTTAATTTTCCTATTGAAAATTATTCCACAGTTGAAACTGAAAAGGGAAATTTTCTTTTTCAATTCTATGAAACTTCTAAGGAATTCAGGAGCAAGACCTATTGCACCTTAGAGGTTAAGAATAATAATATCGAATTAATATCATATTTAGCATTTTGATCATCTCTTAATCATTTTTGAAAACGCCGTTATTAGTTTTAATAACAAAAAATAAATTCATTCCACAATTTTCTGAATCAAGAAAAAAAAAATAAACCTTAAAATTAATGGTGATTTTGAGAAGGGGATTAAATTGTCTGATGATAAACAGACCAAGGATGAAATTAGGATTGGAGTTTACGTCTGCGAGTGAGGCGTGAACATAGGAGCTACTGTCGATTGCGATGCGGTACGGAAATTTGTTGAGGGACAACCTAATGTAGTGGTTGCAAGAACTAATAAATTTACGTGTAGTGATCCGGGGCAAAATGTCATAAAAAACGATATTTTAGAATTAGACATAAATAGAGTGGTAGTTGGAGCGTGCACCCCTAAAATTCACGAACCCACTTATAGAGCGGTGCTCATTGAGGCGGGATTAAGTCCATATTATTTTCAAATGGTAAATTTAAGAGAGCAATGCTCTTTTGTCCATGCGGATAGCAAAGAAAAGGCAACGGAAAAAGCTAAACGTTTAATGACTGCTGGTATAAATCGAGCGCGGGAATTAGAATCGGTACCTCGAAAAGAAATACCGATCGAGAAATCTGTGCTTATAGTGGGTGCGGGTATTGCTGGTATGAACGCAGCCTTAGATTTAGCTGACCAAGGTATTAATGTGTTTCTTGTTGAGAAGGAACCCACTATCGGCGGTAAAATGGCGCAGCTGGATAGAATCTTTCCCACTGACGATTGTGGAATCTGAGTTCTGGCCCCTATAATGGTAAATGCGTCAAAACACCCGAATATCAATTTATTAACCTATAGTGATGTTGTTGAGTTTAGTGGTATAACAGGAGATTACAAGATTAAAATTCGGAAAAACCCCCGCTATGTGGATCCAGATAAATGTACGGGTTGCGGACTCTGCACGACGAAATGCCCCATAAATATGCCGAACGAGTTTGATAGGGGTATTGGTGAGCGGGGAGCGATATATATCCCATTCCCACAGGCCGTTCCAAAGCTTGCGGTTATAGATATGGAGGTATGTATCGGATGTAAAAGTTGCGAGCGAACATGTCCAGCTGAAGCAATAGATTTTGAGCAAGAAGCAGAATATGAGGAAATTAAAGTCGGTTCGGTAATCATTGCAACTGGCTGGGATGAATATCCAATTTGGGAGTCAAATGAATATAAATACGGCATTTATCCCGATATAATCACTCAAATCGAATTAGAACGGATGCTGAGCCCTATAGGTCCTACCGATGGGCATGTTTATAGGGTATCTGATGGAAAACAACCTAAGAAAGTTGCGATGATTCAATGTGTTGGATCAAGAAGCCTTCGAGGCAATGAATATTGTTCTGGTGTGTGTTGTAATGTCGCTCTGAAAAATGCGAATTTACTTAAACAAGAATATCCCGATATGGAACTTGTTATATTTTACATAGACATTCGCTCACCCGATAAGGGAAACGAGGAATACTATCGGAAAATTCGGGAATCAGGGGTGACCTTTATTAAAGGAAAACCTGGAGATGTCAAACGGACAGAAGACGGAAAATTACGACTTTTTTATGATAACGCACTACTTGATCAAGTAACGCATATGGATTTTGATTTAGTAGTCCTTTCAACAGGAATCATACCCTCGAAAGGAACGCATGAAATCATAAATACAATGGGACTAAGTAGCGGTCCTAGCGGCTTTCTCTCAGAAATCCATGGATGTCTCAAACCACAAGAAACAAAAAATATGGGGATTTATATCTGTGGCTGTGCTGCGGGACCCAAAAATATTCCATATTCGGTCTCAACAGCGTTAGCTGCCGCGAGTAAAGCCTCAACATTACTTTCTAATGACACAATTAGCCAAGAATTAATCATTGCAGAAGTAAATGAGAACTTATGTATGGGATGTCATAGATGCGAGAAGGTGTGCTATTATGATGCCATTATAGTCGGAGAGGATGATATTGCGGTGGTTGATGACCTGAAATGCAAAGGTTGCGGTGCTTGTGTGACCTCATGTCCGGCTAGAGCAATTGATATCAAGTATTATCGGGAAGATCAATTCGAAGAAGAAATTAAAGGTATTGGAATGACCGAGATACCGATTGAAGATGCGGAAGCGGTGGCAGAAAAATAAACAATGTGGTGGTTATAAATGTCGAGCGAAAATAACAAGAGAAATATAATTGCATTTGCTTGTGATAAATGAGGGTATGCGGCGGCCGATTTAACCGGGACAACCAGAAAAACCTATTCGACCGATGTCAATTTAATTAGGGTACGCTGTACCGGAAGAGTTGGGATTCATTTAATTATGGATTGTTTTGTAAACGGTGCGGACGGCGTTGCCATTATTTCTTGACAAGAAGGCGAATGTGAGTTCGGAAATGGAAACCTCGTGGCTTATAAACATCTTAGTATGCTGAAGAAAATTTTTGTACATCTTGGAATTTCTGAAGAACGCATACAACAGTATTTCTGTTCCGCTGCTGATGTCGAGAAATTTATCAATTCAGTGAAAGATATCTCACAAAAGATTCACGCACTCCCTCCTTTACCTAAAAAAACCGAATAGAATGATTCTTTCGAACAAATTATAGTCGTAAGATGACAACCTTGCAAGGGTTAATTCGGTAAAGAGTTTTTTAATTATTATAATGAAATTGTAGAATGTTACAATAGCACAAAAGAATTATGAGTAATCAAGCTAATAATGAAGTGAAGTTTTCTTGGGAATACCTCAAGAGTATAATGCAAACACTGGATTCCTATAAGGTGCGAGCTTTAATAGACGCTAAGGAAGAAATTATTGAAAGTGAAGTATATAGCGAAGAAGAATATAATACTATTTTATTAAAGCTAATCGATGAAGAGAAAATAAAATATCAATTGTATAATTATTTAAGAAATAATCAAACACTCAATCTCTCCAATCTGGAGGCATTTTCCGAAAATTATAATATTCCGCTTAGAAAAACATTAAGTCTGGCATATCTATTAGAAAAAGAACAATTAATATCCATACAAGAAGAATATGAGGAAAATGAGGATGCCGAAGGAGGATCGGAAAAGCTATTCAAAGATTTGATTATCTCAGTACACGATATTGATCTCACTTCCATTAAATCAATATATGAACCAGTAAAAGTAATTTTTGATTCCGAAATATGCTCTGGGTGTGGAATGTGTCAAGGGATATGTCCTGTAGACTGCATTACCATTAATAATGGGTTTGGACAAATAGACGACGATAAGTGTATACGTTGTGGTCTATGTTATTATGTCTGCCCACGTTCATACTTACCAGTACAGCTTCTTAATATGTATCAAGATGAGGCTTCTAAAATAAAGGAATATGGGAAGATAGGGACATTTAAAGAAGCTTATTGTGCTCGCACGAAGATCGATGAAATACGCGAAGTATGTCAAGATGGGGGTGTTTCTAGTACGGCCCTATATTATCTTTTGGATAATAATATAGTTGATCTCGCGTTAGGAGCAAAAATGGGAGAAAAACTATGGTGTCCCGAACCAACTATAATAGAAAGTAAAGAAGATATTCTTAAAACTGCGGGTACTAAATATGTTAATAATCCGAATTTAATGCTTCTAAATCAAGTAGGAACTGAGAAAAAAGTAGCAGTAGTAGGCGTGCCTTGTATGATGCAAGCATTGCTTAAATCAAAAATTTATGATATTGATATTCCCTCATTAACCAATGTAAAATATCGGATAGGAATTTTTTGTATGGAGTCTTTTCCATATGAAGAGGGATTCCTTAAGATATGCGAGAAACTAAATGTGGATGTAGAAAGCGTCAAAAAGACCGATATAAATAAAGGAAAATTCTTCATCTATACAAAAGACGGAGAGGAGCTTAGTGCTCCAATTAAAGAAGTGACTAGCTTAGCACGAGAAGATTGCGAAGTCTGCTTTGACCTCACCTCAGAATCCGCAGATATTTCAATAGGCTCGATTGGTGCACCCTCCGGATGGAACGCGGTCTTGGTAAGAACCGAGAAAGGAAAAAAATTATATCAGGCTTTATTGGAAAAGGACCTAATTGAATCTAAACCAATTGATGAGGTAAAACCAGGATTACCATTACTCATAAAAATTGCGAATGGTAAACGTAAGAAAAGTAACTCGCATATTTCTAAAAAGAAAGAAAAAAATCAAAGATATCCTCAATATTAACTAAATTATTTACACATCCTCTCTCCTTCTTTGTATATTTTGAGAGGACAAATCAAAAAATTAATATTTCATATTATATTCTAACTATTTAGTTAATTAATTTAATGGTAATAATTATGACCCAAGCAATACGCCCACCTAATTTCAAAGAACAAGTATTCTTTCGACAATTGCGTACTAGAGTGGATGGAAATGCGAAAGTTCAGTATGGTTTAACTCAAGTTAAAGGTGTTGGAAAACGATTTGCTCAAGCTGTAGTGAGAACAGCTAATATTAACCCAGAAACCCGTATTGGGGCACTTTCTGAAAAAGAAGTCACTCAATTAGAAGATGTAATCATAAATCCCATAGAAAATGGAATTCCCGAATTTTTAGTAAATCGTAGAAAAGACCTGAAAAGCGGAAAAGACAGACACGTTCTCGGAAACGAATTGGAGATTACAGTTAAGCGAGATATAGACAGAATGAAAAAAATTAAAAGCTATAAAGGAGTCAGGCATCAACTTGGTTTAAAAGTTCGGGGACAAAGAACAAAGAGTACGGGACGACATGGTCTGGTTATCGGAGTACAAAGAAAGAAGATTAGGGCAAAAATGGAAAAAAAGAGAAAGAAAGAAAAAAAAGAGGCGAATAAATAGATGGGAGATCCACGGAGAATTAAAAAAAAATTTAAAAAACCAAAGCATCCTTTCCAAAAAGATAGAATTCTTGAAGAATTGGAATTTATTGGAAAATATGGGTTAAGAAATAAACGTGAATTCTGGAAGATGCGTTCAAAATTAGGACGATGGCGTCAACGCGCCCGTTATTCGCGTACTCTTCCTGATGAAGAAGCAGTTCAAGTTCAACAAACCCTGATTAAAAAATTAGTACGGTTGGGAATTTTAACCCCCGAATCTACTTTTGAAGATGTCCTACGTGTAACTGTCGAAGATCTTCTGAAAAGGAGACTTCAAACATTGGTTTTTGAAAAGGGATTAGCAAAAAGCGTCTATCACGCACGACAACTAATCGTGCATAAACATATACAAGTGGGATCAAAAAGAATCAATTCTCCCTCATATCTTGTGAAACGGGAAGAGGAGGATTTGATCCAATTCGCCCCCACCAGTCCTTTTGCATCTGCTTCTGCTGCTTAAGAAAAATCATTATTCTTACTAATTCTGTTTTTATAATCTTTCCGTATATATTAGGCTTAGTGATAGGAAGATTCGTTATCTAAATCTTACGTGAGGAAAATAGGTGTTTTAACAATGCTTTATTCAATACTTTTATAATTATAGTCTTCATATATCATTTCATTAAAATCTATAACTAAAATTACAATAGGAGATGATTTTATGGATGATATAATGCAATTAGAAATTCACGGCTCTATTATGCTAGTGACTGGAATTGTTTTGGTATTGCTCTGGTCTTTTTTCAGTGCTCAGTGGTGGTCTTCTGTATTTGGCTTTCTTTCGCTCTTCTTTCTTATTGAAGCTATCTGGCATTATGGGGTCGCGGATTATAAGAGATTGAAAAAAGAATCCACATAACCAAATAAAAAAAAAGAAAAGGAAATAAAATTTAAAGCTTATATGCCCCGATAGTTAATTCCTATAAATAGGAGCAACCATGAGAGAAACACTAAGCCAAGTCCAATTATGACCCAGAATTCGATGGGACTTAAAGTTCCTATGGTAATTGTTGATAATGTATCCCAGACAGCTGGGATCCAATATATAGATACCATTAAAATAATCCCGAGGGCTAATAACAAAAACGAAATCACGACGGTGATTTTCTTAGGTGGAGAATATGTCATTTTATTCATTCACTTTATTTTATATTATTAGTTATTTATAGGTTAAGTAATTTAAAGATTATATTTTGGCACATATAAATATTCTCTTCAATCATAAAACTAATATTTTAGAATATATTCTATTATTTAATTAATCATAATCGAATCAATCACTATAAGTTGTGAAAATATGGCTCAAGCAGATGAACGATTCGCATTACTCGGATTCATATTCCAGGCAAAAAAAAAGCCATTGAGAAGGTGGATACAATGAGCAACGAGACAAAAAGGATTTATGAAGACCTTAGTTTAGACCAATTTCTCTAATAGTGGGTTGTTCTCCCGATCTTTTTTTTGGTGTGATCCCCCCTTTCTTCACTCCCCCTCTTAAACAGTGTCATTTACTCATAAAAAGCACAAAAAATAAAAGAAAATTAATAACTTAGTAACTCAAGAATTTATAATTTTGAAATTTTTGAAGAAACTTTAGTTTTTTGACTCCTAAAAATTGTAAAAAAACTATAGACATCAAGTCTGTTTTTATACTCTTCTTCCACGATGACCGCCTTTTCTACGACAGTGATCGTGCGATTTTGGAGTCACTTCCTCTATTCTTCCAACTCTAAGTCCAGAACGAGCTAGTGCCCTAATACATGCTTGAGCACCGGGACCAGGTGTTTGAGATTTGTTTCCTCCTGGTGCTCTAACTTTAATATGAACTGAAAAAATCCCCAAATCTTTTAGTGTACTTGCGACCCTGAACCCGCATTGCTTTGCCTAATAATCGATATGATTAATTAAATAGCGGCATACGGATTGCTAATGAAATATTAACGATTTGTTAATAAATTTTCATCACGGTCGGCTTTCACGACCATTCCTCCGCTACACTTAGCAAAAGTTTCAGCACCACTTAAATCTGTGGCGGTTACAAGAGTATTATTGTAACTACTATAGATATGGACTATCGCAAAACGTTCATCTGCTTGAGACATAATTTATCGTCATTTTATTTTGTCTTTTTAAATGAATAATTTCTAATATATTTTTCTATTTACCTTAAATTAATAGAACTAAAAATTTTTTACCTTATTCTCATATTTATGGCTATCAGAAAGGTTTAGAAATCTTTATAAAATTCAAAATAGTTCATAAGGTATAGAATGAACCTTGATCGTAAACTTTCGGAAATTGACTCGATAATAAATAGAATTTATCAAGAGAGAAAGCCTCCTGGGTTAACATTTGGATTATTCGATAAAAATGAACTTACTTTTGAGAAAAATTTAGGTTATGCGAATTTAGAGACCCAATCAAGAGTTAACAGAAATACGTCTTTTATGGTTGGATCTATTACTAAATTGTTTACGGTGATTGCGTTTATGCAGAATTGGGAGAAAGGACTCGTAGATTTAGATGATCCGGTTAACAAATACTTACCAAAAGGAAAAATCGAAACTAAAACAGGCTGGCCAGAAGTCAGGTTTAGGCATATATTAACCCATACCTCGGGGATTGGGGAATTAAGGAGTATTTATGATCTTTTCAAGAAAGGTTTTCGATTGCTCACTTATGATGATGATGAGATTCCGCCCTTAAGCAGTCTCCATGAACTTCCGGTCAATCCCGCCTCACCTGCGGGAGAAAAATATGCTTATTCAAATGTCGCGGTTTCAATATTAGGATATGTAATCGAACAATTGAATGGAAAAACTTTTCGAGAATATATCTTGGAGAACATATTACAGCCTTTAGGTATGATAAGGAGTGATTTAATTAGGACTGAGTCGATAAAAGAAAATGAGGCTATAGGATATAAGCGTAAGAGAAATCAGACCCAACGAGCACGCCGTTGGAATAATATTATAAAACCTTCTGGGGCATTGATCGCATCGCTAAATGATATGGTTAAATTTGGACAGATGAATTTGACCAAGGGAAAATTTGGAACTAGCCAAATACTCAAGCCAGAGACTTTTGAATTGATGTGGAGCCCTCATTATTACGCACACGACAAGATTATGGAGAGGTATTCAATCGGCTATATTTTTCGTCTACACAACCTAAATGGCCATTTTATAGTGGAACATACTGGGGGTGTGAGTGGGTTCAACTCTGCCTTTGTATGTCTACCGGAAGATAATCTTGGATTTTTCATCTCATGTAATCTTAACGAGGGAATGTATGAGAGAACTACACTCCAAGTAAGGAATGAAATTTTAAAGGTATTAACTGATATATCTAAGGAACATCCTACAACTAACCCTCAACCCGCTAAATCCAATTGGTCCCAAATTGAGGGGTATTACGGAGCATATCCCGGCTTTTTGACCAATACGAGAATCATAACTGCCGGAATTGAATTCAAACTTAAAAAGAAACAAGATAAGCTTCACTTTTCGGGATTAATTGGGAAGCAAAAGAAAGGAGTATTATTGCATCCCACGGAAGACCCGCTTGTATATGAGGGATATAACAAAAAAGGGGATGCCATTTACTATTCCACTAAATATATATTCGATACGGATGATAATGGAACTATAATTCGATTATCTCGTGAATTCGATAGATTCCGAAAACTTGATTTACTACAGACTTTTAGATTTAAATTATATCTTAGTATAACCGGTATCTTTGCTATTATTATCCTTGCAATAATAATACTGCTTTTTATATAATAAAGGTCAATTTATATTATGTCAGAGCCGTTAATCGAAACAAAGAAAAATATAGAATATAAAAGATATTATACTGGCATCTTCAGTATCAATTATTTATTTCAAGGCTTCACGAGTTCAATGTTTACTGTTATTGTTCCTATTTATATTTTAACATTAGTTGAAATCAAAACCTCAGATATATCCTTAATTGCAACAATTATTTTAATCCCATCCTCGATTAAGCTTATATTTGGGATGTTAAGCGATAAATTTGGAGTAAAGAATATCGGTCGGAGAAGACCGTGGATAATAATTCCCGTTATGATTGCAGGATTAATGTGGGCATCGCTACCTCTTATTATTCAAGTTGCTGATGTAGTTATTAGTTTTATGATCATCGGTTTCATCATTAATACAGGGGTGATGATGGGTGATACTTCCTCAGACGGACTTATTCTGGATATTTGTCCAAAAGAAAGATTAGGGAGGGTTCAAGGCGTCGTCTGGGGTTTTCGCTCTATAGGGATGATTGCGGGAGGACCAATATTAGGATTCATGGTATATGCAAAAATATTGATAAATATCGAGACTACTTTTGTAATTCTTGGTATTTTAATGATATTAACGTCATTTACAACCCTTCTTATAAAAGAACCTAAGGCGTACGAAAGCGTGAAATTATGGCCAAATTTCAAGGAATTATTTAAAGATAGGGAAGATTTGAAAACCTATGGATTTTCTCTATTTAATTCGATCGCGGATGGAATTATTTTGCTATTTCTCTCGCTGTTTATTTTGATTCAAATGGGTCTTCTTAATATAGAGGAGGTAACCTTAAGCTTGACAAGTATCACATCTGGCGAGGCATTTTTCATTCAAGCAATTATTTCTATTATAAGTAGTATAGGTATAATTTTTGGAGCATTATTAGGAGGATTATTCTCCGATCTTATTTCAAGAAAGCTCAGTGTTTATGGTGCGATGTTCTATACTGCGCTTTCAATAATGCTACTTCTAATTGAAACAAATTACATGGGATTGTATTTCTTTTCCTCACTAATCGGTGTAGGAATCGGTTGGAGACATAGCGCGTTCTCTGCAGTGATTTCCCAGATGGCTAAATATCATCCAAAAACGGATAGTACATACTTCGCGTGGTGCACTTCATTATCAAATCTCGGAGCGAATTTAGGACTATTATTTATGGGAATTTTATTTGAGAGCTTCCAAAGTTTTGCTATTATTTTTCTATTAACCGCAATAGCTCAATTGGTGAATTTAATTCCTTTTAGCATTATGAAATCCAAAAAATATGAAATATTGAGAGAAAAGTCCAAATCGCCATGATTTATCATGTCGCCTATTGTGTGACAATTTGTAGAAAAAGTTTGGTATTTTATAATTCAGAATGTAATACTTATTGTTGATATCACACAAAATTAAATTGATAAGTAATTTATATAATAATTAGATATAAATTAAACACGCGATTAATGTTCAGAGGGAATTAATATGACCGAAATGGAGGAAAAAAGTTCTTTTCTTGAGGAAATCAGAGACATTTATGTTTATTTAACCGATGGAGAGCCTTCTCCTGATGATGAAATCGAAGCTCAAAAAGAATTAATCACTCAATTTAAAAAATTAAAGGATTCAAACAAATTTCCCAACAAGACAAGTTTGATAAAAGATATATTAACAAATTTAGAGGATTGGGATACCCTCGAATATTGGTTTATTGAAACTTCACTCCCGGAAAAGATTAATAGGCTTTTAGAAGTTAATAAGGAAGAACAACCAAAGAAGGAACGCGAAAAAGAAGAGAAAGAACCAAAATCTACGGAAGAAAAAGAAGTAAAAACGAAATCCTCTGAGGTAAATATATCCGAAATAGTTGCTCAAGTTTCGGAGCAATTTAAGGGAGAGATTGATACTTTAAAAGAAAAAATTGATTCTCTCCAGCAAGAAATTAAATCGAAGGAGGAGACCCTACAAAAAATACGGAAACGAAAAGATGTTAAAACAATAAAGCCACATAAAAAATCAACATCTAAATTACCTCCTCTTGAAATCCACTTACCAACTATAAAAAAAGCGGAAGAAAAATCTTTGGAAGACGCGGGAATGAATAATGTACCAACAGAAAAGGCTGAACCAAGTACGGGAGTGTCAGAACGTAAGGCAAAATTAGAACAAAAACAACAACAATATAAGGAAAAATTAGAAGTATCACTGAAACAATTAGAAGCCATTGAAAAGGAGATGGAAGAAAAAATACAAGAAGAGCAAAAATCAAACGAGCAAAAGCTCGAAGCAGAATCAAAAGCGGATCAAGGTCAAATTGAAATCGGTTTAGAACAAGATCTTGAAGAATCAGCAAAACAACCGATTGATGAGAAGAGACATTTCGAAACTAAAGAGTATTCCGAAGAACCTACTTTAGAACCTATTCCAACGGAAGAAATCGAACAAAAACCAAAGGAGGCGGCTCAGCCAGAAGTAGAAAAAGTATCTCCCCCTGAACCAACAAAACCAATGGAGAAAGAACTTACCCCTATTCCACAAAATAAGGCTAAAAAAACGCAAGATATTGCACCACCACCCCCACCTAAGCAATCTGAAATTCCTTCTAAGCCTCCTACTCCACCCGACCAAAAAGAGAAAACGGAAAAGCCTCCGCCTAAACCAGAGATACCTCAAAAGACGAGTGCATCTCAATCACAAGCTTCTCCTCAAATTCCTAAAGAAAAAACCTCAGATAGAACACCTCCGCCCGAGAAACCAAAAATATCTACAATGGCAATTGAAGAACCTCTTGAGAAAACAAAACCTCCCGAAGATTTTGAGAAATCTGAGAAAATGAAAGGAATTGCGGAAGTTGAAGTTGAGGAAACAGACGCAACACCCCAAAAAACACCTAAAACAGATTTATTCAGTGTATTTTCCTCTATGGGAACGAAAACTTCTCAAAACACGCAAAAACCATCCAAATCAAGCGAATCTATTAGAACATTTATTCCTGGTGCGGACAAATCTAGGAAGATTGAAAAAATACCAATGGAAGAACATCAAAAAAACATACCACAACCACCATCACCAGAACCTGAATATTCCGAAAAATTAGAATCCCCTAACCTCGATGAATTACCCCGGGATAAAGATTCATTATATCAAGAGTTAATTGCTTTAGAGGGAAAGAGATATTCTATAGAACGGAAATATAAATCATTAAAGGATCGATATGAAAATGGTAATATTGGGGATAGCGAATTCAAATCAGAAGATAGTAAATTAAAAAATGAGTTAAATGAGATTACCAAAAAAATCACAAATATTAGGAGACTACTCTCAAGTTTGTAATACTTTATTCATTTAATTTCAAAAATAGGCGGCATTCTTCTTTTATGTTGTGAAGATCGGACCATATTTCTCACTTGGTGAACCTTGTCTTGATCTATATCGTCCATGGGAAGACCATAATCCATACGATAGACGATTTCATCCAGATCAAAATATGATATTCCAATTTCCTCCTCATCAGTTTGTCCCTCCCAGAGTCCAGCAGAGGGTGGTTTATTGATTATGCTATGCGACAATCCCAATTCTTTTGCTAATTCTCGCACTTCACACTTATAGAGATCTCCTATAGGTTCAAAATCGACCGCGCCATCGCCATATTTGGTGAAATATCCTATTGCAATCTCAGTTCTATTTCCCGTGCCTGCTACCAAAAAATTATTCATTGATTGACCAATAAAATATAGTGCCGTCATTCGTAATCTAGGTTTAATATTTCCCAGTGATAATTTATTAGGTTCAATTTTAGATGAAAACTTTTTTGTAAATACTTCAAATATAGACGTCAAATTGATCTTTAGGAATCTCATCCCCAGATCTTCTGCTAATGCTTCAGCATCTTCTATATCTTTTTGAAGAGAATCGCAAGGTAAACTGATCCCGATAACATTATTGTTTCCTAATGCATTCACGCATAATGCTGCTGTAACTGAACTATCGATTCCTCCACTCAAACCTATGACAACACCATTCGAATTTGCTGATCTAATATAAGTTGTTATCCAATTTTGGATTTTAACCCTTAGTTCCTTGATGTTAAGAGATCTCATCGTTAATTTTTTAGAAATAATTATCTTTTTTTAATTAAATATTTCAAATAAAAGTAATTTAGTTAATTAAGGATTTTGAAACCTTTTTAAAATTTCACTATTATTATACTATATAACTATAGATAAAACGTATAAGGAATTGACAAAAAAATGAGTGAAGAATTTAAAGCTTTAATAGATGAATCATTTGAAAAGAGTCTACCAACTATTTGGATTTACACTGACGATTATATTTATGGAATGATGCCTGCGGATGAGGAAGGTAATAGATGGACCGAAGTTTCTTACACATTCGAAATGGATGATCCTTTGAGAACTAAAGAAAGAGGCGCAGATTTATCGTATCAATTTTTGTTCGAAGAATTGGAAAAGGGAGTTTCTTTTTATGTAAAAGATTTTAATGTAAATAATCTGAAAGATTTTGCTAATAGTATTCAAAATAATTCAGGATCAGAAAAAGTGAAAGCTCTAATTGACGAACTCATTAGTAATCCTGGAAAATACTCTGAGAATTTACCCATCGTCAAATCTAAGGATGAAAGCAATATTTTAAAAGAAAAAGTTTAAACTATATCTTTTTTTAATTACATATTTTCCTTTCATAAAAGATAGCTAAAAACAAATTAAGTTTTAATTCTCATTTAAAGCTTAGCCATACATTTCGTCTCTTCTAGGATAATACTTACGCCATTTTGCATCAATCTTCTTTGCCATTTGATATCCCACATTTGTCTTTCTCTCTTTAATTATTTTTCTCAAATATTCTCCTTCTTTTTGTGAAAATTTTTCAATACCGCTCGCGACCACATTTTTGTTTGTATTGATTGGAACGACCATTCCAAACAAATTGATCATATCTTCTTTAGATAATTTCCTACCGTACGTTTCTTCATCAATATCTTTATCTATGTTTCTAACCACTGTTCCCATTGAAAGTGCAGAGAATGGGCTTAATTGTTTTGATTTCAACCAGTATGTATTGGGTTTTTTATTTATGAAGGTGTCTCTATTACCCTTTTTATCTCTCGAACCAGTAATAGTCCACCCTTTTGGGTCTTTATCGTACTCCTTTTTCATTTGCTTGGCGATATGTGAGATTGGGGCAACCCCGTGATAATCCTCTTTTTCTTCCTTCTCGTCTTTTCTCATATCTTCTATTATATTTAATAAATAAAAATATAAAAACTTAAAGCTAAATGGATATAAACATTTTTGAGCTTTTAGCTAATATTTTAATAATAAATATGGTTTTTCTTCCCCAAATTAGAATCTAATTAAATAGTTAATAGAATAGTAAAAAAAGATATATTTACTTGAAAAAATGAGTGAAAATGGAGAATTTACTAAAAAAATTTGAATCTTTATTATCCTCAAAAGAATTTGATCAAGCTAATAAAATGCTCAAGAATTTGGATAAGAAAGAGGAATTTTTTTTAGAAAATCATCCTAATCGTAAAAAGGAAGGAGTTTATTATACAAGTCAGAATCTATCGGGATTTATATTTAGAAAAACTTTAATCCTATTCTTGAATTCACAAACAGATCTTAATCTTATGGATTTAGACGAGATTTTTACTCAGAAAACTGAAAAACTAAGTCAAATTCATGAAATTCTAATAAAAATTACTGTATGTGATCCGACGTGCGGTTCAGGAAACTTTCTAATAAATGCCGCGAAAATTTTATATTCTATAATAATGCGGATTAATCAAAACGCAGACCAGAAGCGAATAAAGACTCAGATTCTTAAGAATCTCTATGGCTTTGATATAAATCAACAGTCTCTTGAGTTGGCTAAGCTTAAATTACTGAGCTGGTACTATACCGGAGAATTTGAAAATTATAGTTCTATCATATCCATTTTAAACTCCAATTTAGAAAAGAGAAATAGTCTATTAAATTCAAGTTTATCAGGTTTTCAATTAGTATCTATGGGTTTTGATATTATTATAGGAAATCCTCCTTATGGTAATATTCTGAGTGAAAAAGAAAAGAAAATTTTAAAGCGTGAAAATATTCATTTCAATGAAATTTACTGTGCATATTTGCTCAAAGCTCTAAATATATGTCGCGGGGTAATCGGATTTCTTATCCCTAAAAGCTTTTTATTGAGGCAAAGTTATCTCAAATTTCGGACCCAATTACTTTCTGAAGCCAATTTTCTACGTATATTTGATTTAGGTTCGAACATATTTTCGAAAGCAACTAATGAAGTTCAAATTCTTATTTATGAAAAAAAAAAGAATGATAATCGAGATCTAACGATTTATGATTTTCCAGATAAAGAAATAATTACCTACCAGAATCAATCATTCGACACCCTTAGGATATGTCAAGATAAAACCTGTCCTTTAATTGACCGAGTGAAGAAATTTTATGTATATAGTCATAAATATGATTGTCCGTATTGTTCTAATCCTACCTCTCCGTTAAATAGAATAAGAATTAAGGGAGATAAGGAGGTTCTAAGATTAATAGAAAAAATTGAGAGGATTGGTAATTTGAATTATTTAAATGTATCTGATTTCCCCCTCTTCATTCGTGGAGAAGAAGCTCGTGGATTGTCTCTTATAAGAAAAGTGCTTAAATCCAGCAATGACGGTTCTTGTTATTTCTTGGACGCTAAAAGAGATTTTGGATATTTTTGGTTTAAAAAGTCGGAAACCTTTGATCTTCATGATATTCCCGCCGACCAACTAAAAGGGAATCACAAAGAATTTTATAAAGGCCCTAAGCTATTAATTAAACATAACAATACATATCCCGAAGCCCTCTATACAGAACAAGATGTTTGTTTTACCTCTTCAATTTATTCCTTGCTACATAAGGACCCTAATGAATTAAAATATTTATGTGCATTGCTCAATTCGGTTTTGATTCATTTTTACACGATTTTTGGGCTGAATAATCAAAAAAATACCACAATAAATTTGAATCAATACATGATTCGACACCTTCCTATCCTTAGGATTGATGAGAAGAAAAAACTGGAGATTTCATCTCTCGTTGACATAATCTCATCTAATTTAGAAAAAAACAAGATGTTAAATGGAGAAACTATAAGATATATAAAGAAATTGAATGATAATGTTTTCCAGCTTTACTCTATCAATGATAAAGAAAGAGCTAAAATGATAAAAAAGGTAAAATTGAATAATACATATATGCAATTAATTTACACGGAAAAAGAATTAAATGAAATATTCTGACTTTCAAGCTTCTGAATTCTTTAGTTTTTTTAATCTAAGTGAGTCGTCTAGTGAACAAATCAGTACAGAATTGAAAAAAGTATCATTGAAAACAGGGGGCTTTCAAGAACACATAGATATTTATGTTTATGTTACAAAACAAGGAGATATTAAAAAAGCCGAATTATATTTAGATAGAGAATGGATTGGAAATATAGATTCTATAAATCCATTCGGTGCTGATATCTCAAAAAGTTTTTTACATTATTTTTTACCCCCCCAAGAGGGTTCTGAATTCAAGAAACATTTAGTACACTATTTATATAATCTGCGAGGTAAAAATCAAATAGTTATTCCTCTCCATCAAGCATTTAAAGGTTTCGAAGACTCAACACCTGAAATAAGACCTTATTTGGATGTATATCGAAATATTTCTAAAGAGATGAGAAAAAGGTCCAAAGATTATCATTTAATTATGAAAAATACCATCCAAGGAGAAAAAGAACGTCTTTTAATATCTTTAGAATTAATTTAATCTGAGATCTTAGAATTAGACTTCTAAATCTTATCGGTATTTGTTAATTAAAAGTCTGATGAATGAATAAAAAAAATCTAACAAATATTCCCAATGTATCAACCAATAAGATAGTTAAATAATGAACTTTTACTTTTCCAAGAAACTCAAAAGTAATGAGAAATCTAAATATTGCATATTCGAGGATATGAAGTAGAATATTGATATCAATCAACCCAATGTTTATTGCATTTAATATACTAGGGTTGCTTATTGAAGAAAAAATTAATATCATAATATCGAAGATAATTCCTGAAACGGTTCTAAAGAGTTTGAATAATTCTATTCTGCAAGATTTAATCAAATAAATGCTTATTTTAAATTATATATCGTTCCCTAATTTATCTGAGTTTAGTGTGCAAATCTACACAAAAACTTATATACAAATAGAAACAAAGATTATGTTAGATTTCACAATTATTTCAGATTATAATAAAGATCTTTTAAAAAATACTTTATTTATATAGTTTATATTTTTAGGTGGTATAATGGACTCTCTTTCAATAGAAAATAAACCTGCTATGCGGAAAAATAAGAAAGTTGATGAAGAAATGAATGAAAGAGCATTTCAATTGTTGAAGGAAACCAAACTCTTAAATTTAGCAAGATTAGCTAATATGTTAGTCGATCTTTTTGGTTTAGAAGATGGTTTTGAGCAAGTAGGGAAGAGAGAAGGGCAAGAAGTTGAAATATTTATTCCCGCATTTAATGGATATTTGAATTTTCCACTGGTTTCAAAAAAAAGAAATTTTGAATGCCGAGCGGAACATGCCAAAGATCCAGTAGCCACGGTAGTAATGAATGTTAAGGAAGAGAAGGTCTTGAAAGTGTTTAGCGAGATAATAAGGAGCAAGGCAAACTTATTCGGACTTGCTAAATTGCTCCCTAAAATTTTAACTCGTAAAATCAAAATAAAAGGCTCACTCATGGCAGCCTTAAGTCTTGTAAAATGTCTTATGATTGGAAAAAACGAAATTTATAAAAAATAACTATTGAGGGGGAATTATGCATTTATTAAATGATCCATTCCTAAAATTAGCAAATTCAATACAAAATAAATACATCGAAGGGACAAGTAAGAAGATAGCAGGATATTATTGTACTTACATTCCAGAGGAATTATTGGAAGCCGCGGGAATGTTTCCATATCGAATAAGAACAACTGGTAATACAGATACAGATAAAGCAGATACCTATATGGTGAGGTTTACATGTTCATTCGTTAGAAGTACACTAAACCTTGCCTTGGATGGAGAGTATGATTTTTTAGACGGATTATTTATTTGTAATAGCTGTGATCATAGCAGAAGAATGTTCGAGATCTATGATATGGTTGTATTTAAGCGAGATGGATTCAATAAACTCGTTCCACGTTTTTATATCGCTCTTCCTCATATTATTTCAGAGGAAGGCTTTCAATGGTTTTATGAAGAGATAAAGGAATTAAAAGAAAAAATCCAAAAAGCATATGATGTAGAAATAACAGATGAAGGTTTGAAATCTTCAATCACTCTTTATAATCAAAATCGTCGATTAATGAGAGAGATTTTTGATTTGAGAGTGTTAGATTCTCCGAAATTGACCGGAACTGAAGCCCTACAACTGTCTATAGCGAATAGCTCTGTTCCGAAGGATATTGCAAATCAAGAATTAGAGCGTTTATTAGATATTTTTAAGAAAAGAGAGGGTATAGATGTTCAAGGAAAAAAAAGAATTCTTTTAATTGGAAGTGTTGTCGATAATATTCAATTGACTAAAATAGTTGAGGAATCAGATGCCATTATCATTTCGGATAATTTATGTTTCGGGAAAAAAACAATCATGGATGATGTCGACAATACTATGACAAATCCCCTTATGGCAATCGCAAGTAGATTATACTATCGAAATCCCTCGTGTCCGAGGACTATGGATGATCACCACCGGAGATTTCAATTCATTAAAAATGAAATACAGAGAGGTAAAATAGATGGCGTTCTCTTGCAGAGAATTAATAATTGCGATCTTCATGGTTGTGACAATATGCTGTTTGAACATGAATTAAAAAAACTTGAAATCCCCGTATTTAATTTTGATAGAGAAAATTTCCAATCAGATTTCACTCGATTACAAACACGAATAGAAGCTTTCTTAGAGATGATAACCTAGAAACAAAGGAGAATAAGAATAATGATAATGGACAAAAAAATATTCGAAAATAAGGTTGTTCCATATGAAATGGTGCTTAATTCGATCGCCTCAACTCGCGAATTAGTGGAGAGAATTTTGCCGGAAGGTGAAATTGAATCCTTGAAGATCGGTGCTAAAGCCATCGAAGAAACAATTAAAGTTGCCGTGGAAAAAGCTAATGACGGACTGCCTGTCATTGGGCATCATTTTGCTTTCCAAAGAGAGTATTTGTATTGTTTTGATTGTGTGCCAATATGTATCGAAGGAACTTCCTATCTTCTGTCGGCGTTATTACCTGACGGAGTTGAACGATTCTACGATGTAATGCTTAGCTGGGGCCACCCATTCCATACATGTACTTCTCAGAAGGGGGTTATGGGAATGACTATGGAAGACTTATTTAAGTTTGATGCAATTATCACACCCACCGCGCCATGTGATAATACCTTTGCAAGTTATCCTTTTTTTGAATATAAAGATGTACCTTTGGTCATCCCAGATATTCCCTATTTGCACGAGAAAAAGAGTTATGAGTATTACGGACAACAATTAAAATTATCACTCGAAAAATTAGGCAAAATAATTGGCCAAGAACCTGATTTTGAGAGAATGAAAAAGCATATTGAAATCGAAAATAAGGTCCATGCGATTCAATTAGAATTGTTTGAATTAAGAAAGGCAAAACCATGTCCCGTGGAAAATATGTTTAATGCCATTTCAGCGGGGGTGGCTGTGTTCGCTTCTGGAACTTCGGAAAAATTAGAATTTTACAAGAAGTATTTAGAAATCGCCAAGCAGAGATATAAGAAAAAGCAAGAGTATGGTAAGGAAGAAAGGATCCGAAGTATATGGCCATATATGCTTATATTTTTTGATTTAAGCCTTTGCGAATATTTAGACAGAGAAATCGGGATGAGTGTATTATTTGACATTTTTAATTATAACTTCTCGAATACCGTGAACACAAAAGAAGATTTAGATACATTATTTTATGATATGGCGAGGCGAGGGATGAATTTTCCTATGATGAAGGAATCTACGGAATTTTATTATCCCTTTATAGAAAATTGCGTTCAGTTAGCAAAAGATTTTTCTGCGGACTGCTTCGTGTTTACCAGTCATTTGGGTTGTAAACAGTTCGGTTCCGTACCACAAGTCCTTCGAGAGGCTCTCAGAGAAGAGGTGGGAATTCCAATGCTAATTATTGATCTCGATGTCGGAGACAAACGATTCACCTCGACGAAGATAATAAAAGATAAAATCAGTATGTTTTCTAAAACCATTTTATAATCTATTCTGCTCTAAATTATTTATTTTCATAGGAAGAATTGAGTTATAGGTTATCTTTTGTAGGGATAATAGTAATAAATTAATGAAACCTAATCATAACCTTGATAATTCTCAGAAATGTCTAAATAATATGAATGAAAACTCAAAAAAGGAAAATTTGAACAAACGAATTGGATTTCCTTTGCTCGTTTGGGGAGGAATCAATATGTTGGCGGCTCTATTCTATCTTTACTCTCCTTCAGAGTTGATTAACGGCATACTACTTCAATCATTTTTATGGGGCCTTATCGATGGTATTCTTGGGTTATTTACCTTTCTACGTAGAAAAGAATTCAATATTGAGAAAATAAAAAAAATTTTACCGTTTTTCACGCAGAAAGCGGACGTGCCCCGAATGTGGCACTCATCATCACCGAGATAAAAATGCGTCTGCTAATATTAAGAAAGAAGGAATACGCCTTTTAAAAGAGAGAGGCATCCCAGTCATTTCATGACCTACCGTAGGGACTACGGGAAATTACGCTTGTGGAGATCGTGTAAGACGCCATTTAGGCGCGGTGGTCAAGGAAGCAAGAATCCAGCTCCTTTAGGGGCTGGTAGTTCAATGATAAACACCTATTTAGATATAGGTTATATGGTAATTGGAGATCTATTAATTCTTTTAGGTAGTACCATATTTGTGATAGGAAATGGTGTGGGTGTTCTTATCCAGGGATTATTTTTATTCATTGTTGACCTAATTCAATATAGATATATTAAAAACAGCGTCTAAAAGTCTTAAGTACATAAAAAAAATACTGACTGATTACTTTTTCAATATCCATCCCTCCATATTAATCGGGTTTAGGAAAATTTCAAAACCCTCGATTTAGAATATCAAACTTTATTATCATTCATTGTTAATATAATATTAATATTATAAATTGAATTCTATATCCATTCTGTTAAATCTTTCCCACAGAAATGTCATCTCAATCTCTAAAACTACTAGAAAGTAAAATTCTTCCTTATATTATGTTAAAGGATGCGATATCGAGTTCACGCGAGTTAGTCGAACGTATACTACCCGAACATACCACCCCTTCTCTAAGAATTGGATTAGGAGAAATAGAAAAGGTCATGGAGCGGAATATCAGAAAAGCGAGGGAAGGTCTTCCTATAGTTGGGTATCATTTTTCTTTACCCGCAGAATTTCTCTATTGTTTTGATTGTGTACCCATTTGTATCGAATCTCTCTCCTTTATTCTTGCGGCTTTATTGCTGGATGGAGTTGAAAAATATTATGATTTAATGTTGAATTGGGGTCATCCTTTCCACACCTGTTCGAGCCAGCGAGCGACTCTCGGTTTCTCTTTGGATGATCTAATACAATTTGACGCGATAATAACTCCAACGGCGCCATGCGATAATACATGTGCGTCCTATCCCTTTTTCTTATATGAAAAAAAGATCCCTCTGGTAATTATGGATCTTCCGTATTCTCATTCCAAAAAAAGCTATAGGTTTTTTGGACAACAATTGAAAAACGGGTTAAAAAAACTAGGAAACCTAATTGGACAGAAGCCTGATTTTAAACAAATGAAAAAACATATTGAAATGGAGAATAAGGTTAACCAATACAAACTTGAGATTTTTGACTTGATAAGAGCCATTCCGAGTCCTATTGATAATCTATTTAATGCAGTTTCAGCAGCAACCACTATTCTTTTGTCAGGTACACGCGAAAATATAACATTCTATTCGAAAATGAAAAAAATGGCTAAAGAACGATATATTGGTGGAACACATTATGGAAAGGAAGAGAAGATCCGATCGATTTGGCCTTATATGTTAACTTTTTTTGATATTTCTCTCTGTGAATGGCTCGACCGGGAATTGGGATTGAGCATTTTATTTGATATTTTTAATTATAGCTTTTCTGATCCAATTGATACGAAAAGTGGATTGGATAATATGTTTTATGATATGGCTAAAAAGACCATGAATTTCCCAATGACAAAACAGAGTACAGAATTATATTATCCTTTTATAGAAGACTGTGTGAAGATGGCTAGAGATTATTCCGCAGATTGTTTTATTTATACCTCAAGTATCGCATGTAAACAATTTGGCTCTGTACCTAAATTACTTCGGGAAGCTTTGCGTGAAGAGGTTGGAATTCCGATGCTATTGATTGAATTGGATGTGGGAGACGCCAGAGTTACATCTATAGATGCTATTAAGAATAAGATCAATATGTTCACTCAAACTCTTTTATGACTTTTTTCTTTAATATTCTACCCAAATTGGTCCAGCATAGGTGGTTCTTCCATTATCTCCTGCTACACGTATGAGATAATAATCAAAACCTTGTGTATTCAGAGTTGATGGATTAATTGGGTTATTACTATATTGATTGATGTAAAAACTCCCGTTTCGTTCAATACAATATTCCTCAAAGGAAACACCTTCAATCGGGTCGGTATCGCTTATCGTTATATTAACAACAGGGTCTAAAATGTCAATAGTGTTCCATAAGGCACCATTTTTAATAATTTCCACAGAAGCATTCCAATTTGGAATCCAGTTTGAATGTGCGATCGCGGATTTAGATTTAAGAGCAACTGGGGAACCATCCTGGGCTAAAAAAACCGATATATTTCTGGATGAGGTTTCATTGCTCACGATAACGGTTGACCCATCTCCCACCCCAACATTATTTATTTCAAACATGAGAACGGGTCGTCCATGATCTGCACTTGAAAAAATTCTGCCTTGATAAAGACTATCAAACACACTCTCACGGGTTAAATTGCTCGCGAAAACTGCAGTGATTCCCCCAGGATAAGGATGCTCATTTCTCGTATGCCAAAGACTATAAGGGCGCTGATGTCCAATATAAGCACGTGTATGACTGATACTATGCCCCGGATGTCCATCGTGTTCATCACTTGAAGAATACATCGTCATCCTGAATCCCATAGAAAAAGCATCAATGACTGACGACCCATAGGTATAAGTTGGAGGGGGATCAATCGCTCCTCGATAATTTAATTCATGTCTTTGCTCAAATAAACATTCTCCATGCACCGAAGTAACCTCCGCAATTCGCACATATTTGGGATTAATCTGAGTCCAATCTTGAATATATGATTTTTTGGTTGTATGATGTGGTAAGGCAAGAGCTTTTGAATTTGTTTGATTGGTAAATTCATCAAGAGCATCCCACAACGCATCGGTTGTTGGCACTGTCATATACGAGAGAACTGGATTCTTCAATAATTGGTCATCGCTAAAAATGCATACATAATGCCCCGTATCCACATTTGTCCATTCAATTCCATGAAAGGTCACAAAATCATTCGGTTTGTAAAATTTATTTGTAGAAGACTCCAGAAAATCCAAAGAACCGGGGCAGAACAACATAATTTCTCCATGATCGGTGAGTGCATTAAAATCAAGTCGGGCAACGTTTTCTGCGTAATAAAAATGTTCGCTCGGTATTCCAGAACCGTCAGAAAGATGAGAATGAGTATGTATATCTCCCCAATATATCATTGAGTTCTGTTTTGTAAAATTCCGTACCATAACAGGGTTGCTATAGTAGATATTTTTTGTTATACTATCAAATACCGTTATATAATGTATTCCGGTCGAATTAATAGTTGCGCTGAATCTATGAATTCCGTTATCCTTGCCATCCATAATTTCATACGCCATATCTGACCCGAATAATTGTCCAGTAAAAGTATATGGTTCTGGAAGGTCGGCGATCGTAGTGTCAAATTTCTCATATGTAGATATATTATAGGAAATTATCGAAAAATTAATACTTCCTTTATAGATTGCGCTGAGCCTCTCAAAAGCATCCCAGGCTTCCACAGTAATGTCGAAGTCTTCGCCAACTTGAGCTGTTGATGGAGCATGAATCCATAAAAGCCTTGGATAATTATCAAACATCACCCCCAAATCTAAGTTCACAGCACTCCATGATACGATAGGAAACAATATGAAAGAAATTTTCGTGAATTGTTTTGAATAATTCGACCAATCTTTCCAATTCTGTTCCAATTTTTGATAAGTTATTTGGACCTTCCTTGATTTTCTTTTTAGAATTTCATAAATCAACAAAATAAAAGTATAACTTAATATTATGAATACACCAGACCAAATAGCAAAAGTGAGAGGGGGATACCCTTTAAAAAGATAAATAGTTAGACTCACGAAACTTATAGAAACCGAGAGAATAATGCCATTTCTTTTCCATGCTAAATCTTTCGCAGCAACAAAATAAATTAATCCAATTAATAATCCGATAAAACTCCAGAAAAACCAAAAATAAGTAAAAAATCCAAATAAATAGAGTAATAACCGGGGAATACGCCACCATTTTGACCATTCCCTCGTGAGAATCTTTTTATTATCTCTTTTCATATTCTCAAGGAAATTTCTTAAATTTTATAATAATAGATTAAAATCTTATCATATTTAATGATAACAATTTATACAATGAACATTCTGAATTATTTAGTATTATCTTAAAAAGGGCGAAATTATTGGACTCCTTTTGATTTATGATTCATGGCTAATTGGATAATTTTATATTATAACACGTAATTATTTAAACGATTTAAAGTAAAAGAAATAAGGATATAAATACAGAAAAATGAAAGCTATTGTATATGAGAAATATGGACCTCCTGAAGTGCTCCATATTGCGGAAATCGATAAACCAAATCCCAAGGAAAATGAAGTCCTAATAAAAATACATGCTACAACTGTACATATAGGTGATACAATAATGCGCAGAGGAAAGCATCCGGATTCAAAGTTTTATACCGCAATGATGCGGTTAATATTGGGTGTTTTCAAACCGAGAAATAAGATTTTAGGAATGGAGCTTGCGGGGGAAATAGTAGATATCGGTAAGGATGTTAAAGCATTTAAGATTGGAGATCGAGTATTCGCCTCGACTGTTGGGCATAAACGCGGTGCCTATGCAGAATATAAATGTTTGCCTGAAGATGGAATCCTTGCAATAAAGCCTAAAAATTTGACGTTTGAGGAAGCTGCTGCGGGACTTGCGACGGGGGGAGTTACGGCACTAAAACATCTTAAAAAATTGGATGTCCAAACCGGACAAAAAATTCTCATCTATGGTGCCTCTGGAAGCGTGGGTACTTATACCGTCCAACTTGCGAAATATTTCGGTGCTGAAGTTATTGGAGTATGTAGTAAAAATAATTTAGAACTAGTAAAATCTATAGGAGCTGATAAAGTGATGGATTATACTAAAGAGGATTTTACTCAAAGCGGAGAGAACTATGATATCTTTTTTGATGCAGTAGCTAAAAGTTCTTCCTCAGAAGCTAACAAGGTACTTAAAGAAGATGGAGTTTTCCGTTGCGTCTGGGATTCGGTCAGTAAGGAGGATGTTGAAGATTTGGAGTTTCTGAGAGAACTTGTCGAGTCTGAGGAAATAAAACCGGTTATAGATAGAACATACCAAATGGACCAAATAGTCGAAGCTCACAGATACGTTGATAAGGGTCATAAAAAGGGGAATGTAGTAATTTCTATAAAGGAGAAACTTTAGTATGGAGGATATAAAAATAATTCTTGCTTTTTTATGGACCGCTACCATGCTGGTTTTTTTGTTGGGGGATGTGTTGAGGATATTTGCAGGTGATTTTAAACCAGGGGAAGTTGATGGGGAACCAGTTGACCCAAAAATGTGGTTAGGTGCAGCAGGAATCATGGTAATTCCGATTATTATGATAACCTTAACTATATTATTGGAGGGATTTATAGCTAAATGGGTCAATATCATTTTCGCAATTGGGTTTTTTCTCTTTAATCTTGCGGGCATAAAAGGATATAAAGCTTATGATGTCTTTTTACTGATTGTTAGTTTTGGATTTAATTTTTTGGTCATATGGTATGCCTGGAATTGGATCTAAATCTTTTTTTTATAAAATTATAAATATTATGAGGTGTTTATGAAAGCAATTATTTGGATGGATTATGGTCCTCCAGATGTTCTTAAGTTAGAAGAGAGAGAGAAACCGCGTCCCAAAGATAATGAAGTTCTAATTAAGATATATGCAACTACTGTAGCCATGGGTGACTGTGAATTCCGAAGTCTCAAATTATCTTTTGGATTACGAATTCTCATGCGACTGGTTAATGGCTTAACCCATCCGAAAAGACTAACAATACTTGGGCAAGAATTTGCTGGAGAAATCGAATCTATTGGGGATAAGGTGACCAAATTTAACAAAGGTGATCAAATCTTTGGAGCCACTGATTTTGGAATGGGGGCATATGCCGAATATAAATGTCTACCCGAAGATGGTGCTCTCGCATTAAAGCCTCTCAATATAAGCTTCAAGCAAGCTGCCGCAATACCCGTTGGGGGTTTAAACGCACTATATTTTTTGAAGAAAACCGATATTCAAAAAACACAAAAAATATTGATTAATGGAGCGGGTGGGAGCATAGGGACTATTGCGGTTCAACTTGCGAAATATTACGGTGCAGAAGTAACCGCGATAGATAGTACAAAAAAATTAGATATGTTACGCTCTATTGGAGCGGATTATGTTATCGATTATACCCAAGAAGATTTTACCGAGCGTGGAGAGACTTATGATGTAATATTTGATATAGTAGGTAAAGCTCCATATTCAGGTTGTTTAAAATCACTAAAAAAAGACGGTTTTTTATTATTAGGTAATCCGAAACTTTCAAGAGTGATTCGAGGGAAATTTTCCACGCAAAAGGTTATTGGTGGATCCGCGGAATATAGTACGGAGAATCTAAACTCTCTCAAAAAGTTAATTGACAAAAAAATACTTAAACCTGTGATAGATAAAGTTTACTCCTTAGATCAAATAGTTGACGCTCATGAATATGTAGAGAGTGGGCAAAAACAAGGGAATGTTGTGATACAAGTCCGAAACCATCCTCCAGATACATAAATAAATCTTGAAAAGGATCACTCATCAGAATCCTATACTATTAGAGGCAAACTAAATTGAAAAAATATTAAAATCCTCAAAAATAAAAATGCGGAACGTTTTGCTCTGAACCTAAAAGAGAGTCTAAAATAAGATTTATTCTCTCCTCACTATGAAATGAAAATTACAATATTTATCGCTTGTGCCTAAAAATTTTGATCTTTGTAACTTAATACTTTTATTGAAATCGTGGAAGGCGGGGTCGTAGAAAGGAATGCACATATCTTTACAAATTGTTTCGATTTTATCTATCCGTTCGGGATTTCTTTTCATTGCTTCTTCATATGGACACTGAAGTATTCTCATCTCAGCTTCATTCTTCTGTAAGTTATGTATTTCATACTCATAACTCTCGCAACTCCAAATAAACGAAATCAATTCAATTAGAGCTTCCAAATCGTTTGAATTAATCTTTAAATATCGCTTTACTCTTCTAAAAATAATTTGGTACAATCTTTGCCAAACCACTGTATCAATTTCTACAGACGTTTGAAAATCAGTTTCTTCTTCGAGCTCGATAATCCATAGACCATCTAAGGTTTTAAAATTCCGCTCAAAATAAAAAAGCTTATCTTCATCGCTTACTTTAATAATCGGTTCTACATTTTCCGATACTAGTTTTGGGGTTGTATCTCTATAGCTTAGCTCGAAATTACAGATACTATCTCCCAATCCCATATATTTATTTCTTTCGACTCGTATATTAGGATTAAAATGCTCGATGATATGTTTGTAGAACGGAATACACATATCTTGGCAAATTAACGGGATTTTATCATGCCGCTCGGGATTCCTGCTCATTGCTGACTTATATGGACATTTTTTAATTTGAACTACGACTTTCTCATCTTTTGTTTTAGAATCAAACTCCCATCCTTCAACAGTCCACCGAAACGTTAATATTTTAAGTAAATCTCCTATAGAATTGCCTTGTATTTCTAAATAATCTTTTAATCTTCTGATAATAATCTTTAACAATTTTTTCCATACTTCTGTGTCGATTTTTAATGCCCTATCCCAGCCTAACTCATTTTCCGTTTCAATCATCCATAATCCATCAAGTGTAAGGAAATGTCGCTCAAAGAAAAACAATTTATCTTTATCTGATACTTTTTTCATTTTCTGGTACTCCTTTAAATCGAAAAAGAATTAATTACCAATACTAAAACAAATAATATATAATAGATTATAAAAGAAAGATTAAATAGTTTATAAAAACAGAATTGAAACAAGATGATTGATGCCTTTCTAATTGGTGTATTATTAAGTCTCATAGCGGGATTATCTACCTCTTTAGGAGGATTAATAGCATTTTTCTATAAAGATCCCGGACCAAAATTTCTCTCGTTAGTTATGGGGCTCTCCGCTGGTGTTATGCTTTTTATTTCTTTCGCAGAACTTTTACAACAAGCAATTGTAGTATTTGGAAGCATACTAATAGCGTCCTTGTTTTTCTTCTTAGGGATGGGAATAATGTTTGCCATTGATATATTAGTTTCTCATCGATATCATTTCCAAGAAGATTATTTTAAAAAAGAATGTACAATCGATGAGAGGCTCACAAAAGCCTCCTTGTTTGTTTTTTTGGGGATTTTTATTCATAACCTTCCTGAAGGTCTTGCGACTGTTGTGGGAACAATAGATAATATTGAAATTGGGATTATTCTTACCATCGCTATTGCTCTTCATAATATTCCTGAAGGAATTGCTGTTGCGATTCCCACATGTGCCTCTTTTCAAAGCGAAAAAAAAGGATTCTTTTGGGCTTTCTTAAGCGGCATGTCTGAGCCTCTAGGAGCAATTTTTTTCGGACTCATTTTCCTTCCATTTATCACCCCTTTGATTTTGTCAGCACTTTTAGCAGTTGTTGCTGGAATCATGGTATATGTCTCGATTGATGAACTGCTACCGGTCTCCCATTGTTTTGGAAACGAAAAATGGTCAATAATAGGAATCGTGGCGGGGATGTTTGTTATGGCATTGAGTTTAGCTATTTTGGAAGTTTAAATTTTTTCTTTTCCTTTTTTTATAAGAAAGTTCTTCAGATTGTTAAGGTGATATTGAAAAGACTTAAAAAACCATCAATATTAACCAATTAAATCATTCAATTAAATCATTTTGAAATAAAATATTCAATTATCAAGTGGAAATCTAATGCTATTCTCGAATTTTCTTATTTTCATAAGCGAAAATTTCTTTATAATCGACTACGCCATAGCTGCGGTTATTCTAATCGCTATAGTACTCCTTTTTGTCTTTAAAAAGATCACTAAATTCGTCCTATATCTATTTTTGCTTGGATTTGCAATAGGGTTATTATGGGAAATCCCATTGGGACTTGCCAGAGAATTAGAAATCCCGATTGCCACATTTTCGGGTTCGAGACCTATTGCACCGTTTCCTATCCATGGTATTATTCACTCTATTTGGGACGGAGGAATTTTTCTAATCGGTGTGGGTTTTATCCGTCTATATTCAAAAGAAAACTATTTTTCAAATTTTAATATTAAGGAATTAATTATTTTAGAAATTTGGGGTCAAATTCAATCTCTAATCATCGAAATTAGCAGTATTTTAGGTGGTGGATGGGAATATATCCCGTGCTGGTGGAATCCGTGTCTCTTTTGGATGAATGGCCATGCCTTTACTTTATTCCCACAGCTCGTTTGGTTCTTTGCTGCAATTCTATTTTATTTTATTGCCATAAAGATTAAAGTGAATCTCGAAGAATGATTTAGTTCCTCTAAACCTAAACAAATTTTCTTTTTTACTTTACTGTGCATTATAGGTAGAGATTCTTGGCTTTTAGGAAGTTTTTAAGATACATTAAAAATTCTTTTTGCATTATTGAAAAAAATATTCTCATAAAATCTTCGAGGAAGGTCAAGTTCTAATAATCCTTGAGTTGAGTATTTATACTTATATGGAATGTTCGGATAATCGCTTCCGAACAAAATCTTTTCTTGAAACGAGAGTAGTTGCTCTTTTGTAGGTTGTCTTGATTTTCTCTCCGGAAACACATTATCGGGTATGAAGATCATCGTCGTATCTAAATATAGGTTCTCGTATTTATCTGCTAAATTTAAAAACTTCTGGTATTCAAATGCTCCCATGTGGGCGACTATTACATTAATATTTGGATATTTTTCGATGAATTTCAAAAAATTTTCATATCCAACAAATTTATTCCTATAGGGGGCTGTACCTGCGTGTATATTAATCCACTTTCCCCTATCAATAATCAATTTATAGATTTTATCCATTCTTTCATCAAACGGATAAAATTTTTGGACTAAAGGTTGTATTTTAATCCCTTGAAAGTTGTATTCATCAAATATTTTCTGAATATAATTTTCACAGTTCTTATCTCCTGGCCATACACATCCAAAAGGTATCGCTTCTTTGTGATTAAGAGCAAATTGATGAATCCAATCGTTTATATAATCAGCAACGCCTCCTTTGTGAGCATAATTATAAGTTGTAAAATAGCGAATATTATGCTCTCCTAAAATCTGAATAAGTTTTTCTGTGGAATATTTATATTCAACGGGCCATCCTCTGATCTTGCCCTTATCATCTCTCCTCTCAAAAAAATTCCAAATTGCTTTGAATATTTTAGGGGGGAAAAGATGAACATGTGAATCAATATATTCAAAATCCTTATGTATGTAATTCATTAAATGAACTAAAGTGTATTCAATTAAAGAATTTTGTTTAGATAGCATGTGTGGAAAGCTAAATAATAAGATAGAAAAAAATGAAAAAAAAAGAGTTAGTCTTCTCGTCGTATAAGGACTTTAAGTTCGGTTTTTAATAAATCTCGGATGGCAACACGAATTACTTCGGATCGATTTGGGTAATAATTTGCATCTACCAGTTCCTCAATGCCTTTTATATATTGTTCGGGGATATGGCAGGTTACAAGTTTAATATTCAACACCTATTTTTTGTAAATTGTTAATAATCGTTTTGTTATACTTAACAAGCGAAAAATCAATAATATATTAATATAATATAAGAATAATACTGCCCATCAAGTGCTATTCTAGTATTATTGTGATTATATTTCAATAACGTTCTAAAAATTGATCCAAGAAAATAAATTTTAAAAGTAGAATTAAATCAGAAAAATAAGAAAAAAACATATATCAGAATTATTTAGGTATTCCTTTTTCATTCCATCCGCGCATTTGATAATATTTCGGTAAGAATTTATCAAGGGGAGGGGTATAACCTTTTGTCCCACCTTTTTCAATTGGAATGAAAAATCGTTTTCCCACTGTATCATCATCGCTGGATATTCCACATTCTAAATTATATTTACGTTTTAGATTGAAAATATTGTTTCCCGCGTTAACCCAAGAATCCACAGTATAATCTCGACCGGTAATTGCATTGAGTCCTTCTACCCAAGGTGTAATTTTATTGATGAACCAGAATCCAAATATGCAACCCCCGCTTGCTGCATAAGCTTCGCTCGAATTCTGAATTTTTATCACTGAATCAACTACCTCATCTTCTTCAGAAAATCGGTCAATCTTCTCAGTTAATCCAATCTCCTCTTTCAGATTCATTCCAAACGATAGATGCATTGGTTCATAGCAATGATAAGCACCTCTACTTGAAGTAGCATAATCCAGAGCAGTCAAATTACTTGAGCGCGGTTCATGTGCTGGAACTTCTAAACCCTTACCCGTGACATCAAATCGTTCGGGAAGATTGTGGATTTCTCGAAATCTATCCACTCCTTCAGCTAAGTCCTTTCCAATTCCTTCCTTATTTGCTGTCATCTTGATAAGTTTCTCTATAGGCTCAGTTGAACCCCATATCTTATATCCGCTCTCGTTTTCAGAATCTTTTTCGAATCCGAGAGTATCCAAATCGATGTCTAAAAGATTTTTTTCGGCAGCTTCAAGAAAACATCCTAATGTACTTCCCAAGGAAATGGTATCTATTCCAAGGTTATTTGTTACTATATTCCATTTTATTAAGGTTTCCAAATCATCAATATAAAGATTAGCTCCCAACATTGCACAAGTTTCATATTCTGGCCACGCTACCCAATTTCCTTCATATTGTAATTCGCCTCGACATCCCACAGGGCAATTGAAGCAGGCGGTAGTTTTTAATTCTCCTCGTGCCTGCATAGCATAATATCCCAAGCTTTTTGTCCCTTTCCAACGACTTTCTGAGTAGTTTTTAATGGGTATGTCCCCGAATCTCACATAATTATCCATATGAATAACAGTTCCGGAATCTTTCATTATATTGGCCAAGGGACTGGTTTTTACTAATTGCTGTATTGATTTCGCTGCATTAAGAACCGCATCTCTATTAATTACCTCAACTTTATTGGTACCTTTTACCACAATGGCTTTTAGATTCTTACTTCCCATCACCGCCCCTAATCCGCACCGTCCCGCAGCATGATCTCCCTCATTTATTATAGAGGCATATCGGACTAAATTTTCTCCCGCGGGTCCGATGGAGGCAATCTTTAATTTGTCATCGTTAAGTTCCTTCTTGATTATTGATTCGGTTTCGTGAATTCCTTTACCCCATAATTGAGATGCATCTTTCAGTTCTATGTTGTCATTTTTTATGAAAATATAAACGGGCTTTTGACTTTTCCCCTCAAAAATAACGTGATTATATCCCGCGGCTCTCAATTCTCTTCCCAAAAATCCCCCTGCTGAAGATTCTCCCAATATATTAGTTAAAGGAGACTTAGCTGTTACGAAGTGTCTTCCTCCGAAGGGAATGGCGGTTCCGCAAAAGGGACCTACGGAAAAAATTAGGAGATTATTTTCATCAAAAGCATCCGTCTTTGGAGACACTTCATTTGTAAATAGAGCTGCTGACACTCCAGCCCCTCCAATATATTTTTCTTCTAATGGTTCCGAAACTGTTTCTATTTGTATTTCTTTAGTTTTTAGATTTATTCTTACAATTTTTTCCATTTTATTCACCATATTTTAATTACAATTCCTCATACTATATTTTGGTCTTCCCGCTTATAAAGTTTGAAAAGAATATATATGGTTAATAAGAATGAGAGATTTTCCTCTGCGATATGTATCCTAGAATACATCGGAAAAATACTTATCTGTATGTATTACAATCCAATTTCATAAATCTTTTAAAAACGAATAGAAAGAGTCTAAATTCATCAATAAAAATATAAGATATAAAAAAAATATTATTAATGGGAGTTCTTTAGAGAAGATATTGTCCGTGCGGTCAATATTTCCCAAAAAATCTAAAGGCTCCCATTTTAATTTTGGTTTTTATAATTGCTCTCGGGCTCTTCGGGATTGATATTAATCTTTTTTGGCGGTTTTTTTCCTATCTTTATCCTCAACAATCCATTTTTCATTTCCGATTTGATATTCTCTTCATCAGCATTTGAGGGAAGAGGAATATCTAAATTTACATCCGAATCATAAATTGTTGCAAATATATGCTTAAAAAAGTGCCCTCTACGTTCTTCTGAAGCTTTAGATTCAAATCTTTTACGCTTTTCTGCTTCCTTCTTTCTCTCGGCTCTAATATTCAAGTTTCCGCTAATTAAAGACAATTCCACATCATCTTTAGATAGTCCTGGTAATGGTACTCTTACCAAATAATCAGATTCATATTCATCCAATTCATAAGGCACCCATCCTTCGAAGTTTTCCATGCAAGTTTTTAGATGACTCATTAAACCCCTTACCATATGGGGCATCTCTTTACTAAAAAAAGCAGTTCCAACTTTTACATTCGAATTTCCTACAGATCCATAACACATTTTGATTTATACCTCCTATTTTTTTTTAATTTTTTTATTTAGAAATTTTCAAATTCCTCATCGTCTTCTACTATTGGTATTGGCTTAGCCTCTTGTTCTCGTCTTTCTTTAAGTTCCTTTAGTACCGTTTTATAATGCCTGATTTGCTGGTCTATTGAGTCGATCCTGCCCTTTAAGCTTTCCTTATAATCTCTCAGTTCTTCAACTCTTCTTTCAATTCGTTCTAAATTTTCCCTTGAAATATCCTCCTCATCGACTTCACTTCCAAAATGTTTATCACAGAACGGAAAACAGCTAAATACTTGCTCCATATTCTTATCTACATTGATTCCTTGTAATATAGTTCGAATAAATTTCCCTAATGTCTGCAGACTCGGCTCAAAATTACCCTTTAATGCTTTCTTCAATTCTTCTTTTCCTTTCTCACTGATGGTATAGATTTTTTTCTTTCGATTATTTTCATCAACGATTTCTTGGACATTTATCAACTCCTTTTTAAAAAGTCGTTCCAAAAGGGGATATATCGTGCCGGCAGACGCTTTCCACATGGGTTTGAATTTTTTGTTTATATCTTGAATTATATCATACCCTGTTAGATTTGGTTGATTTTTTATCAATGAAATCACCAAAAGTTCTAAACCCGATAATGATCCCTTATGATATCCGCTAAACCTTTTACCAAAGAACATTTTTATACTCCTCCAATACTTTTCTCCGTATTTAATATCTTCTTTTCATTTCTAATTTATGATTGAACTTTTATGTAGAATTATCAAGAATTATCTCATTATTGGATTTATTTAAAATTGTTCGGTATTGAACAGAGACGGAATCACATAATTCAACTGGAATATCGTGTTCTATTTTGCAGCAAATCTCATCTAAAAGATTATCATCTTCGATTTCAAATATATTTAATATGACAATTTTCATTAGATTATAGCGATAGATTAATTGTCTTGCAATGGTTTTACCTTTTTCTGTGAGCCTGATTGCACTTCTTGGTTTCCAATTAATCAAATCCAAATCTTCTAACTTATGGAGCATATCCGACACTGATGATGGTTTCACATTTAATCTCTGAGAGATTTCTGCATTAGAAACCCAACCACCTTGCTTGGTTTTTGATATTAAATAAATAGCTTTTAAATAATCTTCTTGGCTCTCAAACAGATTAATATTTTTCAGTTTTTCTCACCATTTCTTTTCTCAATAATTCTATCATAAACCCATCGAGACAAAATTCGTGTTTTAATTCGAATATGTCCAATGTTCGATCTGTTATATATCATATAGTATTCTACCTTAATAAATATCACGGATCGAATATTATTTAATTCTTGTATTAGAGATTCTTCTATTAAATCATTTTTTGTTTAAGAGTATAGGTTAAAAAAAAAAAATCTTATGAAAGGATGGGAAAGTTTATGCTGAATACATATATTAAAAACCGAGATTATCTATTAGAATCTGATATTAATTGAATAAACCCTTGCTAACTAACCTTAGATGAATTATAATGAAAAAAAAGAGAATTGCGTAAAATTAATAATTCTCTTGCAGGAATAATGCGGAGATAGCTAATACGGCTCCAATATATGGAAGTATCATTCCAATACTAGGATACACGTTTGACCAGAAATCTTGTGTAAGGGATCCGATTATCCAAAATAATGAAGGTGCCAAAATTAGAAATACTGCGGAAATGAGCCAGAGTAGCTTAATTATTTTGATTTTCCATATCTTATCAATTTTGCTTTTTAGCTAATAATCGATTGTTTTTATTATCTGTTGATTTGAGATTTATTCGATGATATTAAAGGATACTTATTATTCATTTATTAACCAAAATATAAAAACTGGGTGGAAATAAAGAATATCAAATAAAAATCTAATGGATAGACTATTATTTCTCATTTTTTTTTGGAATTGTGAAATAAAAAGTCGTTCCATCTCCGAGTTTACTCTCAAACCAAATCTTTCCTCCATGCAAATTGACTAATCGTTTGGTTAAAGGTAATCCCAACCCTGTACCTTCTGTTTTCTTTATCAAGGGATTATTTGTCCGTTCAAATTCTTGAAAAACCAATCCAAAATCTTCTTGAGAAATTCCTATTCCTGTATCAATAATGGAGAATTCCCAAAAATCGTGTTTCTCTTTCATATCAATCGTCACTCCTCCATTTTTCGTATATTTGATAGCGTTTGTCAATAAATTGTAAAAAATTTCTTTTAGTCTAACAGGATCAACCCATAAATATCTCTTTAAATTGAAGCCTTCGATTCTTAAGCTTAGTCCTTTTTCTTTTGCAAGTGGTTGGATTTGAGTTGTTATGTGGTTCATTAAATCTGCTAAAAAGATCTCTTTAGGATTTAATTCTAAATTTCCTCCTTCGATCTTTGATATATCTAGCAAGTCATTAATAAGATTAAGTAAATGCTCTGAGGATGACTTAATGTCCTTCAAGAATTCAAGTTGGGGTTTATTAAGATCACCATATGAACGATCTAATAGCAGATCTGAAAACCCAATAATGCTATTGAGGGGTGTCCGAAGTTCATGAGACATGGTCGAGATAAATTTGGTTTTAAACTTAGAATTTTTCAAAATCTCGTCGATATATTTCCTTTGTCTATTCAATAATGATTTGTAATTGTGTTCCACTTCTTTCCTCTTAGAAATGTCGCGTCCAATAAAGATTATCCCCTTGGCTTGATTATAAACTGGATCACTAATTATTGAGATTGAAAGCGACATCGGAATGGAAATATTATGTTTAGTTAAGTAATTTACCTCTATATCTTTAATATCTGAGTAACTCCTTCCGTGTTGAGGCAACTGTTTCTTAAATATGTCCCAATCTCTGCTATCTTCCGATATAATATTTTCTATTTCGTGTTTTAAAAGAAAATCTTGATTATAATTTAGCAACTGAAGAGTTGCCTGATTAACCGCTACAATCCGTCCTTTAAGATCTGTTAAAATTAATGAATCTGTTAAACTTTTTATAATGTTATCTGACGCGGTATAGAGATTTAAATTAAAGAGATGGTATTTTCTTATAGCAAAAGTAATGAAAGCTGAACTGATGGTAAAACCGATAACCCCCATTTCTGGAAAGTTTGGAAAAAGCCTAAAATAATCAAAAATTAAAAAAATTATCAATGCTATAAGAAAACCATTGAGAATAAATTTCGCTTGCTTCTTTTTTATTTTATCTTTTGCATAAAAGTAGTTCAAGATGAACATTGAAAATGTGAGAATGACTAAACTCTGTTGCCAAAGATAATATAATATCAATATGGGGGAGAATTGAGCAGGACCATAAGTCCATCCCCAGTATTGTAAGGTCGGAGGTTTATCTAGTATCTCTGTAGTAAGAATTATTATACTAAACAATATCATCGCACCATAAAGAATGAATAGTAATATTTTGTTCAGCGGGTTTATCCGCTCTGAAAAGACTACGCTAAAATGAAAAAGAAATGAAATCGGGATTATCAAGAGTACCGAAAACTTTGACCAAAAATAGGCAATCTCAAAATTAGCGGCTTGACGCATCCCATACTCAGCAATTCCAATTAAGGTAAATGAAAGACAGAATAATAGAAATAGAATATTTAACAGATTTTTGGAGTCCTTCGCGAATACATACACACCCAGAAAAAACAATATCAAGGCGGATAATAATGATAAGAGGGCAAATATAAACATACTATTTATATGAACTTTTGAAAATCCTATTTTCCTGAAAAATAGATCAGAAACCTTTCTTATTTGTCTACCTAGTAAGAGAACTTCTTTTTAACTATTAGTTTTATTTGAAGGAGAATAGAATTTTTGTTTCAAAAAAAGGGAATATAAGAATGAGAGAGCATAAAAATATAAGATGATGAAGGATAATATACAAATTTTATATTATGATTCCTCTTTTTCGCCTTCCTCTTCTGAAGCCTTCTTTTCCTCTTCGGTTTGGTATTTTTTATAGGTTCCTTTGATTTCTTCGAAATTTAATGTAATAAGAGTATGACCGCGATGATTTTTCTCAAATTTGCTAATCAATGTCATATTTCCGGGGTCATCTGGGCGAATCAAGACATATTCTCTACACTTAATACATGCTCGGGCGCGCAAATTTCCTAATTTCCTCTGTTTTAATTTTTCTCAATTATTATTAATTAATATCCAAAATCCTACATTATGAAATATTGCTGAATATTTAACTTTTGTTCCTATAAATTGTTTATATCCTTCTTATTGGTGAAGTGTAGGTACAAGTCTTTCTTTATGGCCCTTAATTACTGGCTGAAAACACCTAAGACATAGACTAGTATCCTTTACATCAATAACTTTGACTAGCTCATTCACACTGAGAAAGTTTAATGAATCAGCATTGATGTAGTCTCTGATATTTTCGATGATTTCTGTATGACCTTCCGCTATTGATCTATAACCAATCAATAAATCTTTATTGGAAAGATTCTGGTTAAATTGACAACTCTCAGTGACGACCGGGGCACTAATTCTCACGTGAATCTGCTTTGCTCCAGCATTCTTAAGCATGCTTATGATCCTTTTCATCGTTTGCCCGGAAATAATGGAATCATCCACGAGGATTATATTTTTACCTTTCACAATGGGACTAATGGGGTTTAATTTTTCTTTAATATCGTCAACTTTCAATTGCCATACATATCGGTTCTTAATCAAACCTTCTTGATAAGATATTCCCGATTCCCAAGCATAGCCCATCGCAGCGCTTCTACCTGAGTCTGGAACTGGCACGACTATGGCATCCTTCGAATTGATTGGATCTTTTTTGGCTAATGCTCTGCCGAGATTATATCTTATATCAAATACAGATTTATTTTCTATAATAGAATCTGGTCGAGCAAAATAGATGTACTCAAACACACATAATGAACCACCCTTAGAATCAGCAAACATACCAGTTTTCATCCCCTTTACGGGATCTATCTTTATTATCTCCCCTGGTCTCACGTCTCTTACTAATTTGGCCCCAATCACATCTAAGGCACTACTCTCTGAGGCAAAAATATGAAATGTCTTCCCATCTCTCGAAATTTCCCCATAGCACAGAGGCTTTATCCCACTACTATCTCTAAGAATGTATAATTCGCCTGATTTTGCCAAGATGGATACGGAATATCCTCCTTCTATAATTGAAAAGGTTTTTTTTAAAGTATCTAAAAAGTTCCCGTTAAAGGAAAACAAGGAGGAGATGAGCATTGCGACTAACTCAATATCCCTATCTCCGGTGATAATACGTCCCATATTTTCTAATTGACTTTTTATTTGTTCATAATTTGTCAGCTTCCCATTCATCGAGATAGAAAATTCTAATTCATCAGATTGATAATGATACGGTTGAGCTTCTTCAATCTTTAAAAAATCTCCTTCCCCATAGCACACATGCCCAATACCCACATTGCCATAAATAGTTTTAAGCACAGATGGAGTAAGAACTTTTGAGACCATACCTCTATCTTTATATGTAGTGAGAGTTCCCGAGCAATTACTCACGGAAAGCCCCGCAAAAATTTGCCCTCGATGTTGGAGTGCCATAAGTCCGCTATATATTAAACTTGGAACAGAATAACTAAAATCGTTGCAACTTATGGCAAAAATACCACAATGTTCATTTATTCCTTTGATTTTATTCGACATATTAAACGATATGTGTTTAATATTAAATTTCCATTAAATTTGGGATAGTCGAATCGTATTTTTCTTTCATTTCTTTAATGTCGAGTATGATTTCTCCGGATGATAAACCCGCGATTTTTATTTTCGGTTCTGTTGTAATGTGTCCCAAGAGAGACATTGGAACCTCTAAATTATTAGCTAAAGATTGAAGTTTGTCCAAATTATTTGGATCTACCTCGATGATGAATCTTCCTACACTCTCACTGTATAGTAATTCGTGTTCATTCAAATTTTCTTTGGTTAAGATATCGAGATGCAAGGTAGCACCATATTGAGTTTCAAAACACATCTCAGCAATAGTAACTATAAATCCACCTTTATTAATGTCGTGATTAGCTTTAACCATCTTCCTTTCATAGAGTAAATCAAATAGTTCCCATGTATTTTTAACTCGCTTCTCATCGACTTTCGGCGGATTCCCCCCTTCTATTTTATGGATAACGGAATGGTATTCAGAACCCCCGAGTTCTGCGCCTGTTTCCCCAATTAATACAATCGCATTCCCGGGTTTCTTGAAGGGCATCGTGATGATGTTTTCCACGCCTTCAATCAATCCAACGATCATGATTTGAGGGGTGGGTTTAATTGCGGTCTTGGTCACTTCATCTTCATTATAAAACGAGACATTTCCTCCGACAACCGGAATTCTAAGTGCCTTGCAGAAATCTGCCATTCCTTCAACCGACTTGGAAAAATACCAATAGGATTCGGGTTTTTCAGGATTTCCAAAATTACAACAATTAACCATTGCCATGGGTTTCGCTCCGTTCGAGATAACATTGCCACAAACTTCCACTAGATTTCCTTTAGCGCCGTTATATGGGTCGAGATAACAATGCTTAGAATTTGATCCAACGCTCGTTGCGATGAATTTATCCTCATCCATTATTCTTAATACTCCCGAATCACCGCGTCCGCATTTCACGACCGAACGAATACCAACCTCATGGTCATACTGGCGATAAATCCATTCTTTATTGCAGATATTTTCCGAGGCTATGAGTGTGTAAAGAATTTCTTTATGAGAAAGATCGGTTTGCGGTGTTTGTTGAGCAATAAGATCATCTAGGTAATCAGGTCGCTTTTCCTCACGTTCTTTCATAGGAGATTCTGATAATGCAGTTGCTGGAAGGCTAACCACTAAATTCTCATCATCATATACTTTAAGCACTTTAGAATCGTCTGTCCTTCCAATGACGGCATGTGCCATTTCATATTTTCTAAAAATTCTCAAAATCTCATCTAGACCGTCTGGTTTCACAATGAATGCCATTCTCTCTTGTGATTCAGAAAGCATAATTTCGAATGAATTCATTCCCGGTTCTCTGGTAAATATTTTTTTCATATCCACATTCGCACCAGTTCCACCATCTCCTGTCAGTTCGCTTAAGGCACAAGATAATCCTCCTCCTCCAAGATCTTTTAATCCTCTCACATACCCCGTATTAATTGCTTCTAAGGTGGCTTCGATGATAAGTTTCTTAGTGAAGGGATCACCAATCTGTACTGCTGGTCTATCTTCTTCCGATTGTTCGGTTAATGTCCGAGATGCGAAAGTAACTCCATGGATGCCATCTCTTCCCGTTGATCCTCCCATAAGTACGATATAATCTCCAGGATTATATGCTCTGCTTGGAGCATGTTCAAAATCCTTTATAGTACCCAATCCGATACACGCAACATTAACTAAACAATTATTCCTAAAACTTTTATCAAACTCGACTTCTCCCCCAATTGTGGGAATACCAGTACAATTTCCATAATCCGCAATACCTTTTACCACATATTTAAACAACCACTGCGAATGTGGGTCATCTTTGAGGGGACCAAACCGTAATGGATCTAATAATGCGATGGGACGAACTCCCATACATAAAATATCTCTTATAATCCCTCCGATTCCAGTTGCCGCTCCGTGGTAAGGTTCTATTGCAGAGGGGTGATTGTGCGATTCAATTCGAAATGCTAAACAATATCCATCTCCGATATCTATAACTCCCGCATCTTGTCCGGGTCCCGCTAACACATAGTCATAATTTTTTTCGGCATCTTCAAAAAGTTTTAGCTTTGGTCGTGAAGATTTATAGGAGCAATGTTCCGACCACATAACATCAAACATTCCTAATTCCGTGATAGAAGGCTGATGCTCTAGATTCTCATTAATATATTTGATCTCATCTTCAGTTAAGTCCACTTCCAATTCATCTTCTCCCATGTTAACCTTTGTCATCTATATCTCCCCCGATTTTATGAATTGTATCATAGATTGAAAAAATAATTTGCCATGGGTGGTATTCTTTGGACTAATAATCCCTTCCGAAGCACGTTCTGGATGCGGCATTAGTCCAAGACATCTTCTCTCCAGATCGCATACACCCGCGATATTATCTAACGAACCATTTGGATTTGAACCATCTCCCACGCTTCCTTGTAGATCTGAATATCGAAAAATAATTTGTTCATTTTCTTTTAGTTCCCTAAGCTTATCTGTAAAATATCGTCCCTCTCCGTGAGCGATTGGGATATCTAAGACTTGTCCTTCCTTCATTTGATTTGTAAAGGCTGTGTGAGTGTTTTCGACTCTAATATTTACCCATTTACAGATAAATTTCAGCGAATCATTTTTTAGTAGGGCCCCTGGGAGCATTTGAGCTTCAGTGAGTATTTGAAAACCATTGCAAATCCCGAGGATCGGTTTGTTATTCTTAAGCATCTTTTTAGCCTCATCAATCGCGGGGCTATGGGCGGCTATTATTCCCGAGCGTAAATAATCTCCAAAGGAAAATCCTCCTGGAAGAACAGCCGCATCAAATTTAGAGCCGACAAATTCGTTATGCCATATGAGCTCCGCTTCTACATTTATAACATCATTTAAAACATGGAGCGTATCTAAGTCACAATTGGAGCCTGGAAATTGAATAACAGCTACTTTAATACTCATTTTAATTTAACTTTGTTCAATTACATTTAGTATATGAAGATCTTGGGTGACAGGATTGAAAATCCGTAATTCATTACACATCTGAACCACTATTTCCTCCGCTTTATTTCTATCTCTTGCTTCAAGTGTTATTTTTAGATACTGCCCACTCCTCACATTCGATATCATAGAATATCCCTTTTTGGCTAAGAGATCTCTTTGGATTGTTTCCCCAGTAGGGTCACGAGCTTTTTGCTTATTAGTTAAAACTACTTCTACTACAAAATCTTTTAATTCTTCTAATCCCATTTTTTATGAAAAAAAAGGCGTTTATATTTAAAATAATTCCTATTAACTTAAAAATAATTCTTACGGATAAATACAGCCGAAATTGAGTTTTCTTAATTCTTGAAAACAATAATACTTAAAAATAATACTATTTTTGAGTATTGAATTTGTTTAGATATATCTAAGGGCGATAAAAATGCTTAATAGTGTAAGAAAGAGAAATGCAAGAAGCACAAATCCAAATGCCCGTGAAATATCGTGAGGTAATTCATCCTCTTCCGTCTCTTCAACTTTTTGTGCATTGATTTTTCGAAAATTGATTATTAGATAGAAAAATCCCACAGTTGTCGAAAGAATTGCGATTGCTAGGAGAATAGTTTCAATTATCATTATTAAAAAATTACAATTTGGTAACTAATATAATTTTTGCTTTTTCGTTGATTAGAGATAATCCCGTTTTTTAAGATTCGTTTTTATTCTCTCTTCTACATTTCCTACCTCAGGAGAAAATTCTTGTCCTGTAATACGCTCATAACTTCTCATATACCTTTTAGCTAATTCAATCTTTATCTCGTCAGAGATTGGAGGAATATCTTGTTCAGGTTTAATATTTGGGAAAATATCCGGATATGTCTCCATTAACCAACCTCGAAAGATTTCCTTATCTAAAATATCAGGTTCTTCATCTTTTTGGAATCTTTGTTCATATGTATTTTCAATCCAAAATCGTGAGGAGTCTTGAGTATGAATCTCGTCAATTACCATAAGCTCCCCGTTTTTTATACCGAATTCATATTTAGTGTCTACTAGGATCAATCCATTCTTTTTACAGTATTCTTGTCCAAATCTGAATAGTTTAATCGCAGCTTCCTCCATTTGGTTATATATTTCTCTTTCGACCATACCTTTTTCAATAATCTCGTCCGCGGGTAAGTAGATATCATGGCCAGATTCGGCCTTTGTTGATGGTGTCACTAGAATTTCTTCTAACTTTTCATTTTTTTTCATTCCTTTTGGAGGCATAATACCCGAGGTTGGCTTTCCTTTTTGGTAATTTCTCCACGCAGTTCCGGTTAAATATGCTCTCACGATTATTTCAACTGGAATGGTTTCACATTGGTGAACGATAGACACGTTTGGGTCGGGAACTTCGATGAGGTGATTTTTTATAATATCTTTTGTCTTTTCGAACCAAAATGAAGATACTTGGTTCAACATTTGACCTTTGAAAGGAATTGTGGTAATGACGCGATCAAAGGCAGAAAGTCGATCAGAGGCGATAATAATTCGCTTATCATCCGAGATATAATTATCTCGAACTTTCCCTCGGTATAATTTCCCTAATTCGGATATATCTGTTTTATTTAGGGTATACTCAAACTGTTTTCTAATCAAATCTTCAATATTATCCACAACCATACTTAGAATAATTGCAGTAAGAATTAAAAATCTATTAATAATAGAGTATTAACTGAATAATTATTTAATATCTATGTGATTGTGGTTAGGAACTTCCCTACTTTTTATAATATCGCCCATCATTAAATTCCTTTATATCATATTTCTTTCGATTTTTCTCCATCTTTTCCACAAATGATTCAGACAAGTCGATATTTAATGTATTTACGAAGCTTATTAGATATATGAATATGTCTGCTACTTCCTCTTTGATATTCTTATATAGTTCTTCATTATTCAAGATATCTTTCATATCATAATCAACAAAAAGAAAGAGTTCTGATAGTTCAGCCAATTCAATATCCATCGCTTGAATCAGATTTTTTGGAGTATGATATTTTTTCCAGCCTCTTTTTTCAACAAATCTTTTCACAGTAGTTTTAAAAAAGGAAACTTGAGTGTCAGAATCATTGATCTTTGTGTCTGGATCCATAATGATCTATTAAACAATACAATCCAAAATAAATTTAATTTTCTCTTATGGATCTAATAAAATCACAAATAATCTCGTTATAGGTTTCTTTTCGTTGAGCTGGACCAAAATGACCTGCCATATCTATTATTTCCAAACGAGAATTCGGGATCTTCTTTGCCAAACTTTCTGACATTTGTTCTGGCGCGAAATTGTCTAGTCGTCCGCCTATAATCAATGTGGGACATTTAATATAGGAAGGATCATATTCTTTTATCTCATTAATCATTCCAAAGATTTGCTCTTCTATATACATTAATAGCTTTTCTCTTGACATCTTCACGTTATAGAGAGAATTTGATAATGCTTGTACTATATATGGAGTAGTTTTATCCAAAATATTTCCAATAGAATTATTAACGACATCTAAAAAATTCATCCGCACCATATACGGCAAAAGATTATAGAAAATATTCCGAATAACATTATCCGTATTAATGTATCCTGAGTTGAGCAAGATAAGGAATTTCACATCCTCCAAATGTTTCTTACATATGAGTTGCGCTATCATCCCTCCGACTAAGGAATGCCCTACTATTCCGTAAGGGCCTTCAATATTGAGATAATCCAACAAGCCTTCGAGATCTCGAATAATTTGATTCCGAATATTTACTGAGAGATTTAGTTCTTTTGGATGGTCGCTGCGCCCGTGCCCTAATGCATCGAAACAGATAACGCGATAATATTCTTTTAACACTTTTATTTGTTCTTTAAAAAAAGAAACAGAAGATGCAAATCCGTGGAGTAATATCACCGTACAATGTCTCGAATGAGGGTTAAATTCCTCGTAATATAGCTTATAACCCTCTTCGTTTTGGAAATAAGGCATCGTTTTTAGAGTGCGACACGTGAATTATCTTATATTTTTTGCAATATTAGATACAAAAAATATTTTTTGTTTTTTTAAGAAATTTTCAGTTTACTATTAAAGAAATTAATGAAATTATAGGATCGCATAATAAAACCAAATAAAGGTTAAAAGAATGTGATTATTCTTATTTAAAGAAGGAGAAATTATGTTTTAAAGCAGAGATTTAAGAAATTGGATAAAATTATTTTACCATGAGGTTTCATCATAATAGATTCTGGATGAAATTGGATACCCTCAACAAAATAATTTTTATGTCGTATCCCCATTATAGTTCCATCATCAGCAGTTGCGGTAATTATTAAATCTCTCGGCAAAATATCTGATTTAGCTGCAAGGGAATGATATCGGACACCCAATAAGGGATTCGGTAAACCTATTAAGATTCTTTCTTGGTCATGGAAGATTTTAGAAATTTTTCCATGTTTAGGACCAACTTTAGCTTTTCCAACATATTCAATCTTTTTATCTGGATTTTCTAATTCTCCAAAAGCTTCTACAATTGCTTGATGACCTAGACATATACCTAAAATTGGGATCCTTGAATAAGTTTCTTTAATTATGGGGATTATATTTCCAGTATCATATTTTGGATGACCTGGTCCTGGTGATATTAATATGACACTAATATCCATCTTTTCGATTTTATCTAAATCAATATTATTATTTTCTATAATTATAGTGGCTTTCGGTTTCAATTGGGAGATATAATCAACTAAGTTGTAGATAAAACTATCATAATTATTAATAAATAGAATATTCATTGGGAAAATGCCTCCGCAATTTTAATAGATTTCAAAATACTATAAAGCTTATTATATGTTTCATTGAATTCGGATTCTGATTGGCTGTCTGCAACTATTCCACCTCCTGCTTGAGCAAAATAAGTATTATTATTACCAAATAGCGTTCTAATAGCAATAGCAAATGTCATATCTCCATTAAATGAAAAATATCCCACACCTCCTCCATAAGGACCTCTCGATTCTGTTTCTAGTTCTTGGATAATTTCCATCGCACGTTTTTTTGGCGCCCCAGAAAGAGTGCCAGCGGGAAAAACACTTTTTAATACCTGATATCCATCTAAAGGGGTTTTACTTCGAATTTTACTTACAATATGCTGAACTTTTTGATATTTTTGAATAGACATCAATTCATATGTGTTAACTGAACCGGGGAAAGAAACTTTAGCTAAATCATTTCTTGCTAAATCTACCAACATAATATGTTCAGCCCTTTCTTTTGGATCATTTAATAAATCTTTTTCTAATTTAATATCCTCCTCTTTTGTTTCCCCCCTTCTTATAGTACCGGCAATCGGGACTGTAGACAAAATATCTTTATTTTTGGATATAAGCGCTTCTGGGCTGCTTCCAATAATTTTCACATCATCAAAGTTTATATTATACATATACTGAGAAGGATTTTGGCACCTTAATACCTCATAAATGGACATTGGATCTACTTCACTTTTAGTATATAATCTCCTGGAGATTACAGCTTGAATGATATCCCCCGAAAATATATGGTTCTTTGTAATCTCTACCATTCGAGCGTGTGCTGATTGAGACGTATTAGATCTAAAATCAGATTCATCAATTTCATCAAAGTCTGTTGAAGTAATCTCTTTATTTGATCCTTTTTCTTTTCGGTTGAATAGAGTTAGCTGATAACTAATATCTTTATTTTTAGTATAATCACTAATACTATTATCAATCATAAATAATGTATTAGAATTATGTGAATAAACCAATACTTTAGTAAAAAGACCCATAAGAATATCGGGGAATTCGCTATTTGGCTTATACCCCACATGAGGTGCGACCACATCATATCCAATATATCCTAACATACCACCATAGAATATATTTCTGGGAAATATTTCAGAAAATGGAACCTCTGAATAAGGAGTAAGATGACTAAGCGTATCTATAGCATTCATTTTATATTCGACATTATCTTTGAAGGGTAAGGGATTTTGTAAACTTTTATCTGTAGGATCTTTAGATTCTAAGTATTCCTTAATTACTTCTCCTCTTGCGCTGGTTATATTATAAATTTTGAAGTTATCATCTCTAATCTCAAGCATGAAATCTGGTTCTAATGCAATGAAGCTAAAGAGAGTTTCATTAGTATTTCTAGCAGAAGATTCCAACAACGCATGATTCTCCAAACCTTTCTCACTGATCAGATATTTATAAAAACCAAATATATCATTTAAAATTCCAACTTTTTCAATATGAATATCAAAATCCATTTATCACTCACTTTTCGAGGTTATTGAATCTTTAATTGAGGACACGAAATTTATAAGTTGTTTTTTCATTAGATAAAAATTATCAAGATTTTTCTTTATTATTTCTATTATAGCAGAACCAATTATAACGCCATCTGCCCCGAGTTTAATTATAGTTTGAGAATGATTAGGGGTTGAGATTCCAAATCCTAAAAAAATTGGAAAGTTATCTCTTATTTTTCTCTTAACTTTTTTAATAGTATTTTTTGTAATTTCCTCTATACTTTTCCTTGCTCCGGTTATCCCCATAACTGATATTAAATAAAGAAAACCATCCGCGACGGTCAAGATTTTATTAAGCCTTTCTTCAGTTGTAGAGGGGGCAATTATAAAAATAATTGAAATATCATACTTTTTCGCCATCTTAAGGGCTAAATCAGCCTCTTCAACAGGAAGATCAGCTATTACAATACCATCAATACCCACTGCTTTCATCTTACCAAAAGTAATATCAAGTGCGTGTTCAATTGTATTTGATCCCTGGATAAGTATGTTATAATAAGTTAGTACAACAATAGGTTTATTTGTATTTTTCCTGATCCGTTTAATTGCTGCAATTGCTTTGTCTGTATTAATTCCTGCTTTGAAAGCTCTAAGATTTGCTTCTTGTACAGTTTCCCCGTCTGCTATTGGATCTGAAAAAGGAATTCCTATTTCCAGAATATCAGCATAAGGTTCTAGTGCGAGTATAAGTTCAATAAATTTACTAGTACTAGGATCTCCAGCAACTAAAAATGGCATAAAATATTTTTTATCCTTTTCTTTATTATCTTTAAAAAGATTGTGTATTCTGTTTTTCTGCTTCATTTTATCTTAAACTCCAAGTGTTTTTTTACAATTCCTAAATCTTTACTTCCACTTCCAGATAAATTTACAATTACAATATCTTCGTTGCTAAATTTCTCTTTAATTTTTTCTAGGTAAGCCAAAGCATGAGATGATTCAAGAGCTGGGATTATTCCTTCTAATAATGATAATTTTTTAAAAGCTGCTAGTGCTTCCAGATCTGTTGCTTCCCCAATCATAAGTCGATGCTTTTCTTTTAGATGGCAATGTTCAGGACCAACTCCAGGATAATCTAATCCAGCACTAATAGAATGAGTTTCTAATATATTTCCATATTCATCCTGTAGAAGATATTGAAGTGCACCATGTAATACTCCTTTACGTCCCAACCCCAAAGCAATTGAATGTTTTCCTGTTTCTTTTCCTTTCCCAGCCGCCTCTACGCCGTATAAATCAACATCATCATCAATAAATTCATAAAACGACCCTATCGCATTACTTCCACCACCCACACAAGCAATAATTGCGGTTGGTAATTTTCCTTCAGCAATGTTGATTTGTTCTTTAATTTCTTTTCCTATTATCCTCTGAAATTCCCGTACTAAAACAGGGTAGGGATGAGGTCCTACTACGCTTCCCATCACATAATGAGTATCTTCTATATTTGCAATCCAATATCTCAATCCATCATTTATAGCATCTTTTAATGTTTTTGAACCTGTTTTTACAGGAATTACTTCTGCACCAAGTAATTGCATACGATAAACATTATATGATTGACGTTTTATATCAATCTCACCCATAAAGATTTTTGTTGGCATATCGAAATATGCTCCTGCAATAGCTGTTGCAAACCCATGCTGCCCTGCTCCAGTTTCCGCTATGAGTTTATTTTTCCCCATTTTTTTAGCAAGTAAAGTTTGTCCAATAACATTATTAATTTTATGGGCACCTCCATGATTTAGATCTTCTCGTTTAAGATAGACTTTACAACCTAAATTATCGCTTAATTTTTTAGCAAAATAGAGTGGAGTTGGTCGCCCACTATATGTTTCTAATATTCCTTTCAATTCGTTTTGAAATTCTTCCTCATATACATATTTCCTATATGCATTTTCAAGCTCTTTCAAAGCTGGCATTAGAATTTCTGGAGCAAATATGCCCCCAAAGTCTCCGAATCTGCCCCTTTCATCGGGATAAGTATCTTTATATTTCATATTTCACAATTTTATTTTTATTAATTTTTTTTATGTATTTTAAAAATGTTTCAATTTTCTTTTTACTTTTAATCCCCTTTTTTATTTCCAATGAGCTACTGAGATCTATTCCATAGGGATTTAATTTTGATATAATTCTTCTGATATTTTTTTTGCATATTCCTCCAGCGAGAATAATTCTCGTACCTTCCAAACCTATTAGAAAAGACCTGACTCTGGATATATTAAGTTCTTTTCCAGATCCCTCACTAGAATCAATAAGAAATGCAAAAAACTCATTTGTATAGTGTTGTAAATTTTTATTTAGAGAAGGATTTAATTTTTTAGAAATTATTAGTTTCCTTTTCAATTCTTTTGGAAGGAGGATTAATTCAGAAAAGTCCAAATTTGAATGGACCTGTATGAAATCTGTATCGATTTCTCGATATGTTTCAGTAATTTCTTTGAGACTTTTAACCTTAATCACACATACAGTATTTATTCTTTTATTAGTCTCCTTTATTAATTCTTTAACTCTCTTCTTAGAGAGATTCCGTGGAGAATTAGATACATTATAAACAAAACCTATTGCAGTTGCTCCATATTTTATGCATATTTCTAAATCTTCCACTTTTTGAATCCCACAGATTTTAATATACTCCATTATTTTTTCCCTCTCAAATCTCTGATTTTCTTGACTATATCCTCAGATTTCATTATAGATGACCCAATCAAAAACGCATCCACATCGGTTCCTTGCAAAAACTGAATATCTTTATAAGTATTTATACCACTTTCGCTAATGATTTTCACTTTTTCGCCAAATTTATTCCTAACTTCTGGAATCAATTGCGTAGAAGTCGTTAGATCTGTATTTAGTGTCTTAAGATTTCTGTTATTTACCCCAATCAATTTTGGTTTGAATCCAACCTCAAATAAATGTTCTATATCGCTCAATTCTTCTTTTTTATGAATTTCAACCAAAGGTTCTAAACCGTATTTTAAAGATAATTCAAACATTTTTTCAATATTAATGAGATAATTAATCAATAGAATATTTTTAACACCTACATACTTCGCAATCTCCATTTGAATCTCATCAATGATAAAATCTTTCATCAGACAAGGTAAGATGCTCGTATTCATAGCTTCTATCAGATTTTCAAATGAACCATTAAAATAGGTTGGTTCTGTAATTATACTTAAACCGATAGCACCTCCTTTTTCCATTTTCTTAGCAATATTTGAAATATTGAAAGTTTTCCTAATAAGTCCCAAGGTTGGAGAAGCGGGCTTAATTTCCGCTATTATAGAAACCTTATTCTTATTTTCAATATTCTCACTCAACTTTTTTCTATTTGGGAAAACGTTTAAGTGAGAAATTTTATCTAAATTCTCTTTTTGTTCTCTGAGTGATTTTATTCTATTTTCTATTAATTTTTGAATAATTTGGCTCATATTCATCTCCTAAGTTAGTTATATTGTTTTAATCTGGCAATATTTCCCTCAGAGAATTCAATAAGCTGCTCTAATTTCTCATACGCCCGTCCAGTTTCAATAGATTGAGAAGCTATTTCAATACCTTCAACAAAATCATTTACCAATCCTGAAGATTTCAATGCCAAAGCACTATTCATTAGAATCGTATTGTGTTTTGCCCCAACTAATCTGTTTTTTAATATATTTACAGCGATTTTAAAATGATCTTCTCTTGAAGGTACGTGTAAGTCTTCTATAACACATGAGGGGATCCCAAAATCTTCGTTCGTTATTGCATAATTTTCTAAAGAATTGTCATGATATTCCGAAAGATAGTTTATACCCACAGGTGCCAACTCATCAATTCCAGAAGAATTATGAACCGTAAATACGTGCTTACCTCCTAACCCCTCACCTAATGCTTTAGCCATCAAGGATAGCAAGGATTTATCGAACACTCCCAGAACATGACACTTTGCTCCCGCGGGATTAGTAAGGGGACCGAGAATATTAAAAACGGTTCTTATTTTGAGTTCTTGTCTTATTGGCATAGCATGTTTCATAGCAGGATGAAATAAGGGCGCGAACATAAATCCAATTCCAACGTTTTCAATACATTCCTTTACTCTTTCAGGACTAAGATTTATGTTTACTCCTAAACCTTCTAATAAATCTGCACTCCCACATTTACTTGTTACCGCTCTATTTCCGTGTTTTGCCACATAAATCCCTGCTCCTGCTATAACAAATGCCGTGATAGTACTAATATTAAAAGTTTTTATCTTATCTCCCCCTGTCCCACATGTATCTACTAAAACATTTTTTACAGAAGGATTTATATTTTTGGCGTACTTTCGCATAATTCTGGCAAAACCAATCAACTCATCAACAGTCTCACCTTTCATAGCCATTGCTACTAAAAATGCACCTAATTGAGAGGATTTTACTTTTCCATTCATGATATCTTTCATGATATTCATTGATTCTTCAATCGTGAGATTATATCTTTTACTTACTTTTTTTATCGCATAAACAATTTGTTCCATCATAATTGTCCTCCCAAATCTGTAGAATTGTGATTTTTTTTACACATTTTCAGGATCTCATAAATGTTTTCATAATTTTGCGAAATGAAGGTAGCGGTTCTATTCTTTTCGGGACCTAGCATATAACTATAAGTATTATTTATGAGGGTTATAATTTTTTTGTAGATTATTTGAACATTTTCTGAATCTTTTTTGAATTTTGCCTGGTTAAAACTATTCAAATTTGTGTCTTCATTAACATCTTCTAATTTTTTCAAATTTTTTATCACATTTCTCATTTTAAATTTAAAATTTTGATTTTCTTAAAAAAAATATAATATTAAGTATCTTCCCCCGATGCTCTCTTCTACTGCATTTTAATATCTCTTCTTTTATTACAGCAAGAAAATTGATAAACGAGAAAAGATTAAAGAAATTTCAATTGGCCGATGCAAATTTTATGCATGCCAACGCCAAGCCCAAAACCAAATTTTGCCCTTAAAAGAAACAGCTATTAAATGATTAATTTTCATAATATATCAAAATTGATTTTGAAGTTGATAGAGGTTTTAAGAATTCTTCATATTTATATCTTTATACTTAATATTAGGAAATTCTTTAGAATTAGAAATCGTATATCAAAAAATTCGGAAAATATTAGCTTATTTAATCGAAATAATAAAAATGAAAAAGAAATAAGATTGATTAGAAATTATTATAATTGAGAGATCTTCTGATAATATCTTTCCAAGCGTTATATAATTTATTTCGGCGCTCCTCACTCATTTTCGGTTTATATATTTTATCGACTTTTCTGATTTCTTTTAATTGATCTCTAGAGTCCCAGAATCCGGTTTTTAATCCTGCGATAAATGCAGCACCTAAGGCAGTAGTTTCTGGATTTTTTGAATGTTCGACTTCCATTCCCAGAATATCTGCGAGAAACTGAAGTATATAGGTGTTTTGAGATACTCCGCCATCCGCTTTTATTTTATCCACATGGATTCCCGTATCAGCAATAATCCCTTCAACAAAATCTTTTATTCGAAAGCATATCCCGTTGAGAACGGCTCGCACGATATGTTCTTTTTTCGTTTGCATACTAATGCCAAAAATGTTTCCCCGCGCGGTTGGATCCCAGTATGGAAAGGAGATTCCACTAGAAAATGTTGGTAAAAAGAAAACTCCGCCAGTTGATTCCACACTCTTAGCCATCTCCTCAGTTTTAGCAGGATCGCTATAAAGCTCAAGCTCCTCTTGTATCCAATCGATAATATTCCCTGTATTATGAGATAAGCCCTCTAAAATGTATCTAATCTCCCCATCAAGCCTCCATGCCACTAAAGGATACAATTTTCTTTTAGACGCGAATGGCTCATCTCCCGTGTTTAAATCTACAAAGGAACCTGTTCCATTCGTTACTTTCATATCACCATAATCAAAACAACATTGTCCAAATAGAGAGGCTTGTTGATCTGCAATAACACTACGAATAGGAATTTCTCCGTTCCCGAAAAGTTTAGTAACTCCAAAATCTCCATTTGTATCCTTTATATCAGGAAGAATGTGTATGGGAATTTCTAATTTATCTACAACAATAGAATTCCAATCTAGAGTAAAGGGATCCAACATTCCAGTAGAAGAGCAATTCGAATAGTCAGTTGCGTGTACTCTCCCTTCTGTCAAATTCCATAAAACCCACGTATCTATTGTACCCCAAGCGATAGATGTCTTTGGATCTTGGATGAGTTCATTTACTTTTGGATTATGTTTAAGAAAATAAGATGTACGAATAGAGGCATAGTCCGAGTTAAATTGGAGCATCGATGCTGTAAGCATTTTTGTACTTTTCGTCAGTGCATGCGCAACCTTGGCAAATCCGCGTAGAAATTTGAAAAAGAAACTGTTTGTCATTTTATCAGCATATTCTGCAGCGCGTTTATCTTGCCATGTGATGATATTTGAATATAATCTTCCATCACGTTTATCCCACATACAAAAAGAAGCTCTCTGCGTGGTGATACCCATGCATTGAATTTCAGATGCACTTAAGTTCTTTTTTTCAATAACTTCTTCAATGGCTTCCTTACTATATTGCCAAATTTGATTTGGATCTTGCTCAACTTGCCCTTTCTCATTCATAATATATTCGGGTCGACGTCTTGCCTCTCCGACTATTTCTCCTTGCTTATCAAATAAAAGGGCTTTGATATTGGTCGTTCCTATATCTAATACTAGTATTACGTTTTGTTCCATTTTCATCAGCCTTATACAAATTAATTCTAAATCTGTATGATATTTCAATTAAGTCATATATAATAATAAAACTTATCTTCAGAATGAAATACCAGCATATCAAAATTTTGTAGTCTATTATTCTTTCTAACTTGAGATCTGATAGTAATGTAAGTTGAGATTGATATAGGATCACAATTTATTCTATATGTAAATAGTTAAATCTATCAAATAATCTTAAAAAAGCTCATTGGTGTGAAAAATGAAAGTAATCATGATTATGTTCGACACGCTTAATAGAAGGTTTTTACCTCCGTACGGAAACTCTTGGGTGCATGCGCCGAATTTTGAACGCCTTGGAAAGAAGAGCGTAATCTTTAATAATTGTTATGCGGGAAGTATACCATGTATGCCAGCTCGGAGAGAAATTCATTCTGGAAGATATAACTTCCTTCATCGGAGTTGGGGGCCGTTAGAACCGTTTGATGATTCGATGCCTCAAATTCTTAGAGAAAATGGTGTCTATTCTCACCTTATTAGTGATCATTATCATTATTGGGAAGATGGAGGTGCCACGTATCATAATCGCTATAATAGTTGGGAGTTGTCGAGAGGGCAAGAGGGAGACTTTTGGAAAGGAGAAGTAAATGATCCAATAATTCCTGAACACGTTAAAATTGCACGAGAAACACATACTATTGAACGGATGGGTGATACTTGGCGTCAAGATTGGGTAAATAGAAAATATATGAGCAAAGAAGAAGAATTTCCTCAAGCCAAGACATTTCAAAAGGGAATGGAATTCTTACAAACTAACTATGAGGCGGATAATTGGTTTTTACATATCGAAACGTTCGATCCTCATGAACCTTTTTATGTACCGGAAAAATATCGAGAGCTCTATTCAGATGAATATAATGGGCCTCATTTCGATTGGCCAGATTATTCAATAGACGACTCCTCTCCCGAACAGAAGGACCATATACGTTTCCAATATGCGGCATTAATTAGCATGTGCGATCATTACTTGGGAAAGATTTTAGATTTTATGGATGAAAAAGCTATGTGGGATGATACAATGCTCATCGTAAATACAGACCACGGTTTCTTATTGGGTGAGAAAGGATTTTGGGGGAAGGTTTTAATGCCTGACTATAATGAACTGGTCCATATTCCCCTTTTTATTTGGGATCCTAGGGCGAAAAAGAAAAATGAACGAATAGAATCACTTGTTCAAACAATAGATTTAGCACCAACGATATTAGACTTTTTTAATATCGAGATTCCAAAACATATGCAAGGGATCTCTCTGAAGGGAACCATAGCGTCTGATTTGAAAATAAGAGACGCTGCTCTATTCGGACAGCATGGATCATTTGTAAATGTCACTGACGGAAGATATATTTATATGAGAGGGGCTGCGCGCAGAAGAAATCGTCCTCTCTTTAACTATACTCTAATGCCAACTCATATGCGCAATATGTTCACTCCTAATGAACTTAAGGGGATGAAACTCCAAAAACCCTTTTCATTTACAAAGCAATGTAAGACACTGAAAATCAAGGCCTTTAATCCTGCGGGTGCCTCATATGGTGGAAAAAACTATTTATTTGATTTAAAGAGAGATCCTCACCAAGAAAATCCCATCGCTAATGAAAAAATAGAAACTAAAATGATAGAGCTTCTAATCCAATTAATGAAGGATAATGACGCCCCCGATGAGCAATTTCAAAGACTTGGATTACAAGATACATAAATTAATCTTTTTAATATGCTAAACCATTGGGTTGCTTCATTAAAATAAAAAAATAGTATAAAAAACGATTAAAATATTAGATTGCTTTACTAATTAATTCCGAGAGGTCAATGATCTGTATGCTATCTTTATCTTCTTCAGATATCCCATAGGCTAAACCCAATTCACATGTTGGACAAGTAGTGATTATAACCCGAGCACCAGTTTCCTTTAATTCATCAATTCTGTTCTGAGCCTCTTTTATTGATATTTCTGTATCCGCCCAGTGAACTGTTCCACTCCAACCGCAACAATGTCCAAAATCTTTATTATATACGGGTTCCACAATTTCTAAGTTTGGAATGTGCTCCAAAATAGTTCTTATTGAAGTAATATCACTTAAATTACGAGCAAGGAGACATGGATCATGGATTGTGACCGTACGATATTGTTCTGGGAGTTCTTTAAATTTTAATTCCCCTTCTTCCACCATATCTTTAATATACTCTACGATGTGAATAATTTTTGGTCCATCTTCAAAATAACTTTTTGTAATCGTTTCTAACGATTCCTCCTCAGAATCATCCTCTTCTTCTCCTCTTGGCTTTTCCATCTCAATGCCTACACCGAATTTTTGATATCTATTTTTTAATGTATTCACACATCCCGGGCAATCCGAAACGACAATATCAGCCCCCGTTTTCTCTATTAGTTCCACGTTTTTATCGGCGAGCATTTCAACCGTGTCCTTATCTCTAATATTCAAGGCTGGTGCTCCGCAACAGACTTTCTGGTCAAAGTTAGTAGAGAACTTCACTCCCGCTTTTTTAAGGAATTCTATATTCGCTTTAACTACTTCGGGAAACTTCATCATCTCGCAGCCAACATAGTAGAAAACATCATCATCCCCTTCCGTTTCGATGTTTTCTATTCCTTTTTCTTCATACGTTTTAAAGATATTCTCTTCTTCGATGGTTCCGGTATTGTGTAGTTTGTCGATTTGCTTTTTACAATAGTCAGGCATTAATCCTTTCTCATTCAGATCATCGCGAACCGTTTCTAGTAAAGACACCACAGAGAAGTCAAAGGGACACCAAATTTTACAATTCTCCTCGTTGGTACATTTATACATCAAATCCACAAATTCCTTATTCTCTGGATTATTGGGGTCTATTTTACCCGTAGTCAAATAATATCCAATTCGCGACTTGTAGGCAGGTCCGATTGTTTCCTTTTCAGCGGCTTTTAGTGTGCCACAATCGAATCTGCACATATTTGGACATAACATACAATTTATCAAATTTTTAATATCCGCATGAAATTCTCCTTCTGGATAAAAATTATCTTTTTTCTTTCGAACGTTTTTCAATAATTTGCGTCTAACGTTTCGGTCCGCATCTTGAATGAGCGGGAGCATCCATTTATATTTTTTCAAGGTATCAAATATTCCCATTTTTATTCCTCTCCTCCTCTCCATGTTGGTGTGTAGATTTTACCTGGATTAAGGATATTATTAGGATCTAATACTTTTTTGAACTCTTTCATAACAGTATATCCATTACCCCATTCTCTTTCCATCCAGTGAGAGCGGTTCACGCCGATCCCATGATGATGTGCAATGCTGCCACCAACATCCAAAACGGCTTTAATTGTTGCATTCCAGCATTCTTTATAGAAATCAAATTCCGTTTTTCCTTTACCCGGTACTCCTCCAAAGGTAAAATAGAATCCAGCACCATTTGGATAAAAGTGAGATACATGAGCAGTGATTAAAAGATTACCCTCTACTTGACTTGTAGATTCTATTACCGAATGATATAAATCAGCCGCCTTATCCCACATTATCGAGACTTCAATTGTATCCGCTACGATTTTATAGGGTGGAAACATAGAGGTTTCTGTCACTTTAAATCGGGTTTCAAACCAGTGCTTGACTGGTTCTTCTCCACAATCAATACCAGATTTTTCTTCACATTTTTCGCGTGTTATCTTTTCTTCTAAATCCACTAATTCTGTAATCCCTTCACATACAAACACCGTCATAACCCTATCTGTAGCTTTTTCAATATGTTCAAAATGTCTCGCAGTCTCGTCAGCATCATATATTCGTACAACTGCGGGGTTAACTTGCTGCCGTAAGGTTAATCGAACAGCATCTAACGCATCTTCTATTGTCGGAAAGGCATAAGATATAAGCGTCCGTTTTTCGGGGGAAGGCCAAATTTTAAGCGTTGCTTGAGTAACGATTCCTAACGTCCCTTCACTCCCGATGAAGTATTTATCAAGTTGAGGTCCAGTCGCTGCTCTTGCTATTGGATCGAATTTTACCATTTCTCCTGTTGGCAACACAATTTCCATCCCTAAGATAATATCTTCAATTTTTCCATACTTCGTTGAAAATTGTCCTGCTGCTCTATGAGCAATCCAACCTCCCACGGAAGAAGTATACAGTGATTGCGGGATATGTCCCCCCGTATAACCTTTTGAATTGAGATATCGCTCTAAATTCATTCCATTCGTTCCCGTTTGAACGGTAACGGTGAGGTTTTGGTCATTGATCTCGATTATTTTATTTAATCGTTTCAAATCAATAATAATCCCCCCTTTTACGGGGATTGCTCCTCCAACCACCCCAGAACCCTCAGCGAAAGGGACAACAGGGATCTTTTCCCTATTTGCAATTTTTAAAATCTCACTAATGTGATCAGAATCCTCTGGCCATGTAATAATCTCCGGCAACCCTGCAATCTTACCTTGAATTGTCCAGTTTAATGAAATCAACGAACTATCTCTTGTATACGCTAAAATATCTGATTTGTGACTCGATACATTTTTATCTCCGATTACTTGCTTCAATTCATCCAAAATTTTATCTTTATTTTTGATCTCCGTCCTATCCTCTTTATATATTAGTTCAAAATCTTCAAAGTTCAAATCTATCACTCTATCTTTCAATTAAATTACTTAATTAAATTTTTATAAATAAATTAAGATTTGGTTTATTGAATCTAGAGAGTCAAAAATAAAGAGGACGGGTAAAATTAATAAATGGTTTGACCTGTTAGCTTATTAACTTTCAAATGTCGGAATTTTGCAGTTTTTCTGTCTATTTCCTTGGAAAAGATTCCATTTTCTAAGATTGTTTGAGGAAACAGATATCTTGCTAAATGATATATCATTTCTTTCGTTTCTATACAATTAAAAAGCTTTAAACTTTCACAAGAGTAGAAGATTTCGCTTACCAAATCGAAATTGGTATTTCTACAAAAATCTATAATCTCTAAATTCCTATATACTCTCTCAACAACACTATCCAAAATTTTAAACTTTTTTAGATAGTCTAATTCATCTCGCATGTAAGCATTGAATAAGACATAATATGTTGCCTCAGACGATATTATTCCATCACGATATTGCACAATTCCTTCGGGAGTTATCCTTCTCCTAATCTCATTTAGGATAGCATTGATTTTAGCTTTATCAATCTTCTCGTAAAACCCCAACAATTTATACATTTTTAAAATAACTACGAGTTGGGAGGTTTCCAATTCCATCAAATATTCTCTTTCAAAAAATGAAGAATCAGCATTCATCAGATTTTCTATTTCCTTTTCATAAAGGTCTACATCGATTAACCTGATAGCTTTATAAAAATAATAAATTTGGTCTGTCGCTTCTATAATCGGAGCATCAAATTCATCAATAAATTCATTGTATAATTCTAATAAAAATCTCCTTACTTCTTCCTTATCAAATTTCGCTCCTAAATGACTTGCTAAATAAAGCCCACAGAAATAGATATCTGGGTTTTTTAGGGTGATCAATGGCACAGAGGTAAGCCATTCATCCATATTGTTTTCCAGATACATGATCATATGACTAAAATCAAATAATCGCTCGAGATGGAAAAAATTGATTATTCTGTAGATCATATACACTAATTGAAGCTTATCTCGGGGATCTCTTATATCTTCCAATCGTTCGATTTCGCATTTATTTTCTCGGAAAGTTTCGATAATTTTACCTTTAATATTGATGTATTTTCGCAAATTTTCCATTTTTTCGGGATTACTCTCGAGCATTTCCTTAAGTTTCTTAAGCTCCATTATGAATTCAAGAGGTAATAAATCATTCGCCTTTAATTTAAGCATTAATTGAGCTACTCCTGAATCAACGAGATAATCAACTATTTTTTCTAATATGATCTCATATACCATCGGCGCGATCTTCTCCCTATATAGTTCTAAGGATGAATATATACCTTCTAATTCATTGTCTTCGACATTTAAAAAAGGATCAGCAAATTTATTTTCTATTTGTATTTTAGAAAAACCTAATTCAGTAAATTGAAGTGTTAACTCATCAAGAATCGCATTTATCGTTTCTTGTAAGTTATTTTTATTAATCGGAATATTTTCTATACTTTTTTTGAAGAAACTATCAACCTTTTCATAAAACGTTTCACTATCATTAAGATATAAATCTAATATATTATAAAGACCTTGGAAAATCATTTAAACCACAAATTCAAGACAAATCTCTTTTTTTTAAATTTTATTGCAAACTGAAGCATTATAATAAACAATACTTATTAACAATTCTGAATACATGGTTAATACTAAAACGATTGGTTAGTATCCAACCAAGCAAATTATTAAGATAACAAATTAAGCATCTCATAAATTTTTACTTTTTATAAAATGTAAGCAAATGATCTCTGATTTGATTTGTTATTTTCAAAAAAAGATCATATTTAGATACTATGGGAAAACTTTAAAAACAAAATTTTTAATTTTTAGTTTGATTAAATTCGATTATAGACAAGAAATGAATTGATTATATCGTGTGTGGAATCTTCGGAATAATTACCAACCAAGATATTAATATTGGGAGCATTGCTTTAGATGCCATTCGTAAGCTTGAATATCGAGGGTATGATTCATGCGGAATGGTATCCATCGAAAATACGGATTTACAAATTCTCAAAGATTCGGGAAAAATCGATGAGATACATAAAAAATTACATTTTGATACGCTAAATGGGAGTATCGCACTAGCTCATACCCGGTGGGCCACTCACGGACCTCCAACAAAAGACAATTCACACCCTCATACTGACTGTAGTGGCGAAATTGCCGTAGTACATAACGGAATTATTGAAAATTTTATCAAATTGAAAAAAGAATTAATATCTAAAGGGCATACCTTCAAATCGGAAACGGATACTGAGATTATCCCTCATCTAATTGAAGAAAAATTGAGGGAAGGATATAATTTCAAAGAGGCAGTTGTCGAAGCTCTCAAGAAATGTGAAGGTGCATATGCTTTATCTGTCTGTTATGCGAAAGAACCCAATTCTATAATCGTTGCGAGAAAAGAATCTCCATTAATCGTCGGTATGGACGAAGGAAAAACTAGTTATTGCGCGTCAGATATTCCCGCGTTGCTTCAATATACTCGTAATTGCTTTATTTTGGAAGATGATGAAATGGCAATCTTAAAAGCTGGGGAAATTGAATTTTTCGATATTGAGAATTCCTTAAAAAAGATTGATAAGCAACCGAAGCATATTAACTGGGACATTGACGCTGCTGAAAAGAACGGCTATGAACATTTTATGTTAAAAGAAATTTTTGAAGAACCCGATGCGCTCAGAAAAACTTTAAAAACATCAGATGAAGAAATCGAATTATTTGCGCGAGAATTAATTAAGGCAGATCACATATATATAACTGCGGCGGGAACTTCATTTTATGCTTCTCTAGCAGGTAAATATATAATAACACGATTTCTTGGAAAATATATTCAAGAAATTGAATGTAGTGAGTTTCAAAATAAATTAACAGGTGCTTTAGAGAAAAATACAGTAATTATTGCGATTTCCCAATCTGGCGAGACGGTAGATACGATAGAAGCTATTAGATGGGCCAAAGAAGTGCAAAAGGATATAACTATCTTAGCTATTACAAATATAATAGGTTCATCGATTACACGATATTCGGATCATTCTATCATTACCCGTGCTGGTCCAGAAATAGGTGTTGCAGCCACTAAGACGTATGTTACTCAAGTTCTGTCGCTTGCTTTAATCGCCTTGAAAATCGCACAATTAAAAAAAAAAATACCTCCTACAGAACTCGATAAATATTATGATGCGTTAAAATCCATCCCTGAAATAATAGAAACATTTTTACAACATAATCTCGATTCTATAAAAGAAATTGTGCAAAATCTCGAAAAGAATGCCAATTATTTTTTTCTCGCACGCGGAATCTCTATTGCCACTGCTAAAGAGGGTGGATTGAAGCTAAAGGAAGTCGCATGCAGATTTATTGAGGGATATTCAGCTGCTCACGCAAAACATGGACCAATCTCATTAGTGAGAGAAGGATTTCCGATCATTTTCATCGCCCCTCCAGATAATTCTTACGAAAGACTGGTGGGAAATGTAATGGAATTTAAGGCGAGAGGAGGTCATATTATTTCTGTGGTGGTCGATAATGACGAAACCATTTCTGATATGAGTGATATCACAATTCGGATCCCTCAACCGTCCACAAAATATTATCAATATTTCAGTCCTATTACTTTCATACCTGCACTCCAATTGCTTGCGTATTATGCTGCTTTAGATCATAATCTCGACCCCGATAAACCACTCAATCTAGCTAAAACGGTAACCGTCCACTAAGATTTATCCCTTTCTTGAATTAATTTCATTATAACAAGCTTTTATACATTTACCGCATACATCATGAATCAATCCTAAGGAATTAAGGTATAATCTACAATTTTCTCTATAATCCTCAAGATTTGATTTTTCTCTAAGGATTGGACAGATTTCTAAACACGCATTACATTCTGCACATTTAGAATTTATTCTTTTTCCTTCAATAAGCTTTAGGTTAACTAATATTGATACAAAACGGATAGCTGGTCCATAGTCGTAAGTGACTAAAAGTTCATTTTTACCTCTCCAGCCGAGACCTGCAATTTCAGCGACAACACGATGAGATAAAGTTTTTGGGAAATAATCCTTCACATTTCTAATCTTTTTGGAAGAAGTTTCGGTTGTGGGAGGAATTGCTATTCCATTATATAATTTAGCTATTTTTTCGCTAATCTCTTTTAGCATTTTGTTTAGATGAGAATATTCATACCCATATTGATTCCATAATTCCTTATTGAATCCACTTTTCTCTTTAACGTTGATGCATTCTATCGTTTCTGGATGATATGCAATACCAAGTGAAATAATTGAACCAAAATCTATATAGGTCCTGAATTCATCACCACATATACTTTCTAAATATTGTTTTTGCTCATCAATTACACTATTGTAGACTGCAGAGAAATTTCCGACACCAAAGAGTCCCTCATAATTGATTTCTTCTAAATAATTATGAAAAATTTCCGCGATTTCCACATTCTTCTCTATTATCATTATTTCATATCAAGCAGTATTTACTTCATAAATAATGCCTTTCCAAGCTTCCAACGCAACGTTCAATCCGTTCTCCTTTATCTCAGACGCTTGATACACTAGTTTGTCTTCATTAAACAAATTATAGAAAGATAATCGATCCGTATTATAATTGAGAGAAGGTATAGAAATGTGGCTTTTTGTGGCTGAATCATCAAAATTCACCGCAATAAGATAATGGTTTTGATCATCCCACCAATGATGTGAGATTATATTTTGTCCCGAGCTACCGTCCTGCTCTTTTGAATTACATTTTTCCCAATATTTAGTTTTTATCTGTTTTTGTTGAATTAGAGATAATAAGTTTCTGTAAAATGTGAGCAAATCGGAGTCGGGTTCTTCTTCTCCTCTCCTTCTTAGTTGGACGGGGATCTTACGTGTATACCCTTTCATCTGTCCCTCGTAAATTAATCCTATCCCCGGCAAAGTCAAAATGATCATAGCTGCGGCTTTGGAACTGTTGATCCCCAATGCTTTAGCTACTCTGGATTCATCATGATTTTCCAAAAATCGGACCAATTTTTTTTGATAATTATAATCGGCATTCAAGTGAGCTTTGATTTCTTCTGTGTTCTTCGCCATAATCCTATCATAGAGTCGCTTATCATAGCAATAATCAAACCCTTGTTGCATTAAATCGTATTCCATATCCCAATACACCTCTCCAATAAATTTAAAATTAGGATGGTTTTTTTGAACACGCGGAATTACTTGTTCCCAAAATTCTTTTTTTGGGGGATCTCCAACTTTATCTCCCCAAGTTTTTTTAAATATCTTGTTCGTAACCAACATAGCCATGTCACAACGTACTCCATCACATATTTCTGCGATAGAATTTAAGGTATTAATCGCTTTCGTTCTCGCTTCGGAAGAGAATGCATTTATTTGGACGGTATCAGTCCAAGGGAGGAAATAAGGATCTTTCCCATGCGCTAAAACCCTTCCATAGGATGAGAAATAACTATCGGGTTGTGAGTTCATATCATCGAATGTTCCCTCGATGAAAATGTCTGATTTTTCTAAAGTCCACATATGGTCGCGCGCTACATGATTAGGTACATAATCTAATATGAGATTAATGTTTCTGGCTTGTAATTGTTCTCGAAACTTTAATAACGATTCCTTTCCTCCCAAATCCTTATCAATATGATAATAATAGACCGCATAAGGAGATCCAAGTATATCTTCCTCCTTTACATGATCTAAAGCTTCTTGATATCCTTTTTGAAGGTCGGGCTCCTCTTGAGCAATACGTTTACTCGCTGGACTCCTTTCCCATACACCCATTAACCACACAACATCGAAATATTGAAGATATCCTTCAATTATCTCTTCTGGAATATTATCAACAATTATTTTTCTATCGTAATGTTCTGATAATTCTGTGAGCCAAGGCCACGTATTAATTTCAAATAAATTAGGATGATTATTCCAATTAGTCTCTTCATTATTCATTTATATGTTCCCTCTAATTCGTATATTTCTCAAAATAATATACTATAACATCTATTATTAGTGTTAAATTTAAAAATATTTGCTTATGAAAACAAAATCTATATCAAGCGAATATGTAAATAAAAAAGAATGAATATTAACAAAAAAAAGAAATTTTACAATTATTTCGAGTTATTGGGTTGATTTATCTCAGTTCCACAGTAGGTACAGAATTTTTGATCAGGTTTGATGGAGTTCCCACAAAATGTACAATTTTTGGAATCTACTGGAGTCAAAACTGATGTGCTTGCCACTTTTCTACCTTCTATTTTCCCACCACAAACGTGACAGAACTTTGCATTCGATTTTAATACTGCCCCGCATCGTAAACATTCATTTTTGGACGTAGATTCTGCTTTATATGGAGAGATAGCTTTTGGTTCTTCATCACTTTTTTTTTGAGCAGTCGTAGTTGTGGTTTTGAGTCCCATTTTCTTTTCTTTTGCTTTTTTCTGGCTTCTTCTGGCGAGAAATGCTGCGATGATCACAATACCAATGATAACTATGATTACGATTAATATTGGTTGAATTGAAATCCATTTTTCTCGTGCGGTGATTCCGGTATCATAAGTAACATCAAACGTGATCTCAGTAGATTCTTCAGGAGAGTCCATCGGATCAAAATATATGAAGAAATACCAATTTCCAGTATTTGGGACATCAAATGTCGATTGACTAATTGATGTAATAGATTGATTAAAAATATCAGCTTGGCTGAGATCGATCACATCCACCGCGGTGTAGTTAATATCATAGGTCACATCAACAGATGATAAATCCTCGTTATACCACACTAAATAATAATCTTGTGCTTCAGTGATGCTAAAACTCCCTGAGCTCTGATTTATATCATTTTCCTCCTCATAAAAGTTGGAGTAATCATATTGATTCCATAAATATAAATCATACGCATCTGCGATGAAAAAATCTACGTTCTCACTGGAATTAAACGCATACTCGAGGGATGATCCGGGTTTCAGAAAGGTGGTCCAATATTCATATCCATTATTTGGGATATCTAAGATCGTTTCATTCATATTCCCCATTCTGGTCCCCGTAGGCAAATTTTCAAAAGGTTGATCCCAGATGGCAAAACTTACCACACTTGGAGAAGATTGCATAGAATAGGTGATACTATTTCCCGCTTCAATATATTCATATTCATACCAATATTCATTATAATAAATTGTCTCGGTGGATCGATAATTCACCCTTCCGGAAGAATCTGCGTTATCGAAAGGAAAAAGGAAGGCTACTCCCGCTATCGGTAAAATAATCAGCATCATAATGATAAATATGGCAATTCCTCCGCCTACATATGCTGGAGAATAGTACCACGCCCTATAATGATACCCTGACCAAAAAGGCGAATACCAAAATCGTCGGTACCAGGGGTAGCGCCAATAGCCATAATATCTTCGTCTCGGTCTATAATAGGTATGACGATAAGGTCCTGAGGGGCTACGAGAAACAGTTCTTGGGGCGCCCGTTCTCCCAAACGGTCTTCCTGAACTCCGGATTGTGCTTGACCTAAATGTAGCTGGCCCTCCTCGGAAACCTCCCCCTCTAAATCCACCACTCATCCCGCCTATTCGTGTTCTTCTAATCCCCCCTCCTCGTGGCATTTTTATACCTCCTCGAGCAATCCTTGTTTTGGGACTTCGCTAGCGCGAAATAGGTAATCACGGAATATAGCCAATAGCATCAAGCTCATTGACAAAATCGACATTATAAGTCCAATTACATCTACAGTATAATTAATAGAAGGCACGGACACGGCAAGTGCAATCGAATAAAATATCCACTCAAAAATTAGTGCAAACACAAAGACTGTGGGAATAACATATCGAATTAATTTGCCCGTCTGAACGTACCGAATATCAATAAAAGAATTATAGATTATTGAGAACATCCCTAAGATTCCAAAAATTAGAATAAGAAAACTAAAAATTATCACCAATATCCAGATCCCACCGTTATTAGCTACGATATCTGCTAAAGCGATTAGAAAATTATTACCCCTCGCCTCAAATAAATAAAAAGAGACCATTCCACCACGAATATCAGCTATATTGAATAGACTTAGGAGTTCAGATTCATCAGCTTGGAAAAACCCAAAGATACCCGCCATAGGAAGAATTACTCCCAATACAAATGCAAGAATTGAGGCGACACTCGCAAACCAGAATTCCACTACTTTAGTATTCTTAATAGGAATAAGACCAACTTCATCTACGATTTGATCGGGAATATAGCTCCAACAGTCTTGGATTGTACATACACCTAATATTTTTCCGTCTTCGACTACCGGCACTACATTCACTTGGAGTTCTCGCATCCTCTCGAATGCCTCTTCAACAGAGGTTTCTAAGGTGACTGGTGTAATAACATACATCGCATCTACCACCTTTAGACTATTTGGATCTTTTCCCTCCGCCACGACATTCTGAACGATATCAAAATCTCCAACCACACCGATAACTTTTTCGCTGTTCTTATCAATAACAACGAGATCTGGAATCCCTATTTCCTTCATTTTTTTTGCGGCTTCATGGATTGTAGCATCTGATGAGATTATTCCATATTCATCATCTATAACCAGATCTTTTACAAAAAATTCTTTATTAGAAAAGCCCATTTTTTATCAAATTTAATTGATATTTTTTTTAATATAAATTATTGTTAGTAGTAAAAATTGATATTTTTACTTTTTTATCAAGTGATTTATAAAAGTGTTTGATTTAATTTAAATCACAGTTTGGGTTCTTATTTTATAATGAAAGGTATTTTATTCTGCTGAATAAACATATCAAATTCATTATTGAATATCAAAAACTGGATAATGAATTCTTGGTAAATTTGAAATCATTCTATACACATCCTTTTATCCATCTAAATAGGAATAATAAAAGACCAAGATATATTAATATTAATTGTTACTATAAAATAGAAAAATAATTGCAGAAAAAGTTGATTACCAAATGAGTGAAGAAAAAGAGTCTTTAAGAAAATTAATTATGCTGATTTCCGAACTGCGAGCTAAAGATGAAGAACGGTACGAAGCTCATGTTAATTTTATGAATGAGACCATTAAAATGGTAAAAGCTATTGAGAGCCAAATGAATAAGCATTGGCAAACAGTCCTTGATTCTTTAAAAAAATTGAATGAGGATATTAATACTAATTTAGATTCTTTATTAACGGGAATAAATCCTCAAGGACTAAGAGAAACCTCGAAATCTTTGAGGGAAATCATGGACACTATGAATCGTTCCTTATCGACTATGAATTTAGAAAAAATTATGAGTGAATTACAAGTATTAAGCGGAGGGGGTGTGATGCCCAGAGCTGCAGCAGCATCCTCACAAGAAGTGTCTGTGGGACAACAACCCGAGGAGATCTCTCCGGACCTGAATGCCCCTGGGTTAAAAAAACCAGCCTCATCATCACAAGCCCAAGCCTCAGGAGGTCAGCAGCAAGAATCTGAATGGGTAGATCCACACGAGAAAGCTAAAAAAGAGCAAGAAGAGGAAGAAGAACCTCATTTGCTTAAACCAAGCGATTTCTTTAAGTAAAATTAACAACCTTTTTTATCATACTTGACCTAACTCTTACAATTTCTCATATCATAGTATATAGTATTTTTGTCTGAAAAGAAATGCATTTTTTATAGAGTATTGAATCAATTTTCTTCTCATTTCCACTATATAGATTATGGAGATTAAAAATAAATCTCTATTTACCTATATTTTACATGATGAGTTCGATATTGAAAAAAGTGGGTGATTTTCACACACATAATTACCGATGTAATCACGCCACAGGAAATTTAGCTGAATATATTTGTAACGCACATAGAAAATCTATAGGAACAATAGGATTAAGCGATCATTTTCCTATAGATTATTCAAAATCCGACAATACACTCCGGTTAGAACAATTTGCCATGAAAAGTGAGGAAGTAAACTCCTACTTAGCAGAAGCGGAAAAATTAAAGAATAAGCATAAAAAAATTATAAATGTGAGAATAGGTTTTGAGGTGGGCTATTTAGCTGGAAAAGAACACAAATATTTTCCTAGAATCAAACAATTGAATGGGAGCATTGATTATCTTATTGGGAGTGTCCATACCGTAAAAATAGATAATATTTATTGGAGTCTTAAAAATGGAGATCTAAAGCATTTAATTAAGAAATATGGTGCAAAATGTATTTACTCCCAATATTTTGAAAATATAAAACAAATGCTCTTTTCAGAAAACTTCGATCTGGATATAATCGGACATTTAGATTACATCAAAAATGGATCGGAAAACTCACCTTTAAATGATTTCATTTTGAAAGAGATAGGTAATCTAATACCCTATATTAAAGAAAAAGGTGTTGCGGTGGAAATCAACACACAAGGTTTAAGGAATTGCTATAAAAAATTATATCCATGTAAAAAAGTCGTTGAGAAATTATATGAGTATGATATTCCAATTGTTTTGAGCTCCGATGCGCATAATCCTAAAGATGTGGGGTATGGTTTTGAGAGCGTTCTTTCTTTAATAAAGAAAATCGGATATGATTCAATCGTGGGATTTGAGAAAAGAAAAATGATTTACACAGCTCTTAATTAGTCCTATGGTTATAAGTATTATAAAAAATCTACTATTTTGGTATCGGGAAATTCCAAGATAAAATCCTTTCCAAATGCCTGTGAAGGGGTTAATGCTCCTTTTATTTTTGTTTGATGTGAATTTAGTTTCTCTATACATTTTATAGCAGAGATTGCGGTAAGTCGATATGGTTCTATTGTTTTAAGCCATGCTTCAAACATTTTCCCTTCTTCGTTATATGCTTTAGCCCATAAATATGAATGAGCTGTCTGGAGAGTTTCTTCAGTAGGACCTTCTACATTTTTCTCGATCCAATTACTTAAGAGTTTTTGTACCGAATCTAGTTGAAATACTTTTTTTAATAGTGGTTCCAAAGATCCAGTAAAATATTTAAAATATTGAGGAAGTGCCATATACACGCGAATATTTTCTATATCCGTCGATCTATATGCGGTGGAGATATCGCCCCACGAGATTGGATAACAAAAGCGTTTTTTATCCATAAATTGAATTTTTTTCGGATTTTTACCTAACGGTAAAGCTACTAGTTTTCCATCTTGTCTGATAATTGTCCCATATGGAATATTCTTTAAAAAAGTCTTAAGAGTTCCCCTACTAAAGCCACTCAGTCCTGCAATTCCTAATTCTAAATGCGTTGCATTCGGCATTTTTTCACTCACATATTTAGCTAAACAATCGCTCGGTACTACATCAAAGCCAACACCAGAAATAATAGCGATTTCTTTTTCTTTTGCGGATTTATTAAAGGCAAAATTTTGTTCGAAAACACCTATTTCTCCTGTGATATCAAGATAATTCGTCCTCGTTTCTAAACATCCTTTCACTATCGGTAAACTAGTCTTTTCAAATGGCCCCGCAGCATTAAAAACGCTTTCAAACTCGTTCAGATTGTCATTTATTACTGCTTGGTCTAATAAATCAAAAATCCTATAGTCTAATTGCTTTTCTTCTGCCAATGGTATAAGTTTTCTTGGATTTCTGCCAGCAAGTACGGGAGTGTATCCCTTCCTAAGAGCTTCATCGATAATTAGCTTCCCGGTATAGCCATACGCCCCATATAACAACCAATCATTTTCTGTCATTTCTTGCTTCACCAATATGAGTTATTGAATTATGTTTAGTTTGATGCTAAAAATATGATGTTTATAATTTATGAATGATTTATTTTCCCTTCAATTATCTTTAGTTGGAATCCGTGGATTTATAATGCGTTTGAACAACGGTGGAATCAATGCAATTAAGACCATTCCTGCATATCCAGTCGGTAGTTGTCGTGCTTCATCAAAATGTCTTAGAAGTTGATATCGCCTTCCTGGTTTATAATGATGGTCTGAATGTCTTTGGAGATTGAATAAAAACCAATTGGTCAATCGTTTGCTCGAATTCCACGAATGATGGGGCTTCACTCTTTCATAGTTCCCTTCGGAGTCTTTTTTTCTTAGCAAACCATAGTGTTCAATATAATTGATTATTTCTAATAGGGATATAGCTATAAGACTTTGTAGTACAAAGAACAAGAGGGCAAAAAATCCAAAGATAAGTGTTATAAATAGTATAAATAAAATTTCATAAAAAACATAATGTAGCACCCTGTTTCGAATAAGAATTAAGCGCTTGTTTTGACGGGCGAGTTTCGATTTTTCGAATTTCCACGCAGATTTGAAACTGCCAAATACTGTTTGAGCCCAGAAACTATAATACGATTGATTAAGTTTAGCAGTTGCGGGGTCTTCGGGTGTTGCAACCCAACGATGATGACCTGTTACGTGTTCTAATCCCCAGTGAATATATAAAGATGGCAGTAAGGTCAATCTCGCGAGAAACGGTTCAAGTTTATTATTTACCCGATGCTGCATTTCATGTGCCGTATTAATCCCCAATACTCCACTGGAAATTCCTATGGAAATCGTGAGCCCGATAAATTCAATAATGGAAAGATTCCCGAGAGACACGATATACGACCCCCATATAACTAGCCCTATAGTTATTGGCATAGCGAACCAAGTTAGTACTCGGAATGATTTTTTCTGCTCAAGTTCCTTTTCCTTTTTCTCGTCTGGATTTTTATAGGTATATCCAAATACCTCATCGAGAAGCGGAACTACAATAAACACAACTATAGGTGTCAAAAATGTTAAAAATCCACCAAAAAACCCACCAAAAAATTTTCCAAATAGATAACCGATTATCACGGAAAATGGAACTAAGTATACTATTGCAAACGGGTATGCCCTCATCATTAGTTCTTATAAAATGGTATTTGGATTTACAAATAATTAATACTATATTAAATTGTGTGGAATATTTTAAAAAGAGCTCTTTTAAAAACGATGAGAAAGAATATAGCAAAAATAAGTTCTTTAGCTTTCGAAAATAAAATTATCTAAACATTTCCATAAACGCCCCGAGGCGAGTTCTTACTTGTTCCACGTTTTCCCCAATTTTGTTAAAATTAATAACAGTAGTTGGAATCTCGAGCTTATTTCTTATTTTGCGACGTAATTGTGAATAACAATTTGAAATGCTATGGCAGCCGAACACTTGGTTGAAGACTAAGCCGTCTACATTTAAATCCTTAGCGGTTTCAATATAACTGTCCGTTAATGCCTCTTGGTCGCATCCTATCCCTCGCATTGTAGCATTCATTACAAAACGAGCATAATCTTCTACAGGATTCGAATTCCTTCCAACTGGTATCTCCTCTAGCATTTTAAGTAATTCCCAGTCAGCGTAAATCGTTCTAGCTCCCAGATTATAAAGAATCTCATGTGTTTCTGGCTCCCACCCTCCAAATACGGGTGTTATCATAACACGAGGCATATCAGAAACATCCATTCCAATTCCTTTTTCAATTCGCTCTCTCATTTCTTTCACTAGATAGCTAAAATTTTCTAAATATCGTTGAGCATTGGAATTGTAATCTTGGAAGCTTAATCCCAACAATGCGAGAATCTCAGCAAAAGTAGCCGGATTGCACGGATAGAAATCAGAGGCACTACATTCAAATAAAACCGTCTTATAGAATCTCTTAATTTGATTACTAATCCTAAATTGCTTTTTTAGACTATTATCGGTAACTAGATTTCCCGTCACATTTTCTAAATCGGCTATGGCCTTACTTATATTATCGGTGAGCAACTCAATGGCATTTCCATATTCTCTCGGAGGAACATCCACCCAAATTTGCCTGGGAACGTAATTCTTTAGAGATTCAGAATACTTGTTCCACGCCGAACAACGTATGGTAAAATTGATATTCGCATCAACATTTTTTCCTTTTGAAATGAACATTCCAGTTAATCCGGTAAGTCCATAGCAAAAATCACTTGGAATACCGTTGTCTATTCCCAGTTCATACAATTCATTGTATTTTTCGTTTATCGTGTGGATTACATCATCCATAACTGTATCTAAGATTTTTAGAACATCAAATTGTCTTACAAAACTAAGTAATCTTGTAGTGAGATCCCATCCGATTAGACTTTTTGCTGAATTAAGAGCGTTTAAATAGGCATTCACCTTAAATTTCTCCATCCGTATCGGGAATACTGGCACAGCACCGGCTGAATATATCAAATCTGAAAAGGGAAGTGCGACAGAAATGAGTTTTTTTCTGTCTTTAAATTTCTTCTTCTTAAGATATTCTCGTCCCGCTAAGAAATTATAAGCCAACCTTAAGACCGACTTAAAACTTACAATATCATCCGTAAATATACTCATTTTTTCATAACATCTCCATAAATGCTTCAATTCTCGTAGAAAGCTGACCTCTTATCGATCGTGAGTAATCTCTTTCCAAATTTAACACTTGAATACCTATATCTTGCAATTTATCCTTAAATAAAGATTGAAATAAGGCGAAATGGTCGCAAAACTTAATTACATGATTAATTACACCCAATTTTATTCCGTGCTCTTTTTGGAATTGATTTACATAATTCTCAATCAGCGCAATCCTCTCATCCAGAGAATTCGGAACAGTATGATCACCATAAACATTATTTTCAAATCGTTTGACCAAAAGATCAATAGGATCCTTAATTTTATTTAAAATTTCTTGGGAAAACGTTTGAGTATAATAATTATACCCCACCCAACTGTCAAAAAAGACAATATTTCCACCGCTTTCTTCTATTAAATCCATCAGATAATCCCCAATGAAGATGGAACAACCCGTAAGAATTACATTTTTCGCATTATTACTCATATAATCGTTTTTGTCTTTGTTTTGAGCAATAAATTCTTCCAGTTCAGATTGAATTTGTGGTCCAAATAGCAGGGCTTTTTGATATATTTTTAATTTTTCCGATCCCTTGATTTGCAAATCCTGTACTTTTGCGAGTGTTTTTTTAAATTCGTTGTACTTTATAATACTTTCACGGATTTTTTCATCGGGAATTTTTTCTCCTAAAATTTGTTCAAGTGCATTTCGAAATTGTTCTAACTCGATTTTATAATACTTTAAGGCATTATTATTTCGAGTATAGGAGACATAAAAATCCAACCTTTTAACATTAAAGTTTTGAGAAATAATTTCTGAAACTACTATATCAGATACGCAATGATTAGATAATAAAATATAATCTACATAATCCAAGAATCTATACATGTTCGGTTTCAGAGAAAAGAATCCAATACAACTTTGGGCAAAGCTACATGTTGAAGGGGGTAAAAAATTATGGCTCGAGTTCATCAACGAATCATCCCCAGCAAAAATCATGCGTAATGGAACAAAACCTGCAGCATCAATAAGCTCTTCTGGTACGTTGTCATGGGAGAGAAACGCAATTATCTTCTTACCTTGCGCTTTCTTCTCTTCAATAAATGAAGTGAATTCCGATAAAAGATCCAAGGATTGCATAATTAAACTCTTTAGCTAAATTAATATTATTAATTACAAGAGTATATTGTTGATAAAATTTACTCTTTACTCAAAAAGTCGTCGGATTTGCTTTCATTTTCCTATACATTCAATAATATGAAAGTTAGGAAAGCTCCCGAAATATGACGGGATCTAAACTTATGTTGTTAATATTTTTAAACCTTCTCGAAGATACAATCTTTGGGTAAATTTAGGTAATGTGTCTATATAGAGTCAAATTAAATTTATGATTGTTCTATTAAAAAGATTAAAAGGCCAGATTTAAGAATGGAGTAAATTCCATCTAAAAAGGTTAACCAATATGGACTCTATTTCCTTAACCTTAATAGAGTTACCTTCCGTATATGATATTAAAAATGTGTTTTAAAATTCGTTAAATGCATTTTTGTAGTTTTTAGGAATTATTCCCGCTTAAGCTATGATAATCTTCTCTTTTTTCTCTCCAGAACATCTCTCTCTAAAGCTTCTATCGTACTATAGCCGGCAACGGTTATGTTATAGAGATAATCAGGCTTTCCATCAGAACCTGTAACTTTAGTTTCATTAAGAAGGTCCTCTTTAGCCAAATCTTGACATACTTTAAATATTTTAGGACTGATTTCATAACGACCAAAATGAGTTCGCAGATAGCTTTCTATTTTTTTGGCGTTTGCCTTTCCCAAACCCTTCCCAAAGGCTCTCAAAATGAAAACAGCTAGGGTTAATTCTTCATCAGAAGGCATATAAATAACAATATTCAACGCTATAATTTAAGATTTCTTTATAATTTCTGGAAAACATTTAGATTTATTAGAGAAATCCTAAAGAAGAGAAATTTCTTTACTAAGGGACTTCCAAATTTGACCTAGAATTAAAGGAATTAAACTCATTCCTAAAATCAATATCCATCCATCAATTTGAGGATCCACAGTTTGTAAGACAAAAGAAAGTCCCGGAAGATATGTCGCTAATAAGATTATTACAGCACTTAAAACAATTGCCCCCCAAATATAGCTATTATTTGTAATTTCATTCTTGAAAAAACTAGACCCAAAATTTCGCATATTAAGCACATGCCACAGTTGGACGAAAGCCAGAGTCAAGAATGAAATCGTTACCGCGCGAGCTTCATCAACCCCTAATACATAAAGGGCAATCGCAAATGTTCCTAAAACTGTCATGGTAAGCCCAAAGCCGTAAATAGCAATGGTAACCCAATGATTTTTTGTGATTATCGGTTTATCGGGATCCCGAGGAGCTTGCTTCATAATTCCCGGTGTACCTTCTCCTGCGGTAAGGGCAAAAGCGGGAAAAATATCCGTGACGACGTTCAAAAATAATATTTGTAATGGTAGAATAGGCAACGGCATTCCCAATAAAGATGCAAAAAATACCAGTAAAATTTCGCTGATATTACACGAGAGCAAATATATTACAAAATTCTTAATATTATCCGTGATAATTCGACCCTCCTCTACTGCGGTGGTAATCGTTTCGAAATTATCATCTTCCAAAATCATATCTGCAGCCTCTTGAGCTACTTGCGTCCCCCTCTGTCCCATAGCAACACCAATATTTGCCTTGCGAAGTGCAGGGGCATCATTCACTCCATCTCCTGTCATGGCGACGATATTACCTTCCTTTTGAAAAATATCAATCAGATTCAATTTCTGTTCGGGTTCAACTCTCGCAAAAATCGTACCTTTCTCAATTTCTTCAATGTCCTCTCTTGACAATTCATCATACGCCTTGATCACCTTACCCTCCTTAACATTAGAGCCATCGTGAGAAATAAGCCCGAGTTCCTCTCCGATATATTGTGCAGTAGGTGCTTGATCTCCTGTAATCATAATGATATTTATGCCCGCAGTTTTACAAATTTCAATTGCGGGTTTGACTTCTTTCCGGGCGGGATCTAAGAGGGCAACAAGTCCTAAGAATTCTAAATCTGAATATGGCTCGATATCTTGAGTCTCAGCTTCTTTAGTAGCTGCTGCGATTATTCGTAACCCTTTTTCAGCAAAACTTTTATTATTTTGTAAAATATCATTTTTAATTTCTTGATTGAGTGATTTTATTCCATTTTCAGTCCAGTATGATGTACATACCTCTAAGACATCTTCTGGTGCGCCTTTCACTGAAACTAAATATTTGCCATCAAATTCGTTAATTGTTGCCATTTTGTTAATACTTGGATCAAAAGATTCTTCTCTTACTTCCGGATACTGCTCTAAAAGCTGTTTACGTTTAAAGCCCGATTTCAATCCCATTATAACTAATGCAACTTCTAAGGGCTCTCCAACAAATTCATCATCAGAATCTCCCTCCCCTTCTTTAAAATTTGCATTATTGCATAGTAAACAGACTTTAATTAATCTAGAAAGAGTAGTTAGTTGTTCTGGGTTAATTTCTTCATTATCGATTATAAATTTACCATTAATTTCAAATCCTTTCCCGGTAATTTCAATGATCTCCTTATTTGCATATACTTTTATGGCGGTCATCCTATTTTCAGTGAGCGTCCCCGTCTTATCGGTACAAATGATATTTGTGGATCCCAAGGTTTCGACTGCAGATAGACGGTTTATAAGTGCATTCTTATCTGCCATCCTCCACATTCCGCGTGCTAAAGAGATTGTAGCGACAACGGGAAGGCCCTCTGGAACGGTTGCAACTGCTAAGGCTAAAGCGGACTCAATCATTAAAAATAAGTCCTCCGGATTTCGTATTAACCCACTTATTCCAACAACTACCGCAACTACCAATGTGACCCAAAAGAGATTCCTTCCCAGTTTTTGTAATCTTTCTGTGAGAGGAGTTTCTCCCTCACCCGCTTCTTCAACGAGAGAGGTGATTCGCCCCAATTCCGTATCCTCTCCTACTGCGACCACGATTGCTTCAGCAGATCCCCTAGTGATGGCGGTTCCTTTATATAGCATATTATACCTTTCCGCTAATGGAACTTCTTCATCTTCAATTTTTTTACTCTGTTTATTAACTGGAATTGATTCCCCGGTCAGAGATGACTCATTCGCTTGAAGCTTTGAAGATTCAATGATTCGTGAATCTGCGGCCACAAGATCTCCAGCATCTAGAATAATAATGTCTCCCACTACCAACTCATCGGCAGAAATCTTCTTCACTTCTCCTTCTCGTAGAACCTTACTTTTAATTTGTGTCAATTCATATAAAGCTTCCATCGATCTGGCTGCCTTTAATTCTGTGAAAAAACCAATTAAAGTATTAATGATTATTACAGCAGAAATCGCGATTGCCTCGATAATCTCACCAAAAATCAAGGATATCACCGTGGCGGCGATAAGTAGTATTATAATGATGCTTTTTATTTGGTTTATCAATATTTCTAAGGTACTTTTTCTCTCTTTCTTTTTCATCTTGTTAGACCCAAACTTCTCTCTTCTTGGTTCGATCTCACTTGAATTCAACCCATTATTTGGATCCACATCGAGTTGTTCAATAACTGTTTTATGGGAAACTTGCCATGGAGACTCGAGTTGTTCCAGAGGATTATTCTTATTTTCTTCATTCATGATATTCTGTTTGCTATTTCTATAATTATTGAATATGGTTTATTCATCTAGATCACTTTTCTCACCTATTTTATAAACAAAATAAACGGAAAGAGAGGTAGCGACTATAGATGGGATAGATAGGGATTCTAATTTTTTGCCATTAAAAAACCTTACATCTTAAATTTTTAACTAAAGTCAACTATTACCAAGTCAATTATTATTGGAATGCTTAATCCTAACTTCTAGCAGATGAGCATTATTTCTAAAATTTAAGAAAAAATTTTTAGTAAGAAATTCTAAAAAAATTTCAATGAAAAAATGGTTAGCAAGTAACGCAAGCGTTAATTTGTGTTTTTATCCATAGCCAATAGCGCTGCTCCAAGAGCACCCGTAAGTTGTGGATATTCAGGTCGTACGATCTCAAAACCCAATTCTTCTTCAAGGTATTTTTTGACTGCGATATTTTTCGCAACACCTCCACAGAATACTAAGAGAGGTTCTACTCCAATGCGTTTTGCCATTCCTGCTACTCTCTTTGCAATTGACTTGTGAATCCCTGCGGCTATATTCTCTTTTGAGGTTCCTTGCGCAAATAAACTGATCACTTCGCTTTCTGCAAATACGGTACAAGTTGAGCTAATTGAGGCTGGTTTATTTGATTTTAATGCTATAGCCCCCATATTATCTAAAGGTATCTCTAATGCGTTGGCCATTACTTCTAAAAATCTGCCCGTTCCCGCAGCGCATTTATCGTTCATCTGAAAATCAATGACATTTCCTGTTTTTGAGGACATAACAATAGCTTTACTATCTTGCCCGCCTATATCGATGACAGAATGTGCTTCGGGGTAAAAGAATTGAGCACCACGTGCATGAGCTGTAATTTCTGTAATTCTATCATCAGCAAAATCTATTGTATTTCTTCCATATCCCGTTGACATGACAAATACATCAGAGCGAGATAATTCGTTTTTTTCTAAGATATCTTGAAATAGATTACGCCCTACCCGTTTGAAGTCATATGTTGACCTATTTAAACGCCAGTCAACCATCTGCCTATTATCGTCAAGCAATACTATTTTGGTGGCCAATGACCCGATATCAACGCCACACATATGTTTCATTTTCTTGATTCTCCTTTTTACTAGCTTCTAACTATATCGGAAAATGAAATTAGAATTAATAATTTTTTGTCTAAAAGGTTTTGAGTTAGAAAAATAAACCAATTCAGATCAAAATTCATCCATCTAGATCTGGAATAATATAAAGAAAAATAAAAAAGAATAGGGTAAAACTGCTTTAAAATTCATTTATAAATCTTTTGCTTGAGCAATCCAATCTTTAATCTCATCTAAAACGGGTAATCGTCGTACGACATCTGGTTTTTCCTTGTCAAACTCTTCCACTTTTTTTAAGGTGTTTTCTGGATTTCGTTGCGCAAGTTCTTTTACTGAATCAATTCCAATCTGATTAAGAAGGTCGGCATATTCAGAACCCACACCTTTAATTCTCATAAGATCGGCGTGCTCTTGCCACTTATCAAGGAGTTTTGGAGAAATACCCGTTTTATCCGCTAATTCCTTAAGATCGTTTTTAGATAACGGAACTAATTGCTCACACGTCTCGATACCGGCTTTTTTCAAATCTTTCGCATATTCATCCCCAATTCCTTCGATTTTTATTAGCTTTGTTCCAGGACCTTTTGTTTTTTTATCTACATCATATTTCTCTTTCGCTTGATTAATCCAATCTTTCAAATCATCTAAGGTTGGTAATTGGCGCAAGACGTCCGGTTCTTCTTTATCTAATTGTTCTAGTTTTTTAAGGGTATTTTCGGGATTTCGATACGCAAATTCTCTGACGCTGTCAATTCCGATCTTGTTTAGAGCGTCAGCATACTCTGGCCCAACGCCTTTAAGCAAAACCATCAAGTCTGCGTGCTCCTGCCATTTGTCTAAGAGTTTTAAAGATAAATCTGTCTTATCAGCTAGCTCTTCTAACTCCTCATAGCTCAATGTTACAAAATCTTCCACTTCATCAACGCCATTCTTTTCTAAGACTTTTGCGTACTTCTCTCCTACTCCCTCAATCTCTATAACTTTCATCTAATTATACCTCAATGTTGTGTACATTAAATTTCAAAAACTCAGTTTAATAAGAACAAAGATTTATTATAAATATTTAGTCTAAATTTCAAAAGTTTCTTATGAATTCATAGCAAATCATTGATTATTTAATTTGTTCTATGAGAAATACACACTTTATTTTATTAAAAAACAAAAAATCAATTATCCATATTGAAAGTCTTATTTCAAATAAAAAGAAAAAAATTAGGAAATAGAAAACTCTTACATTTACTTAATATCTTCTGCTTGCTTAATCCAATCCTTAATTTCATCCAATACGGGTAGTTTGCGCAATACATTTGGCTCATCCTTATCTAATTCCTCGATCTTTTTAAGAGTATTTTCAGGGTTTCTTTGAGCCAATTCTTTCACAGAATCTATTCCAATTTTGTTTAACGCGTCTGCATATTCAGGTCCAACGCCCTTAATCCTCATAAGATCGGCGTGCTCTTGCCATTTGTCCAATAATTTCTCTGATATATCCGTCTTGTCAGCCAATTCTTTAAGTTCATCTTTCGAGAGTGGCAATAATTGTTCACAATCTTCGTATCCTGCTGCTTTAAGATCTTTCGCGTATTCTGGGCCAATTCCTTCGATCTTTATGAGCTTAGTACCCGAACCTTTCTTTTCGTCGATAACTCCGTACTTTTCCTTTGCTTGATCGATCCAATCAGAAATTTGATCAACCGTAGGGATCTTTCGTATCACATCCGGTTGGTCTTTATCTAATTCTTCGATCTTTTTGAGTGTATTTTCAGGACTGCGATATGCTAGTTCTTTTACCGAATCAATCCCCACTTTATTTAAAGCTTCCGCATATTCTGGACCAATTCCTAAGAGACTAATTAAATCTGCGTGCTCTGCCCATTTATCTAATAGCTTTAACGAAATTCCTGACTTTTCGGCTAAATCTTCAAGCCCTTCCCAATCAAGACCAGCCAATTGCTCTACATCTTCAATACCCGCCTTATTCAAGTCCTTTTCATATTCCGGCCCAATTCCTTCGATTTCAATTACTTTCAATTTTTATTCAACTCTATTATTATTTAACATTCAATTTGAAATGTTAGTAAATATATAAAAAACAGCATTTTTAATAGTTTCCACAATTGTGAGAAAATCTTTCTGTGTAATTGAAAAGGCTAAAAGAATAATAGATACAGAATTTAAATAGAGAAATTTTTGGGAAAAATTTTTACTCAAAAACCACAATTTAGACGCCATAATCCCATTTATTATTCCTATGGAATGGAACTTTTGTTATGGTCCCCCGCTTGGAGTGAATAAGAGGATAGGCATCGTGACAAGAAAAGTAATAATAAAAGCTGCGATCATTTGAATGACATTCTTGATGATTGATCCTTTTGAGATCACTCCCAAAAAAACTCCCAATAAGATGATAAACACGATAATTATGGTAAATGAAATGATAAAGGTTATCAACCCAGCTTGAGGAACAAAAAAGAACGGAAACAAAGGAACTAAACCGCCTAAAAACGGAGCGCCCCCATTCACAGTAGAGACAATTTTATTTGCGAAACTTTCCGCCTTTTCATACAATGTTTTTACTTTTTCCCTTTTTTTTTGTAAAATTTTCTTTCTTAACGTGGGGGGATTATTATTGGGAATTTCTCGAAGCATAGCTTTCTCAATTTCCTTCACATCTACTTGTTGTTCAATTCTTCTGCCTTCTTCTTCCCTAAACCGTCCCATCGCGCGCTCGATTTCATTTTGAATTTTTCTCCGTTCGGCTTTTTCTGAGAGATAGGATCCTGAAAATCCCGAGATAAACATACTGATCGAGGTGCCGATTCCGGCGAGAATTATGATATGGCTCTCTACGGTAGGAGTTCCGGTGAGAATATACGTAAGAAAGCCCAGTAAACTGCCAAGAATGGTTAGCATTCCATCATAAAAATTATTAACAAAATATCGCCGAGCTATTGCGCCTACATTCGTTATTTTCAAATAGGTTTTGTATTTTTCCATCATCGAGGGTACTAAACCCACCCAATTTGAGGTGTTTTAATTTAAAGCATATAACATAATGCAAAAATCTTTAAAAACATATTTTTATTTAGTTCTTTTGATTTTATTATACTAAATACAACATTATAATAGTTGAGAAGAAAATGGCAAGTACTATAGATGAAATCACCAGCTTGTTAATAGAGCATTCACGAATCTTGTACCAAGTTGTTAGCGATATGGGCGTATATTATACCGATTGGCAAGAAGGAAAAAAGGCGAGTAAAAAAAGCTTGAAAAAACGAATGAGTAAATTGCAATTGCTCGAAGAGGATGCCGACAATATTAAAATTAGATTAATTAAGGAGTTTTCCGAAGCTAGCGCTCAAGGTTTAGGAGATTATATGACCCTTATCTTACGTATGGATAATGTAATTAATGCTGCGTTGGAATTTGTTGACATTCTTTCGAAAATCGACGCTCTTGAAGAATTTAATGAAGATATGACCAACTCTTACCATAAAATGATTAACTCTATCTTAGAGATGACAAATGTACTGAAGCTCGCCATTAAGAATCTTCGTGATAATCCCCAAGAGGTATTTCAGAACACCACAACTATCCATGAACTTGAAAATGATATTGATTTAGTGTTCCGGGAATTTCTCGATTATTTATACAACAATAAAGAGATTGATATTCGATTACTTTTACGAATACGGGACAGCATTAAGATCTTGGAAGAATTGGCAGATCGTATTCACGATATCGGTGATTTATTAAGGGTATTAAGATATTCTTAATCTTTCTTCCCTCCTATCAGAAACAGAAAATCTTCCTTTTTGGTTCTCTTATTTTCTACCCATTAATTCTAAAGACCAAGCAAATTCTCTCTTTTAGGGTTTAAACCATTCGAAAAAGTAATAGCTCTTTTTATCCGGGTTAGCAATTACAAATTTTTTTCTCACTGAGGTGGCTAATCTACCTGCGCGCACTATTTCAATAGCACTAATGTTTGAATCGTGAGGGAGGGCATGAACTATGAAAGGAGAATGTTCTAATCCAGGTCCCTTTTTGTAGACAACAAAATCCGCGCCAAATTTCAATCCAGGACGGGGTATATATCCTTTTTCCCTGAGATCTTCGTAAATAATGAACTTTTCTTCAAATTTTTTATGAATCTCACATGCTCTTTTGTAGAAATCGTCAGTATTGAGTTCTTTTTCATTCTCTACGTCATATATGCTAATTCGCCCCGCTTTAAGGAGATAATATGCTTCTAGAAGTGATAACTCGGAAGGTTTGGAAAAATATTCTAAGCGGGGTTTGCTAATACCTAAGGGAGCTCCAAAAAACTTTTCTTTCACATACAAATAAGACGCATACAGCGGATTGAATACGATAACTCTGGAATTAATCAATTTTGTGGGGATCTTCTCAGGAATATCCTCCTCTTCAATCTCGTCAAGAGAAATTTCCTCTGCTTCATGCTCACTCATTAGATGTAATAAGGTTTGATAATTTATTATTATTATTCCTAAAGTAGATTTCTTAGAAAAATGAAGTGTTATCTATTTAAATGCTTATATCTTTAATTGAAATAGTATACAATGAATCTTAATAAATGATCAAAAATGTCAAGAAGAAGGACTGCTGTTGCAGGACAATTTTATCCTGGAAATAAGTCAAGTCTTATTCGGAAGATTGAAGATGCGTTTAAGAATGAAACTTTTGGTCCGGGAAGATTGCCCGATTTGAAAAGTGAAGAGAAACGAACCATTATCGGAGGGACAGCTCCACATGCAGGATATGACTATTCAGCTCCCGCCGCAGCTTGGACATATCTTAATATATTTGAAGAGAAGATTCCCGATACCGTTATTATCCTAGGAACAGACCATGTAGGCTATAATAAGATTGCTTTAATGAATAAGGGTGTGTGGGATACACCCATCGGGGAATTAGAAATCGATTCAGAAATGGCAGATCTTATTCTTTCAAATAGTGACACAATTATCGCTGATGATTCAGCATTTATAGGATTTCCTTTTGGAAGAGAACATAACATAGAAGTCCAATTACCTTTTATAAAATATTGTGCTAAAGAGAAGGAAGTGAAAATGATCCCTATCAAATTAACTACTAAAGACTTTAATAGACTTGATAAAATTGCAACAGACTTAGCCTCATCTATAAAACAAATGGATAAAGATATTGTTATAATTGCCTCTTCAGACATGACCCATAAACAGCCTCACAATCCTTCCAATCCTCACCAAGACCTCGAAGAGATGAAACAGCGAGACCAAGCAGTAATTGACGCGTTTGTTGAATTTGATGTTAGGAAAACATTAGAAAATGCTCAAAAAACAAGCGTATGCGGACCGCAAACCATAACTACTTTAATGCTCACATGCAAAAAATTAGGGGCTACTCGCAGTAAAAGCCTTGCATATTATACGAGTTATGAGAAGATGGGTGGATCGGGTCCGTGTGATTATTCAGTAGGATACTTCTCGGGCATCGTTCTAAAAGAATAATCAATTATTGAAGGTTTTTTTAATTTATATTTAATTTTCAATTTAGAACTTTATTATACATACTAAAGTTAAAAGAGCTTTTTAGTAAAACCAAGATCGAATTGAAAATCCTTAAAACTTTTTTATGTAAAAAACCATAATTATAATTACGATAAAACTAAAAATATTAAAATTATCTAGTAAATCACTTTGAGAACTGATCAAATGATTTATGATTATTTTATTACCAATTACCTTATAAGATAAATACAAATGTCAGAAGAAGAAGATTTTCTTTCACAATTTAGGAGGAAAGTTTCGGAGGAAATGGAAAATCCTTCCGCAATTGGAGAAACCTTAGATAAATTAGATAAACTTGAAAAAGAAAATGAAGTTTTAAGAAAAAAAATCGAAAAGAACGTAGAATTAATACAGAAATCCGAAGATTTCATTAAAAAATCCGCAGACGAAAAAGAAAAGCTAAAACGAGAAAAGAATGAGCTAGCAGAAAAATATGACGCCCGGATAGAAAATCTGGAAACTCAGATAGAGAATTTAAACCGTCAGCTTTCTCTTAAAGGTGATCAATTAAATAATAAAGATAATCAGATAAATAAGCTACAACTTCAAATAAATGAATTAGAAGCGGCTCCCCAACAAGCACCTGATATAAATGCCACATTAATTGAGGATCTCCAATCTGAATTATCGAAGAAAAAATCTCACATTCAGAAACTGATTGATAAAATAAACTTAATCGAGTCTAATGTGAGTACCCTTCAAGAGGAAAAACAAAATTTAGAATCCAAAATAGTAGATTTAGAAGCTGGTGGAGGGAAGACTATTCCAGAGGGATCTCCTGGAACAGCTTCTCCAACACTTGAGATTCTATGTCAAGATCTGCAATCTGAATTAAATAAATACAAAAATCTAGCAGATAGACTTAAAAATGAAAACGAAAATCTCAAGAGTAGGTCAGGACAAGGAGGGAGCGCCCCTATTGAAGACTCAGAAGAAATAATTGCTCTAAGGGAAGAAAATGAACGACTTAGACAAGAAATCAACCAATTTCAGAGTCAACTAAATAATCAAAACATAATAAATTCTCAAACTCAAAACTTACAGCAAAAGGTAAATGAACTAAACCAAGAAATTCAAAAAAAAGATCAAACTATTACTAATTTGCGGAAAAAATTAAATCAGCAAGTTCAATCCCCTTCTTCGTCAGGTCCCGTCTCAGACTTAGTCGAAGATTTGCAGAAAAAAATTAATAAGTTAAAATTAGAATTGAAAGAAAAAGATTCAATTATAGATCAATTAAGAAATTCATAGATAATTCTTGGTTATACAATTTTAAATTTTTGGATTGTGTGGACTTAAATTATAATATTTCCTTTTTTAAATTTATTTGAAATGATTCATTTAGAAAAATAGGTGAGTTTATTTTTTTGACCCCAAAGATAGTCTTTATTGGACACATAGCAATTGACACGGTCTTCAAATTAGGAAAAAAAACCGATCCTTCTCTTGGGGGGTCGGTCTCATATTGTTCCCTTTCTCTAAGAGAGTACAATCAAGATGTCGAAATCGGCATTATTTCCACTTTTAACGAATCATTATATAGAGATTTTATTTTTTCACCGCTAAAAAAGAATGATATCGACCTCAACGGTCTAAAATTGGTCGAAGATAAACCCACGAGATTTGTCTTGAAATATATCAATCACTCAAGAAAATTAAAACTGAAATCGAGATGTCCTGATCTAAAATTTGATGATATCCCCAGTTCTTTTTTTGAGGATCCTCCAGAAGCGGTATGCTTTGTGCCGATATGTAATGAAATCCCGTATAATTTTGTGAAAAACATTAAAGAAAAATTGCCCAATATTTATTATGGTATTGATGTGCAGGGATTTATAAGAAAAATAAACCGAAGAGGGAAAATACAACTCACAAGAGACGAAAACTTGATTAATGAATTGATAAGAATTATAGAATTGTTAGGAAATCATCTTATTATTAAAGGTTCTGAAGAAGAGATGAAAATTATCTCTGGAATGCAAAACTGGGGCGAGATTATGGAATATTTCAAACAATTCGATTGTGTCTCAATTATGACTCTGGGAGAAAAAGGATCTCTCATTGCTAAAAAGGATAAAAATATAGTAACTATTCCAGCTTTTCAACCCCGCCACGTAATAGATGAAACCGGTGCTGGAGATGTCTATTTAGCCATATTATTATATGAATTCCTTAAATCAGATAAATCATGGAGTGCAATTAAAGATGCAGCATATTATGCCTCTTCAGCTGCATCATTTGACGTAGAAAAGAAAGGAGTGAAGGGGTTTCAATCTTTATCGAAAGTTCAAGAAAGAATAAATGAAGGTAATATAATCAAGAGGTCGAATTAAATTGCACATCAATTCACATTATGCTTTAGGTGTTATCATTGCTTCAATTTCTACTTATTATTTAAACCTTATTGCTCTTGAATATAGCTTGATTATTATTGCCTCTTTTATATGCGATTTTGATGTGTTTTTCTCTCAATATGCCCGTGATAGAAATCATAGAAATCTCATAACCCATTCACTTATTCCCAGTATAATTATTGTCATCTTTGGAATTATTTTCAATTGGTTAGGGTTAATTATCGCGGGATTTGCCTACTTACTTCATGTTATCATCGATACTTTTGATTGGGGTACGAATCTTTTTTATTTTCCAAAAAAAACAATTGGCTTAAGATTTCTAATCTCTAAAGATGAGGAAGAAAATTTAGATAAATATTTATCCCAATACAAGGTGAAATCTTCGTTCTTCGATTTTAAGTATTACAAAAGTAAAATTCTCTTATTCAGTGAGATAGTTCTTTTTTTTGCTATGCTCCTTATCATTTCACTATTCACCTGGGAATATTACTATGTTCTCTTTTTCTATTTTCCTTTCTTATTTTTTCATTTGGTGCGACATTATAAGCTCAAAAATATTGAAGAAAGTTAGCCTCTTTTAATCACCAGCATTTAAATTCTAATAAAAGCCATAATAAATACTGTTCCATATATATATTATGGAATAAAGCCAAGATTAATTTTTTATTATCTAAATATTAAAAAATTCTTATTTGCCATTATTATTAAAAATCAATATAAAGAAATCAAAATGTCAGATTCAGAGAAAAAACAAATTCAAGTTGGTCTAAAATTAGAAGATCAAATGATCTTTAAGTGTGAACTTGGTGAGATTAAAGTAGAAGATTGCTATATTGACGAAACCCATGATAAAGAAGTAGAGATGTGGGGCCCTAATCCCTCAAGAATGTTAGGAACGGCAATTCTGGGTTGTTTAAGCGCAAGCTTTATCTTCTGCTTAAAAAAGAAAGAGTTTACGGTGGAAGATCTCGATGCTAAAGCGGAAGTCACGGTTGGGAGAAATGAAAAAGGCTTTTGGCGGGTGTTAAATATAGATGTGGTTATTAAGCCAAAAATAGATACCCCTGAGATGAGAAAACGAGCTGATAGATGTCGTAAGATGTTTGAAGACTATTGTATCGTCACTCAAGCCGTTCGAGATGGGATAAATGTAGATGTAACTCTTGATTATTAGCGATGCATTTAAATCTCCAGTTAAATTTCAAATAAACCCCACTACGGAGTATATTATCTCTTTATTTTTTCCTTTACGTTACTTGAAATTGATATGCTTCTTATACAGAAATTATTTGGAAGCAAGAAGATATTCTTCAATAGGATCAAAAAAATAACTCAATATTTGCTCCACTTCCACTTTAGAAGTTCTAAACAAATTAGCTAGCATCTCTTTATTGGGTAAAGTCCAAGTACTATTCGATTAACGTTCAAGAGCAATCTTCCTCCGTTGATTCTCAATATATTGGTTCAGAACATCAAGAGATACATTTCCCGTAGAAGAAATAAAATAACGGGGACTCCAAAAATGAGCGCCCCATAATTTATTTTGTAAGAACGATTTATATTCTTTTCTTAGGAAACGAGAAGAATGCCCCTTAATTGTATTTATATACTTCGGAATATCTAACATGGGCTTTGCAGAGATCAATAAATGAACGTGATCCATACCGCATTCGATTTCCACCACTTTTACCTCAAAGTTCTCTGATAGTTCAATAATTTTTGTTTTTAGAGCTTCAATAATACCAATCCCCTCTATAATATAAACGCGGGTTGACGGGATTTTACTCCAAAAATTAAGTGAACCATGAGAGAATAGACCCTATGAGCATCTTTTCGATATTCCATCATATTTTGATCAATTCGAGAGGATATAAAGGATAAAACTGTTTGAGTTTAGTGATTTTTAAATGCATTCATCCACGCCCTAAAGGACGTGGCTTTCTGCCTAAAAAACGGTAAATTGGTTTAAGGTAGTATAAAGAGAAATGTTGAGTTACTCCTAATCTTTTTAAATTCGCACATATTGTCCAAGCAGACACTTCATCAAGCAGTGTCGCGATTATGCCCCCATAACCAAGACCTTGAAATCCACGATACTTTGAGGGAATGCGATATTTGGTAAAGACTAATCCATTAGGATACCAGAATTTTAGATTTAACCCCGATGGATTTTTACACGCAAAGCAATCTCCTGAATAATTATTTGGTAAAGGTGGATTTTGAGATATTATTCTGTTAAATCATTAGCATTTTATTCCATTTGTTATTCACCCGTTATGGTAAATGATTACTATATCATACCATCTTATATTAGAAAAACTGCCTTATTAATTATGGGTAAATCAATTAGAAAAAGAGATATGGAAAACAATATATATAATTTGACTTATAACTCGTAAATTTTCCCAACTTTTCCAATGGAGCATCTTTCTTTGAATTGTTTTTGGAAGGTTTTAATCTTAGAAGTACAATGAAATAGAACGATATTTCTAATTTTCGGGGATAAATTCATTGCTTCTTGATCTGTAAAGCTAAATCCATGAAGACCCCCTAATATGGTAAGGGGAAATTCTTTGGATAAATTTAGGTTCTCTCTGTTCTGCAGGAATTTGTTTAGTCCAGGATGACAGCATCCACATAGTAGAATTAGGTGCTGATTTGTTTTTATATAGCAAGCATGTTCAAATACACCTCCATAATCAGAGGAGTAAAAACTATCCGTTAGAAATAGATTCGGGCTAATTTCATCTAAATTTCTGCCCGCATTTATCACTTTTTTATTTTTTATGGGTATGTGATGCCCCTTAAAACGTATTTCTTTATCCCAATCTTTATGTACATATACTGGAAGTTCAGTATTATTTTTTAGAAGCAAGGGTAATCCATTTGTATGATCATAATGATTATGACTTAATATTACCGCATCTAAGTCTTGAGCATCATATCCCTTAAGATGTAAATTTTTTACTAATGGGTCTGCCTTTGTTCCAGTGTCGAACAATACCTTTGCATTATTTAACTCGATTAATGCCGCAAATCCATAAGAAAGGGCGAAATCATCCACGGCTCCATCTAAATCATCAACTAAGACAGTAATGTTTACCATAATTAGTTTATCAAGAGAGGCGGGTATTTATTCTATTTTAGAGAGATATAGATTCCTTTAAAGATTTATTCCTATATTAATCCCGAATGCCGTCATCCGTAATGGAAAATACAGCATCAGCCTCGGGAAGATGTGGTGCATCGACCACTTTAGCCACTCTCTGCTCTCCCTTTCCCTTACGGAGATAAATACGAATAGTAGACCCATGAGCTACGATATTTCCTCCCGTATGCGTAGTGGGATTACCATAAAAGACATCTGGTTTTGAAGATACTTGATTTGTAAAAAGAACGGCTAATTCATCATAGGTTTCGCTTAATCTGAGAAGATCATGAATATGAGTGTTTAAAATTTGTTGTCGTGTGGCCAAGGTTCCACGACCAATATATTCACTTCGAAAATGACTTATTATTGAATCCACAATAATAAGTTTGATATTTTTTTCACTTATGATTTTCGATGATTCCTTTGCTAATAGTATTTGATGATCAGAATTATATGCCCTGCCAACAACAATCTTTTTGAGCACTTCATTATAATCCAGATCCAGTGCTTCTGCCATATTTATTATTCGTTCTGGTCTGAATGTTCCTTCTGCATCAATATATAATGCTCCTCCACCCACACCACCTTCTTCATAGGGTAATTGGGCATTCACACATAGTTGATGTGCGAGCTGGGTTTTGCCCGTTCTATACTCGCCAAATAATTCTGTAACCGATCCCGTCTCGATACCACCCCCCAGTAATTCATCAAGATTATTGCTGCCTGTGGTGATTCTCTTTAAATCTCGACGTTTTTCCCATATCCTCTCTGCGGATTTAAACCCCATCTTTTCAAGATCTTGGGCTGCTTTTACTAATTTAATTGAGGTCTTCTCCCCGAGTCCAGCATCATCCATAAGTTTAGCAATAGGATATAAGGCAAGAGATCGAACCGTAAGGATCCCCGCATCTCGCAATTTCTTTCTAGTGGCTTCTCCCACTCCCGAAATATCTTCAAGTTTAAATTCTTTCTTTTTCGAATCGCTATTTGAGCTGTCAGTATTATCTGGCATTTTAAAATTTTATATAATTTTGCTAATTATGAATCTCTCTAATGTAAATAATGTTTCAAATATAAAAATAGTTAAGTTAATTTAAAAATTAATCAGAAAAAAAGAAATAGGATTATTTCATTTCTTTTCCACTTTTTGTAATTATAAGTAGTATGACAAATAGTACGACAGAGAATAGGAATGTTAACACCGCAACTGCTTCTGCAAGCCAAATATAGCTTAGAAGCAAAAATGGAATGATAAAGATCGCTACAATCACTAAAAGAACTGGAAAAGGAATGTCTTCTCCTTTGATGTCGAGTAAAAGTGGCCCCATAATAAAAATGATCAATACTGTCAATAGAACCCTAAATACTAATACAAAATCTTCTTGAGCTCCTGGAGCGTAGATATTTGGAAGCCAAAAAAGATCCCAGATACCTGCCATATTTGGAAGTAATTTAAGATTTGGCAATACACCCGGTAATACTGATGCCACCACAATTTGGATAACAACTGCCAGAATGAAAAATAAGAATATATCATCATACTCCTTTGTCTTTCTATATACTAGTATCATATCACGCAATATGCAGAGGGTCCATAGTCCGAATAAAACAGTATAAACCAGGATGATATCAAATTCTAAAATCCACATATAATTTATTGGCAGTAAGGCTACAATGTAGGCTAAATATCGATAACGTTCATTTCTTTGGAATACATCAAAAAAGAGAAAAATGCCATAGATTATGAAAAAGGTTACTAGAATAATTGTAGTGTTTATGTCTAAATTAGCCAAGCTAACTCATCCTTTTTATTAATAATTATTGTTTAATAATTAAATAATCTCATTAAGACTTAAATATTTTTAATATGCCAATGTTTGAAAAAATTTTCATTTCAATCTTTCAGAATTCTTTATGTTAGGATAAGATATTACTGTATTTCCGCCACCATTTTTTCAATTTCAGAGATCATCTTTCGTGCTTTATCCTTATCATCTGATTCGGCGGAGAGTAAGAGCGCATCTCGATAAAGTGCGACTTTAATATTGGTATATACATCATCTTGAATGATCTTAAGCTCATTAATTATATCATGGAAATTGTAATTCTTCTCTTCTGTAATTTCTCTTAATTTGTTATGGATTTGATCAATAATATCGGAAGAAATGGGCACAGTTTTATTAACTTTTATTCCTTTCGGGAACCCTCTCGTTAAAGAGCTCAAAAGATCATTTTGCTCGGTCATAATTTCCAAAATCTTTAGCAAGATAAAATTCCCATCAGAGAATGGCGCATAATTTGGAAAGTAAAATTTCAAGGTATCTGAAGCGGCGAAACATGCGCGCTCTTCACGTATCTGTCGTGATAATTCCCCTGGGAAGTTTTCAACTGTTTTTAATGGGAATCCACTTTGTTCGATATAGTCCTTTACAACAGACGAGATGGCGGGAGTGGTTACAATAGTGCTTCCTTCCGAATTTTGGATTCGTTTGTTATATGTGACAAAAAGCATTAAAAGGTCTTCAAAATTTAATTCCAATCCATTTTCATCAACCACTAAGATTCTGCTGCCATCGATATCAAAACAGACACCGAGATGACTGTTAGAAGCCTTAACAATATCGGCAGTATTTCTAATTGTTTTAATATTTGGCACGGGATAGTCTCTCTGCCGATAATGAGTATTTAACGCAATAGTCTCAATTCCAAGTTCATTTAATAAAAGAGGGGTAATCTTGCCTGTTGGACCATAGGAACAATCTACCACAATTTTGAGGTCATTTTCTGCTAATTTCTTTTTGTCTACAAATTGTTGGAGTGATTTAATATAAATATCTTCTGTTTGAGGGATCGCTGTTAATCTCCCAATTCTATTTGGGTCTACTCTTCTAATATTTTTTGGATAATTGTTATACATCTCAATAATTCTGTCCATTTCGTGCTGTGAGATTTCTATGCCTTGTGCATCTAAAAATCGTATACCGACATCTTCTGAATATAGATGTCCTCCACTAAAATAAATACCCCCGCTCGCTCCGAATCTTCTAATAGTAAATTGGAGTAAGGGAACCGTACAATCTGATAAATTCAAGAGGTTAGCCCCAGTTGACATAAATCCGGAGGAATAACCTCGTTTCAACATTCTCGAATCTGAATGATAATCTCTCCCAAAAACAATTGATTCATTCTCCTCGAACATAGATCCATGAACGACACCAATTTCAGCAGCAAGTTCGGGAGTAAATACAAAATTCGCCCGACCAACTATTCTTCCATTTCTTAGGAGTTTTGATAAATTATTAACTTCACTTACTTCTGTCATAAAAAATATCTCTGAGTAAAAATTATACAGTAATTATTAATTGAATTTACTGAATATTGTATAATAAAGTTTTATCTTATTTACAATTTATTTTTTTCATCTTGTTTTATTGCTATTGACCGAATCATCCAGAATGACGCAAAGGTCTATTTATTGATTTTATAGAGAATACTTAAATTCAATTATTTTGTTTTATTACAAAAAACAAATCTCAGCCAATATGAAATAATTATGAAAATTTCCCGGAAAGCTCGAACGAAGTATAAATTAGATGATTTTGAATTTACAGAGGAAGGAAATCTCAATTTTAATGGAGAAGTATATCCCATACGATTGCTTTCTCAAAGACTCAATCAGGAACGAGATTTAATAAATTATCCAGAATTAGCAGTTAAGATTGGTCAATTAAATGGGGTTGCTTTAATTTATGAAATATATGAATATATCATTGAATCATATAAAGAGGAGCATAAAGATTTATCAATTCATGAAGAGCTTTATGAATATTTAAAAGAAAATGTGGGAAAAGAAACTTTAAAGGAGGTATCAAAAACATTAATTAAAGAATTTCCTCCAGAGAAAGTATATAAAAATGAAGTGGATCCAGAAGAATACCTGGAAGAAAAGAAAGATACATTAAAAAGAAAAAAATTAATTCCTGAACAATTTATTAGCTTATGGTTAGCCAATAAGAATCCCGCTTTTTCTCCTTATGTGGAACTTTTTAATGACGATCCGCTTAAAAAAAAAACCAATTACAAAGAAATTTGCGAAGAAATTCACAATTTTTTTGAGCAAAAACCAAAATTTCCTCAAGTGGATCAAAAAGTAATCGACTTATTAGAAAGTCCAATTAAGGAGGCACCACATTCCATAAAAAATCAATTGGAATATATGCACGAAAAATGGTCCGGTTTTTTAGGAAAATTTAGCCTTAAAATCCTAACCGCTCTTGATCTGATTAGAGAGGAAGAAATGTTTAGAGGACTCGGACCGGGTGAGTCTAAAGTCATTGAATACGAAGTCTTGGAGGAAAGATTCACTCCGGATAAGGAATGGATGCCTAAAGTTGTTATGATAGCCAAGCATACCTATGTGTGGCTCCATCAACTCTCAAAAAAATATAGTCGTTCAATAACAAAACTTCACGAAATTCCCAATGAAGAATTAGATCAATTAAGAGAATGGGGATTCAATGCATTGTGGCTTATTGGTGTATGGGAACGTTCAAAAGCGTCCGAAACCATTAAAAAATGGTGCGGAAATCCCGAAGCGGCTGCTAGCGCATATTCGATTTATGATTATGTTATTGCTCATGATTTGGGCGGGAAAGAGTCATATGAAAATCTGAAAGACAGAGCAAATAAAAGAGGAATAAGGTTAGCGAGTGATATGGTACCTAATCATACCGGAATCGTATCAAAATGGACGATGGAGCACCCGGAGTGGTTTGTCCAATTAGATCATAAACCTTTCCCATCTTATAGTTTTTCTGGAGAAAGCCTCTCGGGGGATCCTAACGTTGGGATTTTCTTGGAGGATAAATATTTTTCACGAAGCGATGCAGCGGTTACCTTCAAACGAGTAGATTATCGTTATAATGACTCCAGATTTATATATCATGGGAATGATGGTACAAGTTATCCGTGGAATGATACTGCCCAGTTAAATTATTTATTACCTGAAGTACGAGAAGCTGTAATTCAAACCATCCTCTATGTATCTCGCCTTTTTCCTATAATTCGATTTGACGCGGCAATGACTTTAACCCGAAAACATTTTCAGCGATTATGGTTTCCAGAACCGGGGACTGGAGGTGCCATTCCTTCCAGAGCTGAACACGGGATGACAAAAGAGGAATTTTATAAAAAAATCCCAAAGGAGTTTTGGCGTGAGGTTGTAGATAGAATAAATAAGGAGAATCCCGACACTCTTCTTATTGCAGAAGCGTTTTGGTTATTAGAGGGATTTTTTGTAAGAACCTTAGGAATGCATCGAGTCTATAATTCTGCGTTTATGAATATGTTAAGTGACGAGGATAATGCTAAATTTAGGGCAGTTTTAAAAAATACCTTAGAATTCGATCCTAAGATTCTGAAGAGGTTTGTCAATTTTATGAATAATCCCGATGAAGAAACTGCAATTAAACAATTTGGTGATGGGGATAAATACTTTGGTGTCTGTACGCTTTTAGTAACGATGCCGGGACTGCCGATGTTTGGACACGGGCAAATTCAAGGATTTGAAGAAAAATATGGGATGGAATTCAAGCGATCCTACTGGGAAGAGCCAATTAATTGGGGATTAGTCCATCGACATGAAAATCAAATATTTCCACTTATGAAAAAGCGCTATCTATTCGCCGATGTAAAGAACTTTCTTCTTTACGACTTTTATACGGGCAATTATGTGAATGAAGATGTGTATGCGTTCTCTAATCGAATCAATGATGAAAGTGGTCTGATTGTGTATCATAATAAATACGCAGAAACAAAAGGATTTATTAGAAGTTCTGTTGGATTTGCGGTAAAAGAGGGGGATGGGAGTAAAATAGTTCAAAAAACTTTAGCAGAAGGGCTTAATCTTCCGAAAGACGGTTATTGTATCTTCAAGGATTATATTTCTGGACTAGAATATATCAGAAGAAATAAGGAAATCCATGAAAAAGGATTATATCTTGAATTGAGGGCGTATGAAACACACGCATTTTTAGATTTCAGGACAGTACAGGATGATGAATATTTCCATTATGCTCAATTGCACGACTTATTAGATGGAAATGGAGTTCAAAATATAGATCAAACCTTCACACAAGTAATCTATCAACCATTACATTCTCCATTTGAAAAATTGGTGAATGTACAAAAATTTGAAGAACTAATAGAGGCGCAAAACAAGACCTTGAAGGTGGATGAATTATCTTCTGAACTCACTAAGTTTCTCTCCGAAGTCAAAAAATATTCTTCTGGAGAGAACGATATAACAATTGTAAAAGAGAAGCTACGTAAAAAACTCGAATTTGCCTTACAAATCGATTCTGAACTAAAGACTTTACATCTTGATAACGAGAATAGGGGATTTGTAGAAACCATAATTCCATCAAATAATTTTGAATGGGGTATCCTCCTCTCTTGGATATTTATCCACCAACTTGGAAAAATAGCCTCAACTAAGAATTATGAATTATTATCGAGAAGCTGGATTGACGAATGGCAGTTATCTAAATATATCCAACTTACTTTGGAAGGTCTAAAATCGGAGGAAAACCAAAATCCTAGTCAGGCTACAACATTAATTAAACTACTTACAGGGCAACAAAATCTTTTAACCAAAGAGGTGTTGAAAGACAAGAAAATCTCAATTATTTTAAAACAGTTGTTAAGTGATTCTGATGCGCAAAAGTTTTTGGATGTAAATCGTTATCAAGATACCTTGTGGTTTAGTGCCGAAGCGTTTTCTATGTTTTGTGATTGGTTTGCTCTTATCACAATATTGAATCGACTCGCTAGTGAAAATGGCCAAGAAAAAGAAGATATCGAAGGAATTATTACTATTATTCGAAACTGGAAAAAAATGGCGAAAAAAGCGGATTACCAGGTAAATACTTTTTTAGAGTATATTGAATAGTTTAACTAGTTTTTCTTTCCCTTTTTAAATTCTATATTTCCTCTCCCAGATCTAATGTTTTATCAATTATATCCTTATCATTACTAACTTTACAATGGGGGGCGATTATTGCTCTATCGAGCATAACATTATCTCCTATCGTACAATCGTTGCAAATTATCGTCTCAGTTATTTCACAGCCATTACCTATTTCTACATTATCCCATGCCACGCTTCGTTCAATGGAGGAATTATTTCCGATCTTGACATTATTACCTATTGAACTTAATTCTTTTACCTTCACATTTTCTCCCAAATGTACATATTCCCCGAAACAGCTCGGTTTTTCGATTCTTACGCCCTCTCCAGAATTGATAATACCCATAACAAAGATACCGTCATATTCCTTTCCGTTGGGAGTGATAGGCCATGCATATTTTCTCAAAAGATCCCAATTAGCCCATAAATAGGTTTGGGGATTCCCACAATCTAACCAATAATAATCTTTCACAAACCCGTAGAGATCATATTGGTTTTCTAATAAGTAAGGAAACACCTCTCCACCAAAATCCATCATATCTGTAGAATTTAACACATCCAATATATCTCGATTAAAACAATAGATACCCGTGTTGATTACATTGGTGTGTAGGTATAATTCATTCCTCTGCGCCATGCTACTGACATAAAGTTCCATTGGACCGGGTTTTTCTAAAAAAAGATATATCTTACGGTTCTCATCTAATAAAACCACTCCGTATTGGGAGGTGTGAGACTCAACCGATTTCATCGAAATGGTTGCGATTCCCCCTTTACTGGTATGAAAATCCATAAAATCTCTCATCGGAAGATTGGTAACGATATCAGCCATCGATATTACAAAATTTTTAGAATCAATCTTATCTGCCATTAACCGCACAGCATCTGCTGTTCCTTTGCTCTCTTGAATAACACATTCTAGCTCAACATCGCCTAATCGTTCGGGCGTCCATGTTTGCTCGATATATTCTTTTAGAGTTTCTCCCATATACGCAAGCGCGATTAATATGTGTTTAATATCGGCGTATATTAAATGAGCTATAGCATAGTCCACCATATTAACATTTGTTATAGGGACTAATGGTTTTGGTACCTCAGAAGTGAGAGGTCTTAACCTAGTTCCTAAACCTCCCGCCAATATAACACCCGACCATTCTCTCATATTTTTTGCCATATCAGATTTCACTATTCAATGGATAATAGAAATAAGTGTAAATATTTAAAATCTATATATTTTAATAATAAATAATTGGTTATAATAAATCTTATTTTGTCTGATTATAACATAAAACTAAAAATTTTCAGAGATAAATAATAGAAAAAGGTTATTACGGCCAGAGATGTTTATTCTTAGTATTTTTATAATAATGGTGGTTTAGCTGATAACACTCGTTACAGTACCATGCCTTTAAGGTGGGTGAAAACGTCATGTTCTTGTCCGAGGAGTTGCACACGGGGCATTTTACCGTCCCATTGCGTTTTAATAGTTCCAATTCCCACCATTCTTTCTCTAGTTTTCTATATTTTTTCGCTTCTCTTTCATTACTTAAATCTAATTTACGCTGCTCTTTATGGATTTGAATTCGGATATCTGCGATCTTATTTATTAATAACCTCCTAAAACCCGTACGGATTTTCCTCAGATGCTCGTTTTGAAGCTTCTGAATATACTTTTTTTTCATTCTCCTCACCATACCAAAAGAATTTTGGGTATATAAATATTTCTCCGATTACTCAGAAGAAATCTTTTATCTCTAGTAAGAAATCGGCATCTTTGAAGTTAATAAGCCATTGGACTGGGAAGTTTAATCCTGGCATATTCGGCAGCTCAAAAGGGGTTGCGGTGACTCCTGTTATGATGCCCAAGCCAGTTTTAAAGAATCGATTATAAGCTGGCTTATATTTATTCTGTATGAATTCTTCGATTTGACCGTTTTGGATCATTTCTCTTCTTTCATTAAATTGGTTTAAAAAATCTTTAAAATCTTTTCCATTGTTATCAATCCAGCGATCTACGATCTTCTGTCCCTTCGCAGTCTCATCTCCGAAAATTTTTCGGATATCAGCTTCTGTGATTGCCCCATTAGTACCCGATCCTTTCATCTTAATTAGTCTATGGAATCCGTCCATTATTATCGCTTGTTCCTTAGCTGTTAATGATTCCCATGTCGGATGCGATTGTGAATTTGTTAAGACTAAATCGTTCGTGAAAATAGACCAGGAGCGTCCCGCTTTGAAATGATGTCTAGCATACTTAATATTTCCATAGCCTTTAAAGATGTCCAGATTGAGCGGTTGGAATGTGAGTGGGTCAAATCCAAGATCTCGGATAAGAAGGGTAATCACATGGTATGCGGTTACCTCATCAGATGTCTCGAATATGACTCTTCTATCAGCTCTCTTTAATCTACTCTGTTTTAAGCGGTAATCTATATAATTCTCAAGGGAATCAATAGTATCTTCATATAACGCTTTTTCTTCTATTGAAATACCGGGTTCATCTCTAAACGATTCTATTTGATTTTCTAGTCTGTATGTGTCATCTAGTGTAAGAAGTCTGTTTTTAAAGGCTAGCAATTCGGGAAGTTGAGCTTTAATCTTGCTCAAGCGCTCGATATTGGCGAATGATACTCGTGGTTTCTTCTCATGCGTAGCATAACTCACCCAAATCATTTCTATTGTCC